>JAIEQK010000088.1 GCA_019747795.1 Gammaproteobacteria bacterium | reverse complement strand
TGGCCCTGCGTCGCGCGCGGCGCGGCTCACGACCGCGCGACTGACACGCGACGCCGCCGCGCGAGCAGCAGGCCGCAGGCGGGCAGCAGCAGCATCACCGAAGCCGGCAGCGGCACCACCGCCGCGCCGGTGGTGCCGAGCTGCACCACCGGCGCGCCCGACAGCGTGCGCAGGCTGAAGCGCGCGGTGTTGCCGAAGTCGGCCAGCGCCGTGCCGGTGCCGAAGAAGTGCGCGCTGGCGAAGGCCTCGACCACGAATTCCAGCGCGAAGACCTCGTCGTAGGTGATGTCGTAGGTGACCAGCGCGAAGGTGTCGATGTCGGCCGTGAGACTGTCGGCGGTGGCCGTGAGATCCCAGGCCGCCGGGTCCCAGTCGCCCGCCACATTGAGCGTGCCGCCGGTCAGGCGCGCGTAGCCGCCAAAGGCATTGAAGGTCGTGCCGCCGACGTTGGCGTTGATGATGTAGTTGACCTCGGCGACCAGCGGCACCCTGGGACCGGTGACGGGGCCACTGAGCTGCACCCGCCCCCCACCTGGCGACGACAACCGGCCTCGGCCGGAGGAAACGATGGCGACCGGCGGACCGGTCTGTACTTCGTGACGCAAGGTGCCGTCGATGGTCACCAGCATCTGGATGGTCTCGCCGGTCTGGCCGTTGCCTGGATTCGGCACCGTCCAGTTGGTGATGATGCTGGACAGCGCGCGGGTCTCGCCTTCGAAACCGGTGGACGTGAGAGGCGACAGGTCGAGGCGCGAATTCGCCTGCGCGACGGCCTTCAGGTGCGAGCCGGTGGCGTCGTTCAACGCGTCGGCCGCGGCGAAGCCATTGGCCTCCACCGGCACCGCCGCGGTGGCATGCCCCGGCACCGGCGCCACTTCCACATCCTCGACCACGACCTCGGCATGGGTACGCATGTCGTAACGACGCGACTCGGCTTCGGCGCGCAGCCCCGGCTGCGGCACCACGCCCGGCGCGGTCGAACCGAAGTTCGCTTTGTACACGCCCGAGCTGCCGTCTTCGAAATGCGCGACGAAGGCGAACTCACCGCGATCGTTCTGACCTTCGCGCGTGAACTGGATGCGCTCGACGACGCGCCCATCGAGCAGCGCGCCGGTGCGCAGCACTTCGGCGTAGACGTTGCCCTGGGACGCCGTCCTGCGCCCGATGTGATGGGCGAGCAACTGTTCCTCGTTGTCGAGATCGCGCGCGACGAAGGCCACCGTGTTGTTGTCCGCCAGCGAGACTTCACTGGTGAAGGCGCGAAACGGCACGGCGCCACCGGCGAAGCGCGCGTCCGCCAAGGAGGTGGGAGCCCCGAAAGGCGTGGCCAGCAGGATCTGACTGTCGGGTGCGCCGCCCCCCGCTGGCGCCAGTTGACCGACGAAGACCGCGCGCTGGCCACTGTTCAGGTCGAGCGTCGGTTGCTGGATGGCGAAGGGTGTGCCGCCGAGGGTCGAGGCCAGCACCGTCTCGGTGGTCGTCGCGCCCGGCACGTAGACCGTCGCCTCGTTCCAGAAGGCCGAGGTGGCGGGCGTGAAGTTGTTGGTCACCGCGCCGACCAGGCCACCGGCGCTGACCACCGGGTCGTTCCAGAAGAACGCATCGCGGGCCGTGAGCGCGGAATCGAACACGCGATCGGCCAGCGGGTCGCTCCCCCGATAGACGCCCCCCACGCTGCCGCCGCCAACCACGCCGGAGAACGCCACGTCGCCATTGCTGTTCATCGACGGGCGCAGGCCGATGTCGTCGAACAGGCCCGGCGCGAAGCCGCTGGCGGCCGTGACCCGCCGGTCGGTGGCGACGGCGCTGGTCGCGCCGCTCGCCGCGTCGTAACGAAAGATGCCCGCGCCGCCGTCCTTCAGGGTCGCGCCGAACACCACGTCGCCGTCGTGAGCGATGGGCACGGCGGAGGACGAGATGAAGTTCAGCGGGTTGGCGGTGTCGTCGAGGTTGCCGTCGCTGCGCAGGAGCGCGGTGGGCGCGATGCTGCCGTCGCCGCGGAACAGGCCGACGTCACCGCTGCTGTTGTCGATGGCGCCGGCGAGGAACGCCACCTCGCCCGTACTGCTGATGGCCGCAGGGCCGAAACCGAAGTCGGCAAAGGCCGGCTGGTTCACCTTGAGGTCGGCGAACAGCGCGTCGTCGGAGTGTGCGATGCGGGTGAAGTTGAGCGCGGCCTGCGTCGGCGTGGCGCCGAGCAGCGCGAGGCCGAGCAGGGCGGCGCGGGCGCGTCGCGCGCCGCGCGGCGTTGAGTGCAGCGTGGTGTCGTACATGGGCAGGCTCCCTCGTTGATGGAGCGAGCCTAGGCAGCACCGCGCGGCTTGGCGGCACCCCAATTCGGTAAGCTGCGCGGCAGTGCGAACCATTTCCCAGGGAGGTTGTTGCATGGCTCTGCACTGTCGGCCGGTCGCGCAGCACGAACTCGTGCGCTGCCAGGCCCTGACCGCGGGCTGGGGGCGCGGCGTGCACAGCGCGGCGACGCTCGCCGCCCTGCCCGAGGTGTGGCGGCAACTGCTGGCCGAGCGGCGCCTCGCGTTCTACGTGTTCGTCGACGATGACGAAGATTCGGCGCGCGAGGTGCAGGGCTACGTCACCGCCGGCTTCGCCAGCGACGCCTGGGCCGACGAGGTCGCGAGCCACCATCGCCCCTGGCTGTGTCGCCAACTGGTGGAAGCGACGCTGCGTGGCGACGCGCTGCTGCTGGACCGCGCCGGGCAGGCGCGGGCCAACGGTGGCGCAGGGGTCAACGCCTTCGGCCTCGACTTCGCGCTCGCCGACAGCGACTGGTACCTGCCGCGCGTCATGCGCTGGTTCCCCTGGATGGAATGGTCGTTGCGCGACTGGCTGGCGGGCTGGCGGCTGCGCAGCGTGGTGCGCGAGATGTTCGGCTTCGACACCTACCTGCTGGCGCGCGGCGCCGGCTACCCCTTGCTGCGCGATCTGCGGCGCGCGGTGCCGGACGACACACCGCTGCGCGAACGGCCCTACCTGTGCGGCGCCTACCGTGAGCGCGCGCTCAGGCGGCCGAGCTCGGTGCTCGGCCGGCTGTTCATGGACCAGGCGCCGGTGTTCGACTTCAACGACGGCGAACGCGAACTCCTGGAACTCGCGCTGCGCACGCTCGCCGACGACGACATCGCCGAGCGCCTGCATCTCTCGCCTCACACCATCAAGGTGCGCTGGCGGCGCATCTTCGCCGAGGTGCAGCGCGCGCGGCCGGGGTTGCTGCCGGACGACGGCGGCACGGAGTTCCAGGGTCGTGGCAGCGAGAAGCGCCGCCACCTGCTCGCCTACCTGCGCGAGCACCCCGAGGAGACGCGGCCGCGCGAGGCGGTCCGCGTCTGAGCGCGGACGAGGCTCAGGCGGCGAGCGCCGCGCACTGCTTGGCGCAGTCGGCGCAGGCTTCGCCGCAGGCCTTGCAGGCGTCGTGCTTCGCCGCATGCTTGCGGCATTCCTCTTCGCAGGTGAGGCAGATGTCGCGCGCCGCGGCGGCGACCTTGGCGAGGTGCGGCGAATTGGTCTGGGCCAGGCGATGCAGGGCCTCACAGATGGCGACGGTGTCCATCGCCGTGGTCTGGCAGTAGGCGAGGCTCGCATCGCCGGTCGCGAGTACCGTGTTGCAGTGGGCGACGCAGGACTCGCCGAGATCCATGCAGCGGAGCGCGGCGGCGATCAGCGCCGCGTGCGCGGCGCCATGGTGATGATGGGCGTCGTCGGCGGCCTGCGTGAGGGGCGCGACGGTGGCGGCCAGGGCGGCTATCCCCAAGCCGTTCAGCAGTTCTCGGCGATTCATCGTGATGTTCACTCCCGGTTCCTTGCGGTCGAGGGCGACCGCGCGGCGAGTCTAGCATCGGGACCGCGCGCGTTCAGTCCGCCCCGAAGCGGCCCGCGAGCAGCTGCGCCGGTCGCGTCGGATCGTCCGCATCGGTCACCGCCAGGAAGCGCGTCGCCCCCGCCTCGCGCCAGGCGTGCACGCCTTCCACCTTCCACGGCGCGGCGAGGCGTTCGATGGCGCAGCGCCCGGCGGCGAAATCGATGACGCCGATGGCCGCGCCGAGACACGCGCCGTCCGCGACGCTGTCGTCGGTGTTCTCGGCGACGGCGCTGAACAGCAGGATGCCGTCCGGCAGCGCGGCGGCATCTGTGAAACCGAGAGGCACGTCGTCGATGGTGCCGAGCGTATGACGGCGGAGCGCGCGGGGCGCGAGTCCGGGCAGCGCGTCGTCCCGCGCGAGTGCCTGCAGGATGGTTGCGAGCGGGTAGTGCACCGTGGCGTTCACCGCCTGGCCCTTGTTGCCGCGCTGGAGCAGCACGAATTCGTCCCCGCTCACCACCGCGCCCTCGAGATTCAGATCGGCGAACTCGTCGCGCAGCCGCGCATGCAGACAGTCGAGCGCGATGCGCCGCGGTCGCGCGTCGGGCGCCAGCGCGCCGCGCGCATCGAGCGCGAGCAGCACGCCGTCGCTGCGCGGCTTGTCGCGGCCGGATCCCGAGCCGAGCGCGAACAGGGCGCCGTGCGGGTAGAGGCCGAAAGCCGGCAGGCGCAGCAGCGCCTCGAAGTCGGCCTTGCGGCGCTTGCGTTCGCGTGGCTCGAGCGGCAGATCGCCGTCCAGCAGGCGCAGCGTGTGGCCTGGAGTCTGGGACGCGGCAGGAA
This sequence comes from Gammaproteobacteria bacterium, assembly GCA_019747795.1. Lineage (GTDB taxonomy): Bacteria > Pseudomonadota > Gammaproteobacteria > JADJYF01. The sequence goes on along the minus strand of JAIEQK010000088.1, from coordinate 22,422 downwards.
AGACGCCGAGCACCAGCTCGTCGTCGGCCACCACGTACAGCGCCGCCTCGCTCACCACCAGCCCGCTGGCCGCCGCGAGATGCGCGATGCGCCCGGCCTGCGGCGGCGCTTCGAGGGTCAGGTGGCGCGCGAGCGTGAGTTCGATCATGCGCGCGCCGCGGGCAGGCGCACGCCGAAGGCGGTGAGGAAGGCGTTGCCGGCGAGGCTCGCGGCGGCGACCGTCGCGGCGAACCACATGGCGACGACGAAGCTCTGGCCGACGAGCCAGCCCACCAGCCACAGGAGCGGCCACAGGGCTGGCGCGAGCGCGAGGAACAGGTGGACCAAGCTCCAGGGTTCGTCGTCACGGCGCGAGAGACGCGCGCCTGCGACCAGCATCAGCGTCAGCCCGCCAAGCCCGAGCCAGTAGGAGCGCAGCCCGAGCAGATCGGGCGTGTGCGCGGCGTGGCGGCTCGCGATCAGCAGCGCGCCGAACGCGCTCAGCACGGTCAGCGCCTCGTGCAGCGGGCGCGGACGCATGCCGTCGACCGCGCGAGCGATCTCCGCCGGCGCGCGCAGCGCCAGCCACAGCGCCGGCAGGCCCCAGCAGGCGGCGACAAGGGGTAGCGGCGCGGCCGGCGCGCGCCACGCCGCGAGCGCATCCAGACCCCAGGGCGCGAGCAGGCTCTCGTGGACGATGACCGGCGCGGCGAGCAGCGCGAGGCCGCGCAGCGCCGACATGCCCGGTACGGCGGCGCGCGGGCGCGGCGGCAGGTCACGCACCCCCACCCAGTGCATCCAGGCGGTCATGGCGAGAATGCACAGCACCAGCAGGGTGGGTGTCACGGCCTGGTTGGCCTGCGCCATGTCGTAGCCGCTGAAGGTGCCCACCAGCGCCCATTCGAAGCGCAGGATGGGCGCCGAAAGCAAGGTCGCCATCATCAGCGCCATGTAGCCCATGTGCGCGCGGAAGTCGCGGCGTCGGGCCGCGAGCACGGCCAATGCGAGAAACGTGAGGCAGGCGAGCGCCAGCGCCCACAGCGCGAGACCGAAGCCTGGGCTCGCGTAGACCTCGGCAAGCGGCGTGCGCGACAGGTAGCCGAGCGCGCCCACCATCGACGTGCCGACCGCGAGGATGACCAGCGCGCCGCTCGCCCGATGCAGGCGCGGCCAGCGCCGGCGGAACGTGGGCACGAACTGCAGCACCGCGAGCGCGAGCGCGCTGCCGCCGAGCGCGGTGTGCGCGCTCATCGCGCCGAGCGCGCGGCGATACACCGGGTACATGAGATGCGCCGAACCCGCGCCGGTGCTATAGGCCTCGCCGGTCACGAGGGCCTGCACGCGCGCCCACCAAGCAACGCGATCGGCGCCCAGCGCGAGACTGAACTCGACGGCGGTCATGCCGAAGAACACCAGCGCCAGGACGGCCAGCAGCCAGGGCCAGCGACGCACCGGCGCGGTCGCCTCGGCCACGCCTCGAGTCATCGTCACCGCCATGCTCGCCTACCCCCGTGCGCCATCCCGCGCCGCGGCCGAGCATAGCAGGGTCGCGGCGCGTGGGGTTCTCCGCGGCCGCGCGGCGCGTCAGGGCAGGCTGAACACCATCATCGCGGCCCCTGCCGCGATCGCCACGTGTTGCCTGCCGTCGATCGAGAAGCTGATGGGGTTCGCCATGACCGGGCCGCCGGCCTGGAAGTCCCAGAGCGCCTTGCCCGAGGCGGCATCGAGGGCAAAGAAATTGCCTTCGTTCGATCCGCAGAAGACCAGGCCGCCCGCGGTCGCCAGAACCCCGGACATGGCAGGCGAATGCAGGCCGAACTCCCAAGCGAGTTTGCCGCTCAGCGCATCGAGTGCGCGGACCGCGCCCCAGGCCTTGCCATCGCCATCGACCGCACGCTCGCCGCCGCCGGAGTAGAACGTGCCGGGTTTGAACTCCGTGTCACTCTTGAAGTAATACGCGCCGCGTTCGCGGACGGCCACGTAGAAGAGCCGCGTCTGCGGGCTGAAGGAAGGGCTCAGCCAGTTCGTCGCCCCGTTGAGCGCGGGATAGACCAGCGTGCCTTCATAGCTGGGATCGGTGCCGGGCATTACGATCGGGCGGCCTTTCGCATCGAGCCCTTTGGCCCAGGTCTGCTTCGTGTAGGGAGTCCCGAGCAGGAATTCGCCGGTTTCGCGATCGAGCAGGTAGTAGAACGCGTTGCGATTGGCCATCGCGACCAGCTTGCGCGGTCGGCCCTTGAATTCGGCATCGAGCAGCACGGGGATCTCATTGGCGTCCCAATCGTGCGTGTCATGGGGCGTGAATTGAAAGTGCCACTTGATCTCGCCGGTGGCCGGATCGATTGCCAGCAGAGAACAGGTATAGAGGTTGTCCCCCGGCCGTACGTCGCCATTCCAGTCCGGCCCCGGATTGCCGACGCCCCAATAGAGGAGCTTCAAGTCCGGGTCATAGGAACCCGTCAGCCAGGTCGGTCCGCCGCCCTGTTTCCAGGCGTCGCCTTGCCAGGTCTCGCTGCCTGGTTCGCCGGGCGCGGGGATCGTGAAACGACGCCAGGCCAACGTGCCCGTCTTCGCGTCATAGGCATCGAGGAAGCCACGAACGCCGGCTTCACCGCCGCTGATACCGACGATGACCTTGCCGTCGATGGCGAGCGGCGCGGCCGTGATCGAAAAGCCGAGCGTGTTGTCCTCGACCTTGGTCTGCCAGCGGACCGCGCCCGTGCGCGCATCGAGCGCGACCAGGTAACAATCCGGCGTGCCGACATAGACGTTGTCGCCCAGGACGGCCACCCCGCGATTGGTGGCGAAGAAACCGATGGTCTTGGCTTTCTGCGCTTCCGGCCGCGCCCACGACCAGAGCTTGCGTCCCGTGCGTGCATCCACCGCCGTCACGCGCGCGCCGATCTCGGTCAGGTACATCACGCCGTCGACCACCAGCGGCGAGGTCTCGAAGCGGCCGCGCCCCTCCGACTGGTAGATCCAGGCGACCTTGAGTCGGGCGACATTCTCCGGCGTGATCTGATCCAGGCGCGAATATCTTTGCGCGTCGTAGCTGCCTGAATAGGTCAGCCAGTTGCCGGGATCCTGCGCCGCGTGCCTGATGCGGTCATAACTCACCTCCGCGAACGCGGTGGAGGCGAGGAAGAATGTCGCCAACGCGCAGAGGCAGGGTGAGAAGGGCGAAAGAGTGGGCCGCACGGTTCTGCGTCCCCCTGGCGCGTCCGGCTCTCGACAAGAGACTCTCAATGGGCACCTTCAAGACTGGCCAGGTAGGCGACGAGGTCTTCCAGTTCGGCACTCGTGAACACGTCCTTGTAGGAGGGCATGGTCGAAACTCCGAGTTCCTTTCTCACGTCCTTCAGGTCGGCCTTGCGGAAGGAGTGAAAGCGTCCGTCTGCATCGCGAAGCTGCAAGGTGAAGGGATCTTCATTGAGGCGTTCGCCTCGAATGTGCTGGCCATCCCTGGTCGTGACGGTCACGACCAGGAATCCTTCGGGCAGGGCGCTGCTCGGCTCGAGCACCGCCGCGCGCAGGTGACTTGCGCTACGCCGCGCGCCGACATCGCCGAGCGCCGGTCCGCCAATGCCCCCGATGCCATCGATGATGTGACAGCCGCCGCACTTGCCCTTGGTTTCGTACAGCGCCTTGCCGCGCGCGGCATCGCCGCGAAGCGCTTCGCGCGGCACACGACCCAGCGACAGCACATAGGCCGCCACCTGCTCGACCTCTTTCTCGCTCAGCATCCAGGACGCGGACATCTCGGTGTCGGGGATGCCTTCCTGGATGAGCTTGACGAGATCCGCCTGCGTGGCCGCGCGCGCCAGCTTCGGCCTGTTGAGCGCGGGCCCGCGGCCACCCCCACCGTCGATGCCGTGGCACAGCGCGCACTGGTTGGTGAAGACCTTCTTGCCGAGTATCGAAGCATCGTCCTGCGGCGTGAGGGGGCTCTGCGCTTGGGCGAGCGCGGCGACGGCCAGGCACAGAATGGAAAGTAGACAGCGTCCACGTGTCATCGCGTCCCCGCAGCCTCGCGTTGGCGCGGCCGTATCCGCCACGCCTCGGGTCGTCGTCACCGCCATGTTCGCCTGCTCCTGTCCCCCTTCTTGTGCCGCGGCCGAGCATAGCAGGGCCGCGGCGCGCGAATTCACAGCGGCGGATGGCGCCGATGCCAGGCGGTCGCCCCTTGAAAGGCGTGCGCCGCGCCGAGCAGCAAGGGCTCGCTCCAGTGCGCGCCGACAAACTGGAAGGACACCGGCGTGCCGCTCGCGGTGTAGCCGCAGGGCAGGGTGATGCAGGGATTGCCGCTCATGGTGAAGCAGCAGGTGAAGCGGTGCGCCGCCATGATGAGTTCGTCGTCGAAACGACTCATGCGCTCGAGCGTCGTCTCGGCGAGCGTCAGCACCGGCAGCACGAGGAGATCCATGTGTTCGAAAGCGGCTTCGACGCGACCCTTGAAGTCGAGGCGCCGCAGGATGAGCTTCTGATGCTCCATGCCGCTCAGCGCGCGGCCCATCTCGATCAGCGACGCCAGCGCCTCGCCGTACTCGGCCTTGCGCGCGGGATAGGTCGCCTCGTGCGCGACGGCGGTCTGCACCGCGCACACCGGGAACCAGTCGGCGACCATCTGCGTGACGTCGGGAAATTCGATGTCGACGATGGTGGCGCCGAGTTCGCGCAAGGTCGCGATCGCGTCCTGCACCGCCTTCACGGTCACCGCGTCGACGCCGCCAAACGCGAAGTTGGCATCGACGCCGACGCGCAGGCCGCGCAGATCGCGGCGCAGCGCCGCGCCATAGTCCGGCACCGGTACGCGCGCGGCGGTCGGGTCGCGCGGATCGGGGCCGGCGATCGCCTGCAGCAGGCAGGCGGCGTCCGCCGCCGAGCGCGCGAGCGGGCCCACGTGGTCGAGCGTCGCGCCGAGTTCGAACACGCCGTGGCGGCTCACCCGGCCCCAGGTCGGCTTGAGCCCGGTCACGCCGTTCACCGCCGAGGGCAAGTGGATCGAGCCGCCGGTCTCGGTGCCGAGGCTGCCGTAGGCGAGGCCCGAGGCGACCACCACGCCGCTGCCGCTGGACGATGCGCCCGACCAGTAGTCCGCGTGCCATGGGTTGACCGGCGCCTGTATCGGCGGCAGGTGCACGGCGTAGGCGCCCTCGGTCAGTTGCACCGCGCCGATGAGGTTCGCGCCGGCGGCGTTCAGACGCGCGACCGCGGTCGCATCTTCCGCGGCGCGAAAGTCCTTCAGCACCGCGGTGCCGAAGGCCGTCACCTGTCCCTGCTCCCAGAAGATGTCCTTCAGCGCGAGCGGGATGCCGTGCAGCGGGCCGCGTACCTTGCCGGCGGCACGTTCGGCGTCGAGTTCGCGCGCGCGGGCGAGCGCGCGCTCGGCGTCGCGCCGCGCGAACACGTGCAGGCGCGGGTCGAGCTTGTCGATGCGCGCGAACAGATCGCGCGTCAGCTGTTCGGAAGTGAGTTCCCCCGCATCGAGCAGGCGGCTGACGGCGGTGAGTTCGAGGTAGGCAGTGTCCATGCGCATCGTCCGGGCCGGATTGACGGGCTCCGAATATGGCATAAAGCCGCGGCTGGCGGCACGGCGCGCGCGACGTGGCGCGGGCCTGGTACAGATCTCTCGGTTGTCGCCATCGAGCAGCGGGGAGGGCGTGCAGCCAGGTCGACTGCCGCGGAGACATCAGGCTGCTGCTCGATAGCCCGGCGACGGCTCGCCGAAGCGCCGGCCAACGCAATCGCCTAGGTGCAGGCGTCCCCCACGCCATCCTGATCGCTGTCGGCCTGCTCACTGTTCCAGCGCCGCGGGCAGTTGTCGGCGGCGTTGCGCACGCCGTCATCATCGAGATCGGCATCGCAGGCGTCCCCCACGCCGTCCTGGTCGAGGTCCGCCTGCAGGGCGTTCTTGCTGCGCGGGCAGTTGTCGCGCTGGGTGGAGCGTCCATCCTTGTCGGCGTCACGGCTGTAGCTGACGAGCTTGGCGGTGGTGGCGCCGGTGGCGGCGCTATACAAGCGCACCGGTCCGATGCCGCGCGCGAGTTCGAAGGAGACGTCGAGCGTGCCGCGCACGCCGTCCTGGCTCCGCGCGTCGATCTCGTTGGACAAGCGCATTTGTGGTCCCCACCAACCGACGATGCTGCGCGCATCGACGCTGGCGCGGCTGCCATAGCTGATCGCGACCGGCCCGTCGAAGGCCTCCGTTGAGGTGACGGCGGCGCGGCCTTCGCCACGGGTCCGGCCGCGGATCACGCCGACGGGGCGCTGGCTGGCCCGCGCCATGAGCAGAGCGCTCTCCGGCACGAGTTCGATGGTCGCGGGGAACACCGACAGCAAGGCACGCACCGCGCCCGGCATGCGCAGACTGTGCAGGCGCAGACCGCGGGCGCCGAGGGAGAGGTTCCAGACTGTGCCGTCGCTGCAGCTGAAGCGTGCGTGGGGTTCGCCGGCGACGACGGATCTGCGCGCGATGCGGCAGGTCATGAGACGGTTGTCGTCCTCGCGCCGGAAAGTCCAGCGGTTGTCTTTCTCCAGCGGAAAATACTCGGCCAGCACGGCATTCACGCGAGTCGGGTCGTACAGTCCCAGATCGCGTGTCACCGGCGCCGCCGTGGTCAGCAGGAAGTCCTTGCCGTCGTAGCCGACGTCGCTGTCGTTCGCGCCGTTGACGCGCGGTAGCGTGGGGATCAGCGACGGCTTCCGCTGGTCGGAGGCGAACCCGACCCGGTAGCGCGAGCCTACCGGGGCATCTATCGAGTAGCGGCCTTCGATGTCCGTGGTGGCCTCCGCGTAGAACTGACCAGCGCGGTAGATCTGCACCCTGCGGTCAGGTAGCGCGGCCTCGGCGGGCTCACGCAGGCCATTGCCGTTGGTGTCCCGCCACACCCGGCCGCCGATAGGCATGCGCGGCGCATCGGCGAAGCCGACGTCGACATCGGCAATGTGTGCGCCGCCGGCCAGGTGCAAGGGCGCCGAGCGAAACTGCGCGCCGAACAGATCGCTGTCGATGTTGTCGTCCGGGCCGACGTCGTGCGGCGCAAGGATGTATTCCTGGAATTCAGCGCTGGCCGGCCGCAGCAGGCGCAGCGTGTACTCGCCCTCCGGCACATCGAAGGTGTAGTGCCCCTGGCTGTCGCTGTTCTGCCGCTGCGTGAAGCCCTCACCGTTGTCGAGTTCCAGCACCAGGCCGGTCAGCGGCGGCTCGTCCGGCTGCCGCAGGCCGTCGAGGTTGATGTCGTTCCATGCCGTGCCGGCGATGGTGCCTCGTACCGGGAAAGCGCCGAAGTCCAGGATGGCGTGGCGGGCGCCGCGCGCGAAGCTGCGCGGTTGCGGCGTGTCGACGAGCAGCAGGTCGCTGTCGCGGGTGGGGTCGTTGCCTGCCCCGGTCAGCGTGTGCTGCCAGCCGGGCGGCACCCCCTCGGGCCTGGCGAACACCTGGTCGCGGTAGGTCTCGAAGCGGTAGTAGCCCGCCTCGTCGCTCGGTTGGCAGAGGATGACCTGGTCGGCGAGCGGCGCGCTCTGTCCCTTGTACAGGCACATCGTCAGCGACAGGGCGGACTCCGCGTCGCTACGTACGCCATTGCGATCGGCATCCAGCCAGGCGTGGCCCTCGAGCACGGTCAGCGCCGAGCGGAAGCCGCCGTCCGGGCCGCTCACCTCGCCACCGCTGACGATGAAATCCGCGCTCTCACCCTGCGCGTCCAGGTCGCTGTCCCGGCTCGGGTCCGCGCCCGCGTGGGCAGGGCTCGGCATCAGCGTCGTCGCCTGGCTTTCCGGGTCGACCAGCGCCGCGGGCGGCGCGGCCCGCAGGCGATAGGCGCCGGGCTCGAAATGGAACTCGTAGGTGCCCGCGGCGTCGGTCACACGCGGCCGACCTATGCCGTTGCCGGCGAGGGGCGTGACCGTCGCGCCCGCCAAAGGCGGTTCGCCCGCGTCGCGCAGGCCGTCGCCGTTGCGATCTTCCCAGAGACGGCCGCGCACGATGCTGAGCAGCGGTGGCAGGCGATCCGGGTGCTGGTAGACCAGGTGCCCGTTGAAGCTGGCGCGGCCTTCGCCGACTTCGCAACTGGTGCTGAAGCTGAGATCGAGCCGTGCCAGGCCGGCGTCCATCGGCGCGACCACGTCGATGTAGTCGATGGCGTCGATGGTGAAGGTGGTGATGGGCGCCGCACAGGTCAGTCCGACCAGTATCGGATCGAAGGTCAGCGGCGCGGCGCCAGCGGCGAACGCGCCCGGCACGTCGACATAGGTCCCCGGCGCGAGCAGCGGCCCTACCACCGGATCGCTGGCGCGGCGGCCGATGCGCACACCCGCGACGTGGGCGCCGAGTCCGGTGACGTCAAAGGCGCGCAGTGACAGGCGGCGCGGCAGGCGCTGCGCCGGGTCGAGCGGGTTGACCTCGATCTCCAGCACGGCCGTGTTCGAGCCGAGTTCGTGCGGCGATACGAGCGCAGGATCACCTTGGATGCTGAGCGTCCAGTTCGGCGTGCCGGCCTGTGCGAGGCCGAGCCAGAGCAGCGCGCCCAGCGCCACGCATCCTTTCGGAGGAATCCCTGGCTTGTCCTGCATTGCCTCTGTCCGGCCCTGAACCCGGGGATCCGCCCGGGCTGAAGGCCACCAGCATAACCGCAGTGACGGGCCGCGCGCCGCGTCGCGAGTCCGCCTGGCCGCGCGCCAGGCGCTACGAGCCCGCTTGTGACAATGATTTACGCCGCCGGCAACGCGCCTCAGCGCGGCGGCAACATGCAGACCATGCCCTGCACGCTCTCCACCGTGCTGTCGTCGACGTCGGTCTTGAAGGTCGCGTGCACGCGATTGACCAGCGCCGAGAGTCCCACCGTGACGGCCAGCTCCATCAGTTCGGTGGTGTCGAAGTGCGCGGCGAGCGCTGTATAGGTGGCGTCATCGACGCGGTTGTCGCGGGTCAGTACCTCGGCGTAGCGCAATACCAGGCGATCGAGCTCGCTGAAACTCGCGCAGGTCTCTGGCGCAGCCATCGCCGCCATCTCCTCATCCGTCAACCCGACACTCAGACCGAGCATCACGTGGGTCGGGATTCAGTAATGGCAGGCGTTGACCTGCGAGGCGCGCAGGTAGGCGAGTTCGCGATAGCGCGGGGCGAGCTTGTTGTCGGCGTAGAGCGCCTTCACCAAGTGGCGGAACGCCGGCAGGATGCCTGCGTGGTTGCCGAACACTTTGAACACGTTCATGACGCCGAAGCCGAGCGCCTCCAGCGCCTCGAACTCGGCCTGCACCGCCGGCGGCGCGGACGCCGCATCTACCAGGGGAATACGGGCCATGGCAGGCCTCCTCTCGGTGAGTCGAGCGTCGAGGCTAGGCTCTTTGCCCTTGGCGCTCAAGCGCATTGCGCCTGATCGGGGTCATGGATGCGAGTGCAGCAGGCCTATACTGCGGCGGTGAGAGTGTGCCCGGAAGGAGGGATCGAGATGACCACCCAAGTGCCCCCCGAGCGTCTGCTCGAACTGACCGAGACCCTGGTCGCCGCCTACAACGCCAAGGACTTCGAGCGCCTTGCGCAGATGCTGTCGCCCAATCTGAAGTTCTGTCATCACAACCGCGGCTTCGCTTTCGACACCCGCGACGAGTTCATCGACGTCCTGCGCACCTTCGCCAGCGACATCGTGCCCGATCGCAGGCTCGGACCGGCGGTGCGCGTGATCGCGAGCGGCCACACCGTGCTGCGTGAACAGACCTGGGGCGGCACGGCGCGCACCGACATCGCGGGCATGGCCAAGGCCGGCGAGCACTTCACCATCGATCTCGCGACCGTGCTGGTGTTCAAGGGCGAGACGGTCGTGGAGTACCACGACTACGGTTGATGCCCTGCGCTCAGGCGCGAAAGGTCTGCTTGTCGGTGCCGCGGTAGAGCGTCGCCGCCTGCGCGGCGGTGATGGCCGCGTGGCGCGCCACGGCGTCCGGCGCGAGGTCGGACTCCGGCGCCTGTTCGTGATCGAAGTGCCGGTAGGTGTCGACGCCGCGCACGAGCGTCGCCGAGTCGCGCGCGCCGGCCACCTGGCGCACGTGGGTCGGGATGTAGCGCAGCGCGAGACCGATGCGCCGATCGTCGCTGCGATTGGGTTCCGAGCCGTGCACCAGCAGCACGTGGTGCAGCGAGGCCTGTCCGGGCGCGAGCACCAGCGCTACGGCGTCCTGCGGCTCGACCGCGACCTCCACTTCCTGGCCGCGTGTGAGCAGATTGTGCTCGTTGAAAGTGTCGCGATGGGCGTACTGGCGGCGGTGCGTGCCCGGCACCACCTGCATGGCGCCCGCCTCGATGGTGCTCGGCGACAGCGCGAGCCACACGGTCATCACCTCCGGACTGCTCAAGCCCCAGTAGGTCGCGTCCTGGTGCCAGGAGACGAAGCCCGGGTCATGGGCTTCCTTGATGAAAAAGGAAGAGGACCAGCAGAGCAGGTTCGGACCGAGCACGTCCTCCACCGCGTCCACGATGCGTCGGTCGTGCACCAGGTCCCACAGCCAGGTGAAGAGCAGGTGGCACTTGTGACGCATCGCGCCGGCGAGCGGCCCGCCGCTCGCGCGCTCGTGGGCTTCGAGCCGCGCGCGCAGCGCCAAGGCCTCGTCGCTCTCCAGCACGTTCAACGGCGCGTACCAGCCGGCGTCGCGATACTGCGCGATCGCCGCGGCCGGCAGCACCCGGCCGTTGGATGTGAGGGTCTCGCTCATGACGCAGCCTCCCCAGGTCGCTGGCAGTCATTGTTCGCCAACCGCGCGCCGCTGGCCATCCCTCACGCGGGGCGGGCCGCGAGGCTCAGGCGAAGCTGAAGCCCTCGTAGCCCTTCTCGACCACCTCGTCACACAGCTTGCGATAGGTGCCGAAGCCGCCGATGTAGGGCAGGAATACGCGCGGCTTGCCCGGCACGTTGGCGCCCATGTACCAGGAGTCGGTGGAGGGGAACAGGGTCGCGTCGGCGAGTTCCTTGACGTGCGCGCCCCAGCTCGTCTCGGCCTCGGCGGTGGGTTCGACCCGCGCGCTGCCGCTCGCGCGCATGTGCGCGATGCACGCGCAGATCCAGTCGACGTGCTGCTCGATGGACACCGGCATGTTGCCGAGCACCGAGGGGCTGCCCGGCCCGGTCACCATGAAGAGATTGGGAAAGCCGCGGGTACACACGCCGAGGTAGGTCTCGGGCCCATGCCGCCACTTGGCTTCCAAGGTCTTGCCGCCGCGGCCGCGCAGGTTCAAGCGCAGCAGCGGTCCGGTGAGCGCGTCGAAGCCGGTGGCAAAGACGATGGCGTCCAGCGGGTGCACGCGATCCGAGGTCTCGATGCCTTCTGCGACGATGCGCTCGATGGGCGTCTCGCGCAGATCGACCAGCGACACGTTGTCGCGATTGAAGGTCTCGAAATAGCCCTGGTCGAGCGGCAGGCGCTTGGTGGCGATGGGGTAGCCGGTCGGGGTCAGGCGGCGCGCGGTCTCGGGATCCTTGACGATCTGCCTGATCTTGGCGCGCACGAAGTCGGCGGCGAGCTGGTTGGCGCGCTCGTCGACCAGCAGGTCCTTGAAGCTGCCGAACATCCACTCGAAGCCGCCCTTGGCCCAGTCGGCCTCGAACTGCGCGAGGAGTTCCTCGCGCGAAACCTTGAGCGCCTCGGCGTCCTTCCAGTCGTAGGGCTGACCGATGGTGGACCAGCGGCAGAACTCGCGAATCTTCTTGATGTTGGCCTTGAGTTCATTGACCCGCGCCGGGGTCAGCGGCTGGTTGCCGGCCGGCACGCTGAAGCTCGGCGTGCGCTGGAAGACGGTCAGATGCGCCGCTTCGCGCGCGATGATAGGAATCGACTGGATGCCGGACGAGCCGGTGCCGACCACGCCGACCCGCTTGCCGGTGAAGTCGACGCCCTCGTGCGGCCAGCGGCCGGTGTGGTACCAGGCGCCCTTGAAGTCGTCCAGTCCGTCGATCTGCGGCACCTGGGCGGAGGACAGGCAGCCGACCGCGGTGATCAGGAACTGCGCGCTGACGCGCTCGCCGCCGTCGGTCTCCACCACCCAGCGCTGCGTGGCATCGTCCCAGGCCGCGCCGGTGACGCGGGTGTTGAAGTCAAAGGCGCGTTTCAGATCGAAACGCGTCGCGACGTGGTCGAGGTAGCTCAGGATCTCCGCCTGGCCGGGAAAGCGGCAGCTCCACGTCCATTCCTGCTCGAGGGCCTCGGAGAAAGTGTAAGCGTAGACCCAGGACTCGGAGTCGGAGCTCGCGCCGGGATAACGGTTCCAGTACCAGGTGCCGCCCACGCCGCCGCCCTGTTCAAAGGCGCGATGCGTGAGCCCGAGTTCGCGCAGCTTGTAGACCGCGTAGAGGCCGGCGAAACCGGCACCGACGACGACGGCGTCGACGGTGGTGACGGTACGATGTTCGCGCGTGGCGGACATGGCGAAATCTCCTCAGGTTGGGATTGCGGGTGGGCTTCGACGGCCGAAGCGCGGAGCCGGATTCTAGAGCATTCACTTCGGGCCTGATGCACAGCCCGCTCGTCGGTTTATGCTTGCGCGACTCGCGTGTGAGGAGGGGCTGGCGTGAGCAGTCCGGGAGTGGAACGAGAGCCGATACCAGGCGCGGCGGCGGCGGCCGATGTGGCGGCGCATGAACGTCGCCGCGTGGCGTTCGAGACGCTGCGCAATCCGGCCTTCGACATCGGCGTGTTCGCCGGCATCGCGCGTGTCGTGTGCCTCGGGCTAGAGTGTCGCGGCGTCGGCATCGGCCGCCTGGTGCCTGGCACCACGGAGGTGGAAGTGCTGGGCATGTGGCAGGACGGTGCGACCCGGCCGGTGTTCCGCTTCGACACGCGCGGCACCCCCTGCGAGCGGGCCCTGGCCTCCGCGGGCGAGGTGCTGGTGATCGAGCAGTCGCGGTGCGGGCAGTTCGAAGGCTGCGACGCGCTCGCCGAACTGCATCCGGAGAGCTACTGTGCCGCGCCGCTGCGTGACCTGGACGGCGCCAACCTGGGCCTGCTGTTCGCCTTCGACTTTGGTCCCCAAGGTATCGATGCCTCCGCCGACTCCCTGCTGCGCGCCGCCGCCGCGCGCGCCACCGCCGAGATGCTGCGCCTGCGCGCCGACGAGCGCGCGCGCGAGGACGAGGCGCGCATGCGTTTCGCGCTCGAGGCCGGCCACCTCGCGATGTGGGAATGGAACTGCGAGACCGACACCTGGGTGTGGAACGAGCGCATGGCTGAACTGCGTGGCTGCAGCCACACCGAGCTCAAGATGCGCTACGACGACGGGCATCCCGACGACGAGGTACGGCTGCTGCCGCTACTCGAACAGTTCATGGCCGGGCACATCGACGGCTACGAGATCGAGTACCGCATCATGCACCGGACCCTTGGCTGGCGCTGGATCAACTCGCGCACCCGCGCGCTGCGCCGCGGCGCCGACGGTCGGCCACTGACCATCATCGGCGTGCAGGCCGACATCCACGAACGCCGCGTGGCGGAAGATGCGGCGCGTGCCAACCAGCGCTGGCTGGAACTGGCCATCGACGCGACCCAACTGGGCCTGTGGGACTGGGACGCGCCCAGCGACGTCATCACCTGGACACCGCGCTGCGCGGAAATGCTGGGCTATGCGCATGGCGAGCTCCCGAGCACTTCCGTCGAATGGCACCGCCGCGTGCATCCCGATGACCAGGTGATGTGCTTCACCGTCATCAGCGAACACGTACGCGGCCTGCGTGCCGACGCGCGCTTCGAGTTTCGCGGCCGCAGACGCGATGGCGGCTACAGCTGGATCCTGAATACCGGTCGCGTGGTGTCCCGCGACGCGAGCGGCCGCGCCCTGCGCTGCGTCGGGACCTGGCAGGACATCACGCCGATCAAGCAGGGCGAGCGCGCCCTGCGCGAGAGCGAGGCGCGCCTGCGGTCCATCGTCGAGAGTTCGCCCGTCGGCATTTTTCTCGCCAGCGCTGACGGTGGCGTCGTGTACTACAGCCCCAGGGTCTTCACCCTGACGGCGCCCGACCCACTCGAGGCTTTCGGCTTCGATTGGTTGAACTACCTCCACGACGACGACCGAGAGCGGGTCAGGGCCACGTGGCAGCAGTTCATCGCCAGTCCCGACGGCATCTGGGACGAGAACTGGCGCGCGGTGCCGCGCCCGGGCGTGGAGGTTTATATGCGGGCGCGCGCGGCGGCCATCCGCGAAGACGAACGCGTGCTCGGCTTCGCCGGCACGCTGGAGGACATCACCGAGCAGCACGCGCTGCAGGTGCAGCTGCAGCGCGCGCAGAAGATGGAGGCCATCGGCACCCTGACCGGCGGTATCGCCCACGACTTCAACAACAGCCTCGCCACCATCCTCGGTTTTGCCACGCTGGCCCGCGGTCGCGACAGCGTGGATGCCAAGTTGGGCTACTACCTCGACACCATCGTGCAGGCCGCCGAGCATTCCCGCGACCTGGTGCGCAAGCTGTTGGACTTCAGCCGCAGCGCGCCGGTCACCGACGTCGCGCCGCTGGACGCGGCGCTCGGCATCGACGAGGTGGTGCGCATGCTGCAGCCGGTACTCCCGTCCACCATCCGTATCGTCACCGAGATGCCACGTGAACACGTGACGGTGCTGCTCGACGCGACCGACCTGCAGCAGGTGCTGCTGAACCTGGTGTTGAACGCGCGCGACGCGATACGTGGACATGGCGCGATCGCCCTCACGCTCACGCCGGCGCGGCCGCTACGCGGCCACTGCGCAGCCTGCCTGCGCGACGTCGACGACGAGTACGTCGAGATCGCGGTACGCGACACCGGCGACGGGATCGCGCCGGCAGATCTCGCGCGCATCTTCGATCCCTTCTATTCCACCAAGGAAGTCGGCAAGGGCACCGGCATGGGCCTCGCGGTGCTGCACGGCATCGTGCATCGCGCCGACGGCCACGTGCTGGTGGAGTCGACACCCGGAGAGGGCACCAGTATGCGTGTGCTGCTGCGCCCGGCCGGGGCGGCGGCGCTGCCCGCCGCGAGCGACGCCATCACGGCACCGGGGGCACTGCCGCTGCGCCGACTGCGGGTGCTGGTGGTGGACGACGAGCCGGCGGTCGCGCGCTTCGTCGCGGAGTGGCTCGATGCTGAAGGTCAGCAGGCCGAGACCTTCACCGATCCGGTGGCGGCGCTGCACTGGGCGCGGGACAACCGGGCGAGCTTCGACCTGCTGATTACCGACCAGACCATGCCCGGCCTGACCGGTATGGAACTCGCGCAGGCGCTGCGCGAGCAGTGCGCGCGGCTGCCGGTCATCGTCTGCACCGGGCTCGCCGATCGCGTCGACGCGCCGCGCGCGAGCAGCGAGGGCCTGCAGGTGTTGCTGAAGCCGGTGCCGCTGGAGCAGCTGCGTGCTGCGCTCGCGCGCGCCGCGGTGCAGGTGCCGGCCTAGCCGCCGGTCAGGCGGCGCATGACATTAATGCTGTGGCCGCCGTTGATGGCGGGGATCGCCTCGAAGCCGGCCGGTGTGGGCCGCAGGCGCGGAAAGGCGGGGTGGCGGAACAGGTCGCCGGGGCGCAGCGCTTCGTCCAGGCCCGCGACCAGTGGCGCCGGCGCGAGCCCGGGGCGCGCGGCGAAACGGGCGTCGGCGCCGAACAGCCGCAGTGACAGCGTGCGCCGTGCCGCGCCCTGGCGCGTGCCGCCGCCACCGTGCAGCGTGCTCGGATGGAAAGCCACCACGTCGGTCGGCGTCACCGCGTAGCTCACGATGTCCCAGCGCTCGCGCTCCGCTTCGATGTCCGGCAGGCGCGGCAGGCCGTGGCCGAACACCGGCCGTGTGTCGTCCTCCGCATCGAACGACGAGCCGTCGTAGAGCGTCTCGCGCCACGAGCCGCGCACGAATTCCAGCGATTGTTCCCGCGCCACCGGCTCCAGATTGATCCAGAACACCACCAACTGCTCGCCCTCGACGGCGAGGTAGGGCGAATCCTGGTGCCAGGGCGTGCGCCGCGCCGCGCCGGCCTCCTTCAGCCAGATCTGTTCGTACAGGAACCACACCTCGGGCGTGCCCCACAGGGCCGCCGCGAGGTCGGGAATGACGGTCTCGGTGAGGAGTTCGCGGTAGGCGTGCGCCGCCGATGGATGGCTCAAGTCCTGGTAGAAGGCGCCATCGGTACCGGCGTACATCATGCAGCCCGAGGGCGTGGGGTTCGCGAGGCTCCACTGGTAGAGCTCGGCGATGAGCCGCTGGGTGCGCGCGTCCAGCACGCCGGGCAGGTGGACCACGCCATCGCGGCGATAGGCGGCTGCGGCGGCGGCGAGGTTCTCCTGCATGGCGGGCTCCGGTGCGCGGGACGAGGTCTTCAAGTGTGCCCAAGCGGGCGCCTTGCGCCCACGTACCGGCGAAGAGCAAACCACCTACCCATAAGGGTGGGCGAGCCTTCGAGAGATCGCGCGCGCTTGATCGCGCGCAGGCAAAAAGCCGCGTCGTCCGCTGGATCTGGCGGCCCGGACTCGTCTAACGTGCGGGTCCGCGGGCGAGTTCCGCAGTTCAGTTCACGCAGTGCCTTCAAGGAGAATTCCCATGGCCCAGTCCCGCATGCGCTTCGGCGCCTTCATTCCGCCGCACATCCCGGTCAACGAGAATCCGCTCGTCGCCTTCGAGCACGACATGGACCTGGTCGAATGGATGGACAAGCTGAACTACGACGAGGCCTGGATCGGCGAGCACCATTCCGGCGGCTGGGAGATCACCGCGAGCCCTGAGCTCTTCATCGCCGGCGCCGCGCAGCGCACGCGCACCATCCGCCTCGGCACCGGCGTCGCTTCGCTGCCCTATCACCACCCGCTGATCCTGGCCGACCGTATTCGCCAGCTCGACTACATGACCCGCGGTCGCGCGATGTTCGGCGTGGGCCCGGGCTCACTGCCGGCCGACGCCTACATGCAGGGCATTCCGACCTCCAAGGCGCGCGATCGCATGGACGAGGCCATCGAGCCGCTGGTGCGCCTCCTGAACGGCGAGACCGTGAACGCCGAGACCGAGTGGTTCACGCTGCAGAACGCGAGCCTCATGTTCCCGTCCTACAGCGAAGCCGGGGTCGAGATGGCGGTCGCCAACCAGGTCTCGCCGACCGGAGCGCGCGCCGCAGGCAAGCACGGCATCGGCCTGCTCTCCATCGGCGCGACTTCGGCCGGCGGCTTCAACGCGCTGTCCGCCAACTGGGAGATCGCGGAGGAGTCCGCCGCCGAGCACGGCAAGACCATGAACCGCTCTGCCTGGCGCCTGGTCGGCCCGGTGCACGTCGCCGAGACCCGCGAGAAGGCCCGCGCCAACGTGCAGTACGGCCTGGTGAAGTGGTTGGACTACATGTCCAAGGTCGCGGCCCTGCCGCTCGGCGTGCCGACCGACTGCGATCCCATCGACTACATGATCGAGACCGGCTTCGCCGTGATCGGCACGCCCGACGACTTCGTCGCGCAGATCGAGCGCCTGCAGGCGCAGTCCGGCGGCTTCGGCGCCTTCCTGAACCTCGACCACCACTGGGCCGACTGGGCCGAGACGCGTCGTTCCTATGAACTCATCGCGCGCTACGCGGTGCCGAAGATCAACAAGCTGAACGCCAACCGCCAGGCCTCGGAAGACTGGCTGCGCGAGAACAACGCGGTATTCAAGGGCGAACTGACCGCCGCCGTGGCCGCCAAGATCCGCGAGCACGCCCAGGCCAAGGGCATCGACAAGCTGTCGCCCGATTACCTCAAGCTGTTCGCGAAGGAAGTGGCGGGCTGAGTGGACTGTAGGTCGGATTGAATTCCGACATACAGCGCGACACTCCGGTGTAGGTCGGGCTTCAGCCCGACCTTTCATTCCAGAGCCGCGATCAAGGCCCAGGGACCGAATGTCGGACTGAAGTCCGACCTACAGCCAACCCGCGCGCCTGAAGCGCGCGTAGAGCACGCCGCAGATCGTGACGATGGACACCAGCACGACGAAATAGGCGCTGTGCATCTTCAATTCCGGCATGTACTCGAAGTTCATGCCGTAGATGCCGGCGATGGCGGTGGGCACGGCGAGGATCGCGGCCCACGCGGCGAGGCGGCGGGTGATCTCGCCCTGTTGCTGCTGTTCCAGCAGCATGCTCACTTCGAACACCGTGGTCAGCACTTCGCGCAGGCCCGTGACGCGGGACTCCACCCGCCGCACGTGGTCCAGCACATCGCGAAAGTAGGGACGCACCTCGGCATCGATATGCGGCAGTTCGAGGTGCGCGAGCTTGGAGCACACCTCGCCGGTCTGGCTCATCATGCGCTGGAAGCGGCCGAGTTGGCGGCGCAGGTGGAACAGGGCCCGCACGTCGTCGCGGCGCAGGCAGGTGTCCAGCGCGCGATGCTCCATGGACTGCACCAGGTCCTCCACGCCTTCGATTACCGGCAGGTAGCCGTCCACGATGTAATCGAGGATGGCGTGCAGCACGTAGTCGACGCCGTGGCGCATGAGCGAGGGTGAGGACTCGAGCTCGGTGCGGAGCTCCGTGTGCGCGCGGCCCGAGCCGTGGCGCACGCTGATGATGTGATGGCGGCCGACGAAGAACGAGGTCTCGCCATAGCCGATCTCGCTCCCGGTGAGCGCCACCGTGCGCGCCACCAGGAAGAGCTGGTCGCCGTAGACGTCGAGCTTCGGCATCTGGTGCGCCTTGCGCGCGTCCTCGATGGCGAGCGGATGCAGATCGAAACTCCGCTGCAGGGCCGCGAGCTCGGCGGCATCCGGTTCGCACAACCCAATCCAGTAGAACTCCGAGCCCGCCGGCACGCGTGGCAGCGGCTGGTCGATGGCGATGTCCTGGACAATCCTGCCGTCCCGGTAGAGACGCGCGGCGATGACGGTCATGGGGGTGCTGTGGCTGCCTGCGGAAAGGGCCGCGCTAGTGTAGCGAGCCGCGCGCGCCGGGTGCCACCCGCGCGTCGGCGCGGACACCCCGCGAGCTCAGCCGAGGTGGAAGCGCGCCGTGCCGGTGGCCAGTTCGTCCGCGAGGCTGGCCAGCCGTTCGGCTTCCGCCGCGAGCGTGCGCACGGTCGACGCCGTGCCGCTCGACGCGGCGCGCGACTTTGCCAGGGTCTCGGCGATCTCGAGCGTACGTCCCACCTGCCGCTCGCTCAAAAGCACGATGCGCTCGAACTCCTGCTGGGTGAGCGACGCGCGGTGGGTGATGGCGTCGAGCACCGCGTCGACTTCCTGCATGCCGTCGGCGGCCGCCAACGCGTCGTCGGTGCCGGCGATGACGCTGGCGGCGGTCTCGGAACTCTCGCTGCTGACCGAGCCGATGGTCGTCTCGATCTGCTGGGTCGCGGCGAGCGTCTTGGCGGCCAGCGCGCGCACCTCGTCCGCCACCACCGCGAAACCCCGCCCCTGCTCACCGGCGCGCGCCGCCTCGATGGCGGCGTTCAGCGCGAGCAGGTTGGTCTGCGCCGCGATGGCGCTGATGGTGCTGCTCACGTCGCCAATGTCGTGCACGCGACGGTCGAGGCGCCGAATGGAGTCGGCGAGCGCGAGGCTCTGATGGCGCGCGCGCCTGTAGAGGCGTCCGGCGCGGCGATTACCGCCCGGGTCATCGCCCTCGCGGTCGCGCGCCGCCACCATGGCGCTGCCATGAAGGCCTTCATCCACCCGCGGAGTGCGGGGCCTGCCTGGAGCACCGACCATGACAAAGACATCCGCGACCCGTGTCGTAATCTTCCGTGCCCGCCATCACACGGACATCGGCGCCGACTATGAGCCCACCGTGCTCGCGCTCAAGGCGCGTGCGCTGGCCGACTACGACTGCACGGAGTTTCTCTACGCCGTCACGCCTGATGGCGAGGAGATCGCCATCAGCTTCTGGCCCGACGAGGCCGCCCTGCTGCGCTGGAAACGCGACGAGGCGCATCGCGCGGCCCAGCGCCAGTCGGGCCGCTGGTACGCGGACTGGCGTATCCAGGTCGGCAGCATCGAGCGCGACTACGGCGCGCCGCGCGGCTGAGCGCGGCGTGAGCGGTCTTCCCGACGTGGCACAATCGCCCTGTCGGGAGGACCGTCCATGACCATCACCACGCGCGATCACTTCATTCCGAGCGGCCAGCCCGGGCTTCAACTCCTGCTGCGCCACAAGCGCGTCGCTGAAGGCGGCCCAGCGCTGCTGTTCGTGCACGGCGCCACCTATCCCTCGACCGTGACCTTCGACTACCCAGTGGAAGGTCAGTCCTGGATGGATCGCCTGGCGCTCGCCGGCTTCGATGCCTGGTGCCTGGATCTTCTCGGCTACGGCGGCGCCGATCGACCGCCCGCCATGAGCCGTCCCGCTGAAGACGGCACGCCTCTGGTCGATACCGCCGAGGCGGTGCGCGACACGCGCCTGGCGGTGGACTACATCCGCGCGGCGCGCGGCGTGGCCGCGCTGGGCTTGATCGGCTACTCCTGGGGCACCGCGATCTGCGGGCAGGTTGCCGGCGAGATGCCCGAGGCGGTGCGGCGCCTGGTACTGGCCGGCGCGCTGTGGACCCTGACCGGCGCGCAGATCACCGTCGATGGTCCCCTTGGCGCGTGGCGCAGCGTCGACGCCGAAGCCACCGCGCGCCGCTGGCTGGTGAACCTGGACGAGGCCCAGCGCGCGGCGGTCGCGCCGTCCGCGCGTGTCGCGGCCTGGGCCGCCGCCGCAATCGCCTCCGACCCCGAATCCTCCCGGCACTCGCCGCCACGTCTGCGCGCGCCGACCGGCGTGGTCAAGGACGTCACCACCCGCTGGATGCGCGGTGAGCCGACCTGGGAGCCGGCGCGAGTGCGCTGCCCGACCCTGGTGGTGGTCGGCGAATGGGACCAGGAGACCACCGTCGCCCAGGGCAGTGAAGTGTTCGCGCGCCTCACCGCCGCGCCGCGCAAGCGGCTGTGCGTGATTGGTGGCGCGACGCATCTCATGCTGCTGGAAGAGCAGCGCGGGCAGTTGTACGAGGTGGTGGAGTCGTTCCTGCGTCCGTGAACGGGGCCATCGGTAAACGGGGACAGACCACGGTTTCAAGGAAACCGTGGTCTGTCCCCGTTTACCCGCTTCGCGCGTGGCGGATTGAAATCGGCCCTACAATCCCGGCCATCGACCTCCGGAGCAGGACCCAGCCCCCATGCGCAATCCCTTCGACACCGACGAACGCCGCGCCTTTCGCGAGTCCGTCGCACGCTTCGTCAAGCAGGAAATCGAACCTCACGCCGACGCCTGGGACGAGGCGGGGACTTTTCCGTGGGAGGTGCACGAGAAGGCCTGCGCGCTCGGTCTGTTCGGCTTCGGCATCGACGAGGCCTACGGCGGCAATGGCTTCGACGACGCCTTCATGCGCTGCGCCTGCGCCGAGGAACTGGGCTATGGCGGCATCGGCGGCGTGATCGCCTCCATCGGCTGTCGCAGCATCATGGTCGGGCTGGTGGCGGGCTTCGCCAACGAGGACATCAAGCGCCGCGCGCTGCCGGAGATCCTGTCGGGCCGCAGGGGCGGCGCGCTCGGCGTGACCGAACCTTCGGGCGGCTCCGACGTCGCTGCGGTGCAGACCCGGGCGGTGCGCCAGGGCGACGAATGGGTGTTGAACGGCTCCAAGACCTTCATCACAGGCGGTATGCACGCGAGCCATTACGTCATCGCCGCGCGCACCGGCGCCGAGGGTGGCGCGGGACTGTCGCTGTTCTTCGTCGATGCCGATGCGCCTGGCTTCACGCGCAGCGCGCTGGAACGCAAGATGGGCTGGTGGTCGTCGGACACGGCCACGCTCTATTTCGACGACTGCCGCATTCCCGCCAGCCACCTCATGGGCGAGCAGGACAAGGGCTTCGCGCTCGCGATGAACAATTTCAACTACGAGCGGCTGTTCATGTGCGCGCAGATGCTCGGCATGGCGCGCCGCTGCATGGACGAGGCCGTCGCCTACGCCGGTCAGCGCCGCACCTTCGGCAAACCGCTGATCAAGCACCAGGTGATTCGTCACAA
Source organism: Gammaproteobacteria bacterium (assembly GCA_019747795.1). Lineage (GTDB taxonomy): Bacteria > Pseudomonadota > Gammaproteobacteria > JADJYF01. The sequence goes on along the minus strand of JAIEQK010000088.1, from coordinate 490 downwards.
GGTGGCCGACATGTCTTCCCGCATCGATGCGATGGAAGCGCTGATCAACCAGATCTGCTGGCTGGTGAACGAGGATCGCATGCCGGTCGCGGAGATCAGCAAGGCGAAGTTCTTCTGTTCCACCGCCCTCGAGTTCTGCGCCAACGAGGCCATGCAGATCTTCGGCGGCGCCGGCTACCTGCGCGGTCACCCGGTGGAGCGCATCTACCGCGAGACCAAGGTGATGGCCATCGGGGGCGGCTCGGCGGAAATCATGCGCGACCTCGCGGTGCGCCAGATGGGGTTGTAGGTCGGACTTCAGGAAACTCTGATTAAGGCCATGTCGCCGCGTGATGGCGGCGTGGTCGGTAATCGGTTGGGCCAGGCGGGTCTGTCATGCGGTCCCGTCGGCCGCTGTCGGACTGCCAGGGCGGCCCTCGAAGCGTCATCGCGGTGCCTCAGCCCATCGCCAGTAACCGCCGCCGGACCGTGTACAGGTTGACCAGCGCAC
>JAIEQK010000208.1 GCA_019747795.1 Gammaproteobacteria bacterium | reverse complement strand
GCTCGGCGGCCGTGCAATGGGCGGAGCGCGTGAGCATCGCGGTGATCGTCGCCTGCGTCGCGGCAATGGCCTTGTAGGGCGGGTTTCAACCCGCCATGCACCGCCTGCAATCGACGGCAGTGCATGGCCGATTGAAATCGGCCCTACAGGGACGTTCATGGCGATGTAGGGCGGGTTTCAACCCGCCATGCAGCGCCTCACCGCCCCTGCTGCAGCTCGTTCAGCGCGCGCAGGCTGTAGGTCTCGTCAAAGGGCGGATGGTCCGGCACGCCGTAGCGCGCGGCGATGGCCGTGAATTCGCCCGCGTCGCGCAGCGCCTTCAGCGCGCCGTCGACCGCGTCGCGTAAGGGTGCGTCCTGCTTGCGGGTCGCCACCGCAAGGTTCCAGCGCACCGCGGCGGGCGGTTGGTAATCCGCGACGAAACCGCAGGCCTTGGCCGCGGGCGAAGCGTCGTTCACCAGCCGCCAGCCGGTGGTCGGCCCCCACAGCAGTGCGGCTTCGGTCTCCTTCGCGCGCAGCGCCGCCAGCGCCTCGTCGATGCTGAAGTAGTTGCTGGGTTTGCCCTTCACCATCAGCGTCGCGAAGTGCGCGACGGTCTGCGACTGGATGGCGACCTTGCGGCCGCGCAGCGCGCGCAGCTGGCGCGGCGGCTCGGCCTCGCAGGACAGGAGTTCGAAAGCCGCCGCGTAGTAGTTCGCGCCGACCGTCAGCGAAGGCGTCTCGCGCAGCGTGTCGGCAGCCGGTCCCGGAATGCTGAAGATCGCGTCGCACGCGCCCTTGGCGAGTCGGCGCAGCGGGAAATCGCTGTCGTCGATCTCGTCGATGTGGGTTTTGTTGTCGGTCCAGGCGATCTCGAGCGGCCGCGCGAGACGCGCGGCCACGGCGCGCGCGACCTCGAGATCGAAGCCGCGGTTCTCTGCCTTGATCGAATAGGGCGCGTTGTGCGCCAGCAGGCATACGCGCAGCGGCGCGACGTCCGCCGCGCGCGCGCCACCCGCGGCCAGCGCGAGCAGCAGCGCCGCCCGCCCCGGCCAGCGAGCGATGCGCCGCGCGCTCCGCGTCACCTTACTTGGCCGCCGCGCTTTCGGGCAGGGCGAACACCACCAGCGCGCTGCCGGGGGTGTCCAGCGCCGGCTGGCCGATGATCGACACCGCGATGCCGCCGCCGCCGCTCGGCACGGCCACGTACTGCCGGCCGTCCTGCTTCCAGGTCACGGGCTGACCGCGCACCGCCGAGCCGGTCTGGAACTTCCACAGCAGCTTGCCGCTGGTGTCGTCGAGCGCGACGGCATAACCGCTCTGCGTGCCGGTGAACACCAGGCCGCCGGCAGTCGCGAGCGCGCCGCCGACCATCGGGTAGTCGTCCTTCCAGCGCCACTTGGCCTTGCCGGTGCCAGGGTCGAAGGCCGTCACCGTGCCCCAGGACGACTGGTCCTCGCCCTCGGTCACGCCCGGACCGCCGCCCCAGAACGGCGTGCCGTTCATGAACACGGCGGTGTCCTTCTCCATCTTGCCGCAGGACTCGACCAGCGGGATGTACATCAGCTTCGTCTGCGGGCTGTAGGTATAGGTGTAGGAACCATTGTTGCCGCCGACGTTGCCGGGGCAGATGAACTCGGGATTGCCGCCCGCCATGGGCACGTACTTGTCGTCACGTATCGGCCGACCGTTCGCGTCCAGTCCCTTCGCCCAGTTCAGCCTCTCGGTGTACTGGTCGCCGCGCAGGAACTTGCCGGTGGCGGCGTCGAGCACGTAGACGAAGCCGTTGCGGTTCGGCTGCACCACGGCGTGGTGGGTCTTCCCGTCGATGGTCACGTCGGTGACGATCACGCCGTTGGTGGCGTCGTAGTCCCACACGTCGTGCGGCGTGTACTGGAAGTGCCACTTCAATTTGCCCGTCGCCGGGTCCAACGCCAGCAGCGAATTGGTGTAGAGGTTGTCGCCTTCGCGCGGATCGCCGTTCCAGTCGGGCGACGGGTTGCCGGTCGGCCAGAACACCAGGTCGGTCTTCGCGTCGTAGGTGCCGGTGTTCCACGGCGGACCGCCGCCGGTCTTCCAGGAATCACCGGCCCAGGTCTCCACGCCCTTCTCGCCCGCGGCGGGAATGGTGAAGCGCCGCCACACGCGCGTGCCCATGGCAATGTCGTAGGCGTCGATGAAGCCGCGCGCGCCGTACTCACCGCCCGCGCTGCCGATGATCACGACGTTGTTCACCACCAGCGGCGCGCCGGTCGCGCTGTGACCGTTCTTGTAGTCGTCCATGACCGTGTTCCACACCACCTTGCCGGTGGCGCGATCGAGCGCGACAAGGCGCGCGTCCAGCGTCGCCATGAACAGCTTGTCACCGTGGATGGCCACGCCGCGGTTGGTCGGACCGCAGCAGATGCGCAGATCGCTCGGCATCTGGTGCTCGTAGTGCCAGATGATCTCGCCGCTCTTGGCGTCGAGCGCATAGACGTTGTTGTAGGCGGCGGTGAGATACAGCACGCCGTCGGCGACGATGGGCGCTGCTTCGAGCTGCCCCGCCACGCCGGTCTGGAAGACCCACGCGGCGGCGAGCTGCTTGACGTTGTCGCGGTTGATGTCGGCCAGCGGGCTGAAGCGCTGGTTGTCGTAGCTGCCGCCGTACATCACCCAACCGCTGTCGTCGGCCGTGCCCTTGGCGAGACGCTCGTTGCTCACCGGCGTGAGCTTGTGGGTATCGGCCACGGCGGCGGCGGCTTCGGCATTCTTGCCGGGCGCCGCGGCGTGGGTCGGTGCGGCCAGCAACGCAAGGCAGACGCCCAGCGCCGCGAGGCGGGTGTGGTGGTTCGGCATGGTGCTCCCCTTGAAAAAATCTTGTCGTGTCGCGCGAATTCTCTTGCAGGTCGGGTTTCAACCCGACATTCGTTCCAGGGCCGCGATGCGCGCCGTTATTGGAATGTCGGACTGAAGTCCGACCTACAGCGGTGAATCCAGGTCGAAATCGGGTTTGCGCTTCTCACGGTGCGAGCGCACGCCCTCCACCGCTTCTGGCGAAGCGAAGCCCAGCATCTCGAGCGCGGTCGACGCGTCGAAGGCCGGGCCCGCCATGCGGTACCAGTTGTTCAGCGCGTACTTGGTCCAGCGGGTCGCGGCCGGCGCCGCGTCACGCAGCTTGAGCGCAACGGCGAGCGCGCGCTCCTGCAGTTCCTCGTCGGCCACGCACAGCGACACCATGCCGATGCGCTCGGCCTCTTCGCCGCTCATCGGTTCGCACAGCAAGAGGTGATACTTGGCCTTGGCCATGCCGCACAGGAGCGGCCAGTTCATCACCGCCGAGTCGCCGGCCGCGACGCCGAGCCGCGTGTGGCCGTCGACGATGCGCGCCGACTTGCCGGCGATGGAGATGTCGGCGAGCAGCCCCGCCACCAGGCCAGCGCCGACCGCCGCGCCGTTGATCGCGGACACGATGGGCTTCGAGCAGTTGATGACGTTGTAGACGAGGTCGCGCGCTTCCTTCCAGGTGCGGGCACGCGACTTGTGGTCCTCGATCATGCTCTCGATGAGACTGAAGTCGCCGCCGGCCGAGAAGGCCTTGCCCTTGCCGGTCAGGATCACCACCGAGACGTTGGGGTCCTCGTCGATGTCGCGCCAGATGTAGGTCAGCTCGCGATGGCCATTTGCGTCGAGCGAGTTCAGCGTGTCGGGCTTGTTGAAGGAGATGCGCAGCACGCGCGGCGCGGGCGAGTCGAGCTCCAGCGCCTTGTACCTGGCGTAACGTTCGAGCATGGCGGCCTCGTGACTTGAAGGAAGAATGCCGAATCGCGGGCAGCGCCGCGGCCGTCGCGATCCTAACCCAGTGCGGCGCCGAATGGGGGCTGGCGCGCGGGCTGGCGCCTCGCCATGATGACCGGCGTCCCAGGACGGAACCGATGCGCATCCACCTGCTGTTCGACCTGCTCGCATGGTGCACTGCGGTCGCGGTCGGCCTGCTGGTGTGGCGCTGGCGGCTGCGGCACTCGGTCACGCAATTGAAGGCGCGCCTCGATGGCGCCTACTTTCCCCATCTCTCCCTCGGCGCCATCGCCGGTGCGTGGGGATTCGGCAGCCTGAACCTGTGGCTCTCCGGCCTGCCCGCGCCCGGGCACAGCATCCTGGGCGCGCTGGTCGGCGCGATCATGAGCGTCGAGTTCTACAAGCAGCGTCGCGGGCTGCGCGGCTCGACCGGCGTGATGTTCGCCGCGCCGCTGGCTGCCGCGCTGGCGGTCGGGCGCATCGGCTGCTTCCGCGCCGGTCTCGCCGACCAGACCCACGGTACACCGAGCACGCTGCCCTGGGCCGTCGACTTCGGCGACGGCATCGCCCGCCACCCGGTGCAGATCTACGAAGCGACCAGCATGGCGCTGGTGCTGGTGGCGCTGGTGTGGGCGCTGGCACGACGTTCTCCGCGCGCGCTCGGCCACGGCTTCTACTACGTGGTCGGCGCCTACGGCGCACAGCGCTTCGCCTGGGAATTCCTCAAGCCCTATGCCACGCTCATCGGGCCGTTCAACCTGTTTCACCTGCTCGCCGCGGCGCTGGTGCTGTATGCCTGGGCCATGGCGCGGAGTACGCCGCTTGTCCACGCGTGAAGCCAGCGCCCACCTGTTCCTCGGTCAGACCAGTTCGCTGTGCGAGACCTGCCTGGACCTCGTACCGACCAAGATCCTGCGCGAAGGCGACGACATCTGGTACCTGAAGCGCTGCCCCACCCACGGCGCGCAGCGCACGCTGGTGGCGAACGACGCCGACTACTGGCTGGGGACCCGCGCGTTCCTGAAGCCCGGCGAGCGTCCGCTGACGCGCCAGACGCTGACCGAGCGCGGCTGCCCCTGGGACTGCGGGCTGTGCCCGGATCACGAGCAGCACAGCTGTGTCGGCATCGTCGAGATCACCGAGGCCTGCAACCTGCGCTGCCCGGTGTGCTTCTCGGATTCATCGCCGGAGCGCGCCGTGCATCGTTCGCTGGACCAGATCGACTTCATGCTCGACGCGCTGGTCGCCTCCGAGGGCGAACCCGACGTCGTGCAAATCTCCGGCGGCGAACCGACCGAGCATCCGCGCTTGCTGGACGTGCTGCGTCTCGCGCGGCAGAAGCCCATCCGCCATCTCATGCTGAACACCAACGGCGTGCGGCTCGCACGCGAGCCGGCGCTGGTCGAGGCGCTGCGTGAGTTCCAGCCGGGCTTCGAGGTCTACCTGCAGTTCGACGCGCTGGACGACAGCGCACTACAGGACATCCGCGGCGCCGACCTCGCGCGCCTGCGCCGCACCGCGCTCGAACGCCTCGAAGCGGCCGGCATCTCCACCACGCTGGTGGTGACGGTCAAGGCCGGCGTCAACGACGCGCGCCCGTGGGACATCGTCGACTTCGCGCTCGACTACCGCTGCGTGCGCGGCGTGACGTTTCAACCGGTGCAGGACGCGGGGCGCAATCCCGGCTTCGACAAGACCCGGCATCGCAGCCTGCTGACCGATATCCGCCGCCGACTGATCGAGCAGTCGCCGGTGTTCGACGGCCGGGACCTGATGCCGCTGCCGTGCAATCCCGAGTACATCAGCATCGGCTATGCCTTGCGCAACGGCCGCGCGCTGACCCCGGTGACCAGGCTGCTGCCGCCGGAGGTGGTGCTGGGCGCCGCGCCGGCCAGCATCGCCTTCGAACGCGACCCCGGGCTCCGTCAGCGACTGTTCGACCTGCTCTCGCTCTCCGGCGGCGCGCTCAACACCGGCGAACGGCTGCAGCAGCTGCTGTGCTGCCTGCCGGCACTGCCGACGCCGGCGGAACTGCGCTACGAGCACGTGTTCCGCGTGACCATCGTGCAGTTCCTCGATCGCTACAACTTCTGCGTCGGCGGCGTGAAGCGCTCCTGCATCCACATCGTCCATCCCGACGGACGCATCATTCCCTTCGACACCTACAACCTGTTCTATCGCGACCTGCCCGCGGGCGCCGCCCCGCGCCGGCCGGGGAGACCCGAATGAACGCGCAGCCGCCCCCCCGCCCGCGATCCTTGCTCCGTTCGCTGGTCGCGGCCGTGGGCATGCTGCTCATGACCTGCTCGGGGCTGTGCAGCGCGGTGGTCGGGATCAACAGCCTGTCTGAGGGTGGCGATTTGGACGGCATCGCCACGCTGCTGGGCGCGATCCTGGTCTACGGCGGCGTGCCGTTCTTTCTCGGCTGGTCGCTGTGGCGCGCCGGGCGGTCGCGCGGCTGACGCCCCTTCACTCGTTCACCGCGGGGCGCGCGGAACGACAGGCCGGCAGGCGCGCACCCACTGCCGCCGCCCGGCCCGCGAAGCGCCATAGAAAGCCGGGCAGCGCCGGCGCGGTGAGCGTGTAGTCGAACCGGCCGCCGTGGCGCCCGCAACGACGCTGCCAGGTGTGGACGTCGTCGGGCGAGAGACGCACCACCGAGGTCTCGGCGGCGAGTCGATCCCACACGCGTATCTCCCCCGGCTCCGCGCCGAAGTTTGCCACCCTTACGCACACCGCACCGGGCTCGAGGTCGTCCTGGTCCACGTGCGCTTCGAACAGAGGGCCGCCCTCGGCGCACAACGCGCCGTGGAACTCCCACAGTGCGCCGTCCGCGCCCCGCACCACCACGTCGTAACGGCCTTCGGGTGCGGCCGGCCAGGCTTCGAGCTTGGTGCGTCCCCCTTCGACGATCACGCCGCGCACCACGCCGGAAGGCGCAGCATGCACCTGCAGCAGAGCCGTACCCGCGCCGGCGTGGGCGAATTCCACCGCGAACTCCGCCGTCATCGGTCGGAGCAGTCCGCGCACCTCGACACCCGCGGCCGCCGCGCGGGCCGGCAGTCTCGGGGCTGGCGCCGCTCGTGCGAGCGCGACCCCACTCACCGTCATTTCACCCATGTTCGTGCTTCCTCGTGCGTGCCATGAGCCTGTGCGCAGGCCTCTGGCGCGCACCCTAGGCGGCGAACATGACATCACCGCGACCAGGTCGAATGCGCGTGGTGAGCGGTGCGCGCCGTACTCGCGCCTCGCCCGGCGCCGTCACGCGCATGTCGCGCAAGATTCATCGCGATGTCGTGACTGCTCGCCACTCTGGACCCGCCACGCGCGAACGCGTGCGCAGCCACGACCAATGAAAAAGCAGAGGGACACCATGAGAAACATCAGCCATCGCACCTTGAGCGCGCTCGCGTTCGGCGTTGCGTTGCATGCGCCCGCCCACGCCGCGGGCGAACTGACCGGCTGGGCGTTGATGCCCGCCAACACCTTCGCGCCTGGACCGACCTCCGGCCAGTTCGCCAGCTCCGCGTTTCCGGCCACCAATCCGCTGCCGCTCCTGAACCAGCAGCCGGTGCAGGGCTTCTCCGCCGTGCTGCGCGGGCCGAGTGCGGACAGCTATCGCGTCATGCCGGACAACGGCTTCGGCGCCATCACCAATTCGGCCGACACCCTGCTGCGCATGTACGCCGTCGCGCCACGCTTCCGCACCTTCGACGGCGCGAACGTGATCGGTACCGGCACGGTGGACGCGGTCGACTACCAGAGCGGCGCGCCGCTGGCCGGGTTCACGACCGACAGCTTCATCAGCCTGCGCGACCCCGATCACAAGCTCGGCTTCACGCTCGTCGCCGACCAGGTCAACTATCCGAACGGCGCCAACAACATTCCCGTCGACCCCAGCATCACGGCTGGCCGGCTGCTCACCGGCAGCGACTTCGACATCGAGGCGGTACGCCAGGACAAGCATGGCAACCTGTGGTTCGGTGACGAGTTCGGCCCCTTCCTGGTGAAGACCGACGCCACTGGCAAGGTGCTGCGCCAGGAGGTCGCGATGCCTGGCGTGCAGTCGCCGCAGAATCCTTACCTGGGCGGCGCAACACCCACACTCGGGCGCTCGCTGGGCTTCGAGGGCATGGCCATCAACCCGGCCGGGGACAAGCTCTACACGCTGCTCGAAGGCACGGTCAGCGGCGACCCGGCGAAGAGTTTGCGCATCAACGAGTTCGACATCGAGAGCGAGTCCTACACCGCGGTCAATTTCCTCTACCAGCTGGAGACGGCCGGCACGAACATCGGCGACATGACGGCCATCGACGACCACCGCTTCCTGGTGATCGAGCGCAACGGCGCCACCGGCACCTCGGGTGTGCCGTTCAAGAAGATCTACCTGGCCGACACGACCGGCGTGGCCAACGGTGGCTTCGTCAAGAAGACCGAACTCGTCGACCTGATGAACGTCGCCGATCCCCATGACCTGAACGGCGATGGGTCCACCACCTTCACCTTCCCCTTCGTCACCATCGAAGACGTGCTGCTGCTGGACGCGCAGACCTTGCTGGTGATCAACGACAACAACTATCCGGGCGGCGGTGGTCGCGGCAACTTCGCCAACAACACCGAGTTCCTGCGCATCGGCCTCGCACAGCCCGTGCCTCTGCCGGGAAGCGCGGTGCTGCTCGCGCCGGGGTTGCTGACGCTGCTCGGTCTGCGGCGCCGTCAGGTGCGCTGAGGCGGCTGCGCGGCGGGGTTCTGCGCAACAGCCGCCCCGTCGCGCGGACGATCCGAGTCCGCGGCTCTGCCGCGGCCTCGGGCTCAGCCGGCGACCGCGCGCAGTCTGGCGCGCCGTCGCCGCGCGGCCGCCAAGGGCGGCGCGAAGTGGAGTTCCATGCGTCCGTCCTGCCATTCGATCAGTGCGCTTGCGCTGTCCACCCAGTCGCCGCAGTTGCGGTAACGCACGCCTTCGAGATCTTTCAATGCCGGCACGTGGATGTGACCACAGACGACACCTTCGTAGCCCAGCGCGGCCCCATGGCGCGCCGCCGACAGTTCGAAGTCCCGCACGAAGTTCACCGCGCCCGGCAGGCGCCGCTTGACCGCCGCCGCCAGTGACCAGTGGTCCTCGCGACCCAGCGCCTGGCGCAACGCAGAGAGCGCATGGCTGCCGCGATTCAGGCAGCGATAGCCCAAGTCCCCCGCCCACGCGACCCACCGATGGTAGCGAGTGAGGTCATCGAACTGGTCGCCGTGCAGCAACAGGTAGCGTGCGCCGTCGGCACCGTGATGCACGGCTTCGCGACGCACCCGCACCTGGCCGAAGCTGCCGCCGTCGTAGGCACGCAGGGGCGCATCGTGGTTACCCGGCACGAAGGTCACGCGCACGCCCGCGCGGGCCTGCTCCAGGAGCAGGTGAAGCACGGCGTTCTGGGCCGCCGTCCAGCACACACGTCGGTGCATCGCCTGCAGATCGACGATGTCGCCCAGGAGGTACAGGTAGTCGGCGCGACAAGCGGCCAGCAAGCGCGCGAGGCGCTCCGCCTGGCATTCACGTACGCCTAGATGCACATCCGACAGGAACAGGGTGCGGACGCGCAGCATCGCGGCTCAGCGTCGCGGCCGGCCGATGAAGATGAAGTAGGGCACCGTCAGGCCGGGCAGCCAGGGCAGGGGCGCGCGGCCCTCGTGCAGGAACTCGAGATCGAGGCGTTCGTGCAGTCGCCGCAGGACCTGTCCGTGGAGGTGCACGCCATCGTGGGCGAACCACCACGGCCAGAAGCGCCGCGTCCAGACGCCGTGGGTCACGTAACCGCGCGGCGGTCTCGCCTCCGACACGTAGAAGTCGACCACACCAAGCAGGCCGTCCGGCGCGAGCATCGCGAGCGCGTTGTCCAGCACACCGCGCCAGTCGGGCATCATGGTGAGCGCGTAGGACAGGTAGACCCGATCGATATTCCGATCGCGGTAACCGGCGGCGTCGGCCTCCACCACGCGGCAGTTCGGCCAGCGCGCCGCGCGCCGTCGTGCCTGCTCGAGCAGCGCCGGGCACAGGTCGACCAGGGTCAGGCTCTGCAGGCCCGGCACCACGTCGGCGATGTACTCGGCATTGCGCCCGGTGCCCGCGCCGAGTTCCACCACGCGCTGGCCGGCGCGCAGCGCGAGCGCGCGCAGCATGCGCGGGCGACCGGCCAGCAGGCGCTCACGAAACGCGTCGTAGTGCTCGGCCTGCGGCCGGTAGAAGGCTTCCAGGCGCGCGGCGTGGCTGCCGGCGTCCGGCAATCCACGCAGCATGCGCCACAGGGTCGTGAACTCCGCGACGCGCGACATCTCAGGCCACCAGGTCGGCGATGTGGAAGCCGGCGTAGGTATGCACGCGATCCTGGCGGCTCAAGCGCAGCGCGAGTTCGTCCTGGAAGGAGAACACCTCGCGCAGCGGCCGGCGCGCCGGTCCGATGCGCAGGCGATCGAGGTAGCGCGGCCGCGCATGGGCGCTGCGCAGCAGGACCCGCGCGCGCGGCGCGGCGCGGGCCACGATGGCGTCCCACTCGGCCTCCAGCCCCGCGTAATCGTAGGCCCCCATCCAGTCCATGTGATCGAGCAGCACGAAGCGCGACACTGGCTCGCCATGCTGGCGCAGGAAGTCGGTGACCGTGCAGGTATGCGGCACGATGCGGTCCGCGAGACCGTGCTTCAGCGCCAGGAAGTTGTGCTGTTTGAGGTACTCGGGACAGCAGGCGGAGTCGTAGGCGCCACGCACGTAGACCGCGTAGAAGTAGTTGTCGCTGAACGGCAGGTGATGGGCGAGATAGTCGATGGACTCGCGCACGAAGCCTGCCACGCCCTGGCTGTGCTGGGCCTGCACCTCGCGCCGTTGCGGATGCGGCACGCCGAGCAGCGACAGCGTGACCTGGCGCGACAGCGTCCAGTTCAGCCAGAAGCCCCAGAGCAGCGGCGCGACTTCGCGATCGTAGAGCGCGCTCTGTTCGGCCAGGGTGCGGGTCTCGAACAGGCGATCGATGAGCGCACCCAGACGCGGCCGCAGGCGCAGGTAGGCGCGAAAGCCGCGCGCCACCAGGCCGGACAGACCATGCAGGTAGAAGCCTCCGCTGGCATGGGCGAACCACTGCACGCGGTCATCCCAGAACTCGCGGGCGAACGGCGACAGGTCGGCGCGCAGGCTGTCGTGGTAGAGCTCGCTGAACTGCAGGTGCCGGCCACGACCGAACAGGGCGAAGAAATCGGCGTAGTCGAGCCTGCGTATGCCGGCCAGCTTGAGTTCGAGCAGCGCGGTCTGCCGCGGGTTGGCATCCACCGCGTCGATGCGTCGCGGTCCCTGCAGCGCGTAGTCCAGCACATTGCAACCGGCGCTGGTGATGACCACCACGTTGTCGTCTGCCGTGAGCGCCAGGGCCTGGCGATCGACCGCGGGGTCTTCCCAGCTGGCGTTGTAGACCAGGGCGCGCGAGTAGACCGCGTCGAAGAGGCGGCGATCGAAGCGATCGCTCAAGCTGGCACGTGCGTTCAGAAATCCCTGCCTTCGGCGAACTGCCGCGAACCATGACGGCGCGCACCGTAGGCACGCCACGTGACCGGCGCGTGATGCCTTGGCGTCGAAGACGTGACACGTGCGCTGCACGGCCCGGCGTCACGCGATCGGCACGCATTCGTCACGTCCCCTTCAAGCGGAGGTCGCAGGCTCGTCGCATCACGGCGCGGCTGCCGCAAGGTCGCGCCAGCTCCGCGCGCACCGCGCGTCGCGCCGCCCTCATTGTTCCATCGCGGAGATCCCTCGATGTTCCATGTCTCATCCCTGGCGTTCGACTGGTTGCAGGCCGCGCTGTGGGCGTTGGCGGTGACCGCGCTGCTGATGCTGCTGCGGCGCGCCTGGCTGGCGCTTCGCGCGCGCAGCCTGACGCCGGCATGCGCGCGGTGGCTGGCATGGCGCGTGCGCGCGCTGGACGGCGATGCGCGCGCGATGGCCGGCGCCGATGACGCGCCGACGCCCGTGGTCGAGCGCCGCTTGCAGGCGCTGACGGCGCTCCGCGAGCGGCTCGCCGAACGCGCGCCGCGATCGCAGGCCTTCGCGGACTACCTGCGCGGTGGCCTGTCCGACCTGCGCTTCACCGACGCGAGTCGCGTGCCGTTCCCGTTCGCACGCGCCATGCGCGATGGCTTCAACGTGGCGACGGTCGTGGTGGAGACCGCCGGCAGCCGCCTGTGCGACCTGGACGGCAACTGGAATCTCGACGTGAGCGGCGCCTACGGGGTGAACCTCGCAGGCTACGAACGCTACAAGACGTGGCTGGCCGCGGGGCTGGAGCACGTGCGTAAGGTCGGACCGGTGCTCGGCCCGGTGCATCCGCTGGTGGCGGACAACATCGACATGCTGCTCGACCTGTCGGGGCAGGACGAGGTGTCGTTCCACGCCAGCGGGACCGAGGCCGTGATGGCCGCGGTGCGGCTGGCACGCTTCAACACCGGCCGGCCGCTCATCGTCTGTTTCGCCGGTGCCTACCACGGCTGGTGGGACGGCGTGCAGCCGGGGCTGGGCAGCGAGCGCGAGATCGGAGACTGCGTCACCTTGAAGGACTTGGCGCCGGCCTCGCTCGCGTGGATTCGCGCGCACTCGCACCGCATCGCGGCGGTGCTGGTCAACCCGGTGCAAGCCTTCCACCCCAACTCGCCGCCGCCCAACGACGCGGTGCTGCTGAACAGCGCCGCGCGCCGCACCGCGCCGGAGACCTCACCCTATGGCCGTTGGTTGGCCGAGTTGCGGACCACCTGCACCGCGGTCGGCGTGCCGTTGGTGTTCGACGAGGTCTTCAGCGGCTTTCGGCTCGGCCTCGGCGGCGCGCAGCGCAGATTCGGCGTGAAGGCCGACATGGTCGTCTACGGCAAGACCGTGGCCGGCGGCATGCCCGTCGGCGTGGTGTGCGGACGCCACGCACTGATGCGCCGCTTCGACCCCGAGCGTCCGATGCGCATGGCCTATGTGGTCGGTACCTTCGCCGCCCATCCGCTCACCATGGGCGCGATGCACGAATTCCTGCGCTGGGCGGTGACGCCCGAAGCCGAGACGGCCGTCGACGCGCTGGAGCGACGCACGACGGCCTGGGCCGAGGCCACCAACGCCGCGCTGCGCCGCGCCGCTCTGCCGCTGCGCGTGACGACGCTGGCCAGCCTCTGGACCATCGAGTACACCAGGCCGAGCCGGTTCAACTGGCTGCTCCAGTACTACCTGCGCGCCGAGGGCGTGAACCTGAGCTGGGTCGGCACCGGGCGCTGCATGTTCAACCTCGACTTCGGCGACGAGGACTACGCGGACATGTCCGAAGCGCTGCTCTCGGCCGGCCTGCGCATGCGCGAGGACAAGTGGTGGCTGAGCGAAGAGGAGCAGCCGGACCGCGACCGGCGCATCGCGCGCGCCACGCGCCGCGATCTGCTGGCGGCCCTGTTCGCCCCACCACGGTCGCTGCGCGACTTCTATCGCGAAGTCATGCGCCGCAAGCACGATGACCACGTGGCGTCCCACAGCCATGGGCTCAACCAGTTCCTGCACCTGGTGAGCTCCAGCGTCTTCATCCTGTGCTACTGGATGATCTTCAACGACATGGTGACCGCCATGTGGCTCGGCCTCGCCTCGCTGTTCGTGCGCCAGCTGGGCCACGCGCTGATCGAGCCGGCATGCCACGACAAGGAGCAGTTGCTGCTGGGCTTCGACACCCGCTCGAAGACGCGGGTGGTGGCCATCTACCTGGCGATACCGCTGCTGCAGTGGTTCGCGCTCCCGCCGCCGCGTGGCGCCCACCTCGACGCGCTGACCGAGAACGTCGCCGAGCTGTGGCTGGCGTTCACGGCGCTGGTGGTGTTCGGGCACGTGGCGCGACTCGCGCGCCGCCATGGCTGGCGCAACGCGCTGGTGTGGCTGGTCAAGCTGGTGACCGATCCCCTGACTGACATATTCGCCTACTACCCTACGCTCACGAGATTCCGTGGTGAGCGGAGGGTTCGACCATGATGAGCAAGCGCGTGCTGGTGGTGCTGGACTTCGACGGCCTGCTGGTCAACTCCTACGCGCTGCTGCGCGACACCATGGCGGGCTTCGGCCTTGACGTAGGCGACGAGCAGCGCTTTCGCAATCGCCGCAAATTCCTCAAGTACCTCGGCGGCGGCAAGGAACTGCTGAACAACCTGGTCGGCATGGGCCTGCCGAAAACCGGCAGGCTGCGCGAGCGTCTCACCGCCTGCTACTGCGAACGCGGCTACGTCTACCCCGAGTTCATCGACGTGCTGAACCGCATGATCAGGAGTCGTCACGTGCATTGCGGCATCGTCAGCCGCAATTTCACGCTGCGTCCCGGCACTACCATACGCACCGTCCTGCGCCGCAGCGGCATCGCCGAGGAACATCTCGATTTCGTCGTACCCATTCCGGTCGGCGCGAAGAAGACCGAGGTACTGGCCGGCATGTGGGCTGCGCGCTACCAGGCAGCGCTGCTGCTGGCCGACGAGGTGGGCGACTACCATGCCGCCCGCGAGGCGGGCTACGAGAGCATGATGGGCACCTACGGCTTCGACACGCGCGAGCGCCTCATGCGTCGCGGCGAGGTTCCGTCGCACGCGCTCTACGACACGCCCGCCGAACTCGCCGCCGCGCTGCGCGCGCGGCTCGTCGGCTATGGCTGCGAAGAGACCGACCGGCTGCCGTTGCTGCCCGGCCTGTTACCGGCCGCGCTTCCTGCGTTGGCCGCGATGGGCGCCAGGTAGGACAGGAAGTCGGCGGTGGCCGCCGCCCACGAATAGCGACCTGCGTGGGCGATGCACGCCGCGCGATCGAGCGTGAGCGCGCGGCGCACGGCGCGTCCGAGGTCCTCGTCCAGCGCGCCGCACACGCCATCTTCGAGCACGTCCAGCGGCCCCTGAACCGGGTAGGCCGCCACCGGCAGGCCACAGGCCAGCGCCTCCAGCAGCACGAGCCCGAAGGTGTCGGTGCGGCTGGGAAACACGAACACGTCGCCCGCCGCCAGGTGGCGCGCGAGATCGTGCCCATAGCGCGGCCCCAGGAAGTGACAGTCGGGATGGCGCGCGGCCAGGCGTTCGTGGTCCGGCCCGTCGCCGATCACGACCTTGGTCGGCAGGTCCGACAGACTCAGGAAGGCCTCGATGTTCTTCTCCACCGCCACGCGTCCCATGTAGACGGCTATAGGTCGCGGCCAGTCCCAGCGCACCGGGTCGTCCGGTCGGAACACCGTGGTGTCGACGCCGCGCGACCACAGCGCGAGATGCGCGAAGCCGCGCGCCGCGAGTTTGTCGCGCTGTGTCGGCGTCGGCACCATGGTGCGCGCCGCCGGCGCATGGAAGCGCCGCAGGTAGCGGTAACTCCACGACACCGGCACCGGCGCGCGCAGCCGCAGGTATTCCGGGAACTGGGTGTGGAACGCGGTGGTGAAGGGCCAGCCCCTGGCCAGGCAACAGCGCCGCGCGGCGTGTCCGAGCGGCCCTTCGGTCGCGATGTGCACCGCCTCGGGCCGGAACTCGTCGAGTCGGCGCAGGACGCCCCGCGCCGGCAGCACCGCCAGGCGAATGCTCGGGTAGGTGGGACAGGGCACGGTGCGGAAGTCCTGCGGGGTGATGGTCAGCACCTCGTGGCCCTGCGCGCGCAGCACGCCGACCGTGGTGTCCAAGGTGCGCACCACACCGTTGACCTGCGGATGCCAGGCGTCGGTCACCAGCGCGATGCGGGTCATGCTTCGAGGGCTCCGTCTGCGTCGCTCGACGCGTGCGAGCCTAGCGCGCCCGCATGACGGTTTGGCGCGTGCTCAAGACGCCCGTTCGCGTCGCAGCCGATCAACCAGGACGCGCAGCATCTCGAGCGCGAAGTACGGCGTCTGCGACACCATGAACTCGAAACGCCGCTCATCGAGCGGCTCGAGCTTGCAGTCGGTTCGCGCCACCGC
Source organism: Gammaproteobacteria bacterium (assembly GCA_019747795.1). Classification (GTDB taxonomy): domain Bacteria; phylum Pseudomonadota; class Gammaproteobacteria; genus JADJYF01. The sequence goes on along the minus strand of JAIEQK010000208.1, from coordinate 10,975 downwards.
CGTCGCGCTGCGCGGACCATGATCCACCAACCCGATCTCGCCGAGCGGATCGCCGGCTTCGACGCTGTCCACGGGCTTGCCATCGCGCAGGATGTCGACGCTGCCCGCCACCACCACGTACATCAGGCCGCCGGACGGATCGCCTTCGCGGAAGATGGTGCTGCCAGCGGCGTAGGTCACCGCCCGATCGGAGTCCTTGAAGAAAGCTATGCGCATCGCGTTCACCGGCCCGCCTTGGTAATTGCCGATGGGGCAGGCGCGGCGCCATGGCCGGCCCGTCGGCGCTCGGAACGCGGCGACATTACGAAGGTTCGATGACGTCCTCTTGACGGTTCAGTGACGACCGACGCGGGCCGGCCATCGGAACGTCACGCATGCGTAACGCGCAAGCTCTATCACGGCAGCTCGCGTAACACTCACCACCAAGGGCCAACGAACAATGCACACCACCCTTACCCGCTATTCGCTCATCGCGCTGCTCGCCGCTGGCGCAGGCGCCGCCCACGCGGCCAGCTTCGTCAATGGCATCACCATTCCCGGCGATACCCTGGACCTCTCGAGCGGCTCGGCCACCGAGCGCCGTGTGGGCTTCTTCTCTGACCTCTACTTCGATCCCCATCGCAACGAATGGTGGGGCCTGTCGGACCGCGGACCGGGCGGCGGCACCCTGAACTACGAGACCCGCGTGCAACGCTTCACGCTGGACATCGACCACGTCACCGGCGCCATCGGCAATTTCCAGATCGCGCAGACCATCAAGTTCACGGACGGCGGCAACGCGCTCAACGGACTCGCGCCCTCGCCTTCCAGCGCGCTCGGCAACGCCTTCGACCCGGAGGGCTTCGTGATCAACCCGAAGAACGGCAACTTCATCGTTTCCGACGAGTACGGTCGAGTCGGCGAGTTCAGCCGCGACGGCGAACTGGTCAAGCCCTACGCGCTGCCGGATGACGTGATCCCGAAGGCCGGCGGCGACGTGAACTACACCGCCACGCCGCCGACGCTGACGCAAGGCCGCGAGCCGAACCGCGGCTTCGAAGGCCTCGCGGTGTCACCCGACGGCAATTTCGCCTACGCGATGCTGCAGAACGGCGCCATCCAGGACGGGTGGAACGGCGGCACGCGAGGCGTGTACACGCGCATCCTCAAGTTCGACACCGCGACCGGAGACCTGGTCGCGCAGTACGCCTACAAGCTCGAGAGTTCCGGCCAGGGCCGCGGCATCTCGGCGCTGGTGGCGCTGAACGATCACGAACTGCTGGTGCTGGAGCGCAACAACCGCGGCATCGGCGTCGGCGCGACCCTGGCGTCACCGGACAAGAACGTCTACCGCATCGATCTGAACGGCGCCGATGACGTGACCGGCGTGGCGCTGCCCGCCACCGGCGCGCTGCCGACAGGCGTCGACGCGGTCGTCAAGAACCCGACCAAGTTCCTCGATCTCGATGCCAACACCTTGGCCGAACTCGGTAACAAGTCACCGGAGAAGTGGGAAGGCCTCGCCATCGGGCCACGGCTCGCGAACGGCGACTTCATGCTGCTGGCCGGCACTGACAACGACTACAGCGTGACTCAGAACGGCACCGGTACGCAGTTCGACGTGTGGTTCAATTTCGCCGAGGCCGATCCCTTCGCGACGGCGATCCAGTGCGCCTTCGGCTCCACGACCGCGTGCAGCGGGACCTTGACCGCCAACCATCAGCTGCTGCCCGGCGTGCTGCACAGCTACCGCGTATCCGCCGCCGAACTCGGCAACTACGTGGCGCCGGTGCCGGTGCCGGGCGCGCTGGTGCTGTTCGGTAGCGCCGTCGCCGGCCTGGGTATGCGCCGTCGCCGCTTGCCCCTCGCCTGAACGAGGGTGGCGGAGCAGACCGTCCTTAGCGCACTGATTCATCAGACCGCGTCATTCCTGCGAATGCAGGAATCCATGGGCTTCGACGATCGCCGATGGACCCCTGCTTGCGCAGGGGTGACGGGGTCGAAGCGAAGGCGGTGACCGGTCTGCTACCTACCGCCCTCCAGACCCGTCATGCCTGCGAAAGCAGGCATCCATGGGCTTCGCCGATCGCTGATGGCCCCCTGCTTTCGCAGGGGTGACGAGGTCGAAACGAAGGCGCAGACCGGTCTGCTACCTACCGCCCTCCAGACCCGTCATGCCTGCGAAAGCAGGCATCCATGGGCTTCGCCGACCGCCGATGGCCCCCCGCTTGCGCGATGAGGGGCGGCGTAGTCGGTGACACCATGGGCTTCGCCAATCGCCGCTGGACCCCTGCTTTCGCAGGGGTGACGGGGTCGAAACGAAGGCGCCGACCGTTCTGCTACCAACCTCCCTCCAGACCCGTCATTCCCGCGAAAGCGGGACTCCACGGGCTTCGCCGATCACCGGTGGACCCGCGCTTGCGCGATGAGTGACGGAGTAGCGGACGGCGGTGGCGGCCGTTCCGCGCAGTCGCAGGCGTCCAACCATCCGATGGCCTGTCCGCGCCGCCGCCCCGAGTCGGCGCGGACACGGGCGCGATGACGATCCGATGACCGCGGCGGCGCGCGTGCGCGCGGTCACGGTTCCGTGCGCGACCGTCACATTCTCGCCGTCGATCGACGCGCATGCTGCCGCCCAAATCAATCGAGCGGAGCACTGCCATGCCTCACATCATTTCCAATCGTCCCCACATCTCTGATGCGGCCAGCAGCCGGCGCTGTGAAGACACGCGGCCCGCGCCGCTCGACAACGAGCTCATGCTGGCGCTGTTCGATCACCTGGAGGAGTGTCTGGATGTCGCAGCCTGCGAGCACGACCTGCGGCACACGGAGGGCTTCCTGGTCGCCCAGGGACGCGCGCCGGCCCCCGCTGTGAACTGGCTGCGACGCCTCGGCGCGCAATGCGACTGCGAGATCCTCGAGCGGCTCGAACTGACCTGGAGCGCCGAGGACGAGGCGCCCCTTCCGCTCAGCCGCGCCGGGCGAGGTGGCGCCTGATCTCCTGCTGCCAGGCGGACAGGCTCTCGATGGCGCCGTCGGTGGCATTCAGCAGCCGCTCCGGCGCCAGCACGTCGCGGCGTTCGAGATCGATCAGGCGTTCGAGCAGACGACGTGTCTCGCCCAGTACGCCGTCGAGGTGCGCGAGGACGTCAGCGAGTTCCTCGAGTCCCTCCGGTGGCGTGATCATGGCAGCGGCCTCTTTGTCGTTCTTCGATGTGCGGCGGGCGTGGAGTCCCGCGCGAGCGCCCGCGTGAGCGGCGCGCTGCGTAGCGTCGGTCGCGCGTCCGCTCGACGCGGGACCGCGCAACTATGTCGGCATGGGGGTGACATGCGCGTGACAGTCCGGTGACAGCCCGGTCCGTGCATCGACCGGCAGGGCGGCGAGCCAAAGGGGATTCGAACAGACCCAGACCAGGGGGCCGGCGCAGCAGGGCTCGACCCCCGGATGCAGGCAGGCGCGCCAGGGTCGCCGAGCTTCGCGATGGCGGCCGGTGATGAACCAGAAGACGTAGAGACCGCGCCCACGCGCATCCGCGACGAGATCGTTGCGCTCACACCAGGCCAGCAACTCGTTCGAATCCAGGTGCACGCGCACCACGCGATGCGCGGCGCCTTCGAGGGTCGCGCGCAGGGCGCGCGCGGGCGCGAGCCAGTCGTCATAGCGTGACGGGAAGCTGGCCGCGTCCGGCAGGCGCCGCACGAAGCCGCGGTAGCCGTCGCGCGGCAGCCAGGCAATGCCGATGGTGCCCTCGCGCATGCTTCGACTCGCCCTCACGACTTGCATCCTTGACCGTCGTCGAGAGTGACCGCCCAAGGTTGCCGGGTGGTGACATGCGCGAGACGCGCGCGGCTCAGGCCCCCTTGTAGACCTCGCGCACGAGCTTCGCCTTGTACTCGTAGCGCGGCAGCGCCATCTCGGGCACCAGTTCCACGCGCGCGCGGAAGATGAGTTTCTCGCGCAGCCGCGCTTCGATGGCAGCGGCCAGGGCGGCCGGGTCGGCGACGCCGGCGGTCACTTCCGCCTTGATGTGTACCGGCGGCGCCCAGCCCGCGGGCGGCGCCTCGCGCAATTGGATCTCGATCACGCCGTTGGTGGCCGGCGCGAAGCTCGCGACGACATCGCGCACCGCGGCCGGGTAGACGTTCATGCCCTGCACGATCAGGAGGTCGTCGGTGCGGCCGATGATGCGGATGCCGAAGCCGGTCCGGCCACAGTCGCACTCGGTGTGCGTCACCACCACGTGGTCGCGGGTGCGGAAGCGCACCAGCGGCATGCACTCGCGATCGAGCGAGGTACAGACGAGCTCACCGCGCACGCCCGCTTCGATGGGCAGCGCCTCGCCACTGTCGGGATCGATGATCTCGGGATGGATGATGTCCTGCGCGCAGAAGTGCATGCCCTGGCGATGCTCGCACTCCGCCCAGGCCATGGCGCAGTAGTCGCCATTGCCCGAGCACTCCATCAGGCGACAGCCGAACAGGCCCTCGATCTGGCGACGCACCTCGGGAATGGAGGCGCCCGGTTCACCGCCGGCCAGGATGAGTTCGAGACCGAGGCTGGCCGGATCGATGCCGCGCTCGGCGAGCGCGCGCGCGAAGTGCAGCGGATAGGACGCGGTGCAGAGCAGCGCGCTCGCGCCGCCGAAGCGGAAGGCGTCGATCAGCCGGTCGGTCATGTTGACGCCGATGGGCATGCAGGTGCCGATGTTCTCGAAGGCGTCGGCATAGGACGCCGCCACCACGAAGGGCGAGACGACCAGCGGAATGCGTTGCCCGGGGCGCAGGCCATTGGTCCAGAAGGCGCGCGTCGCGGCCTCGCGCCAGACCTCGACGTCGTGGCGCGTGAGACCGATGTAGGTCGGCCTGCCGGTGGTGCCGCTGGTCGAGTACACGCGCCGCACGTCCTGCGGCGCGCAGGCGACGTGATGACCGAAGGGCGCGACGGCGAGCTGGCTCTCGCGCAGCTCGCTCTTCTCGGTGAAGGGCAGACGCGCGAGGTCCGCCGTGCCGCGCACGGCTTCGACGTCGAGACCGGCGAACTTGCGCTGGTAGAAGGCGGAGCGCGCCATCACGTAGTCGAGCTGGGCGCGCAGCCGCGCGTCGTGGCGCGCGGCGAGATCGGCCGGGCTGGCGCACTCGAGCGCCGGGTTCCACACCGCCTTCACGCCGCGCTCCCGCGCAGCGTCGCGACCCAACGTGCCCGTGGGCGGGCTTCAGCAGGCACGGGGCTCAGGCGCGGGCACGACGCCGCAGGAAGGTCGCCAGGCCGAGCGCGGCGAGCGCTGCGAGCGCGAGCGACGAAGGCTCCGGCACGTCCGCCACGCGCAGCGTGGACAACTGCGGCGCGAGGATCGCGAGCCGCGGCGTGAGCGTGTTGCAGAGCGTGGTCGGGCCACAGGGCGAGCCCGCCGCGCGAATGCGCGCCAGGCCGTAGCCGTTCGGCGCCTGCTGGGCATCCGGCGCCCAGCCGAAGGCACTCAGCACAGAGCAGGAGACGCACACACGGTCGGTGTCGCTGAGCGCGTTGGATGTCAGGCGCAGGTTGAGCGTCACGTAGCCGCCCGTCGCGACCGGACCGGTGAGCGGGTTCCAGCCGGTCAGCAGGAAGCTGGACAGGTCGGCCAGGTCGAAACGACCGAGGCCCGGGATCTGCCAATCGAAGGCGGTGAGCGCCTGCTGCTGACCGATGTTGTGCAGCAGGGCGGGTCCCGTGGCCGTGGGGCTCACGGTGAAGCCGCCGCTGCCGGCGATGCCGAGGTCGAAGGTGTAGCTGAGCGGTATGGCCTGGACCGCGCCCCCGAGCGTGAGCAGCGCCAGCAAGGCAAGGGCGCGCGAGGTCCGGGGCGCGCGTCGTCGTAGCGGTGAGTTCATGGCGGTCTCCTCGAAACGTGTGCCGCGTGCGGTAAGCGGTGCGGACGAATTGTCGGCACCGGACCGCCGGTTCTCGCGTGATACGCGCCCGCTTTGATAGATGTTTACTTTCACCTCGACCTAATGTGACAGCTATCACGTTTCACCGGCACCTCATCGGGCCACCCGTCCGCGCGGCGCCCCCGGAAGGTGAACATTCGTCACCGCGCGGCGCTCCGGAGCGGGGTGCCTGGAACTTCCGCCCTCGCCCGCGCGAACTGTCGGCAGCACGGCGCGCTCGTCGTGCCACACGACCAGGAACGAGCGGGGGGTGAGGGTGAACGCAGCCGCGCGACAGCGACGAACGGGCCGGCTGGAGTACGTGCTCGAATACATCGACGCCCATCCGGGCGAGACCGGCGATGTCGAGTTCCTGTCCGCCCTGGCCAGCATCTCGCCCTTTCACTTCCACCGGCTGATGTCGAGCTACCTCGGCGAGTCGGTGTCGGCCTACGGACGCCGGCGGACGCTTGAGCGCGCTGCGCTGCGCCTGCTGCTGGACGGCGACAGCGTGACGGCGGCGAGCGCGCAGGCCGGCTACGCGAGTTCCTCGGCCTTCGCCCGCGCCTTTCGTCGCCAGTTCGGGCAGAGTCCACGTTCGCTCGCGCAGGCCTTACTCGCACGACAAGCGGCGGGCGCGGCCTTCCTGCCCGCGCACCTCGAATACCGCCAGATCGAGCCCTGCGAGGTGCTGGCCCTGCGCCGCTATGGCGCGCAGTCGGTGGCCGCGCCGGCCGCCTGGGCCGGCCTGCTGCGCGGCGCGCGGGGCGCTCCCCACGACGCGCGGCTCATAGGCATCCCCTGCGACACGCCGGAACTGACGCCGGTGGAGCGGCGTCGCTACGACGCCTGCATCGATCCGGCGCACGCGCCGCCGGAGCACGAACTGGTGCGCAAGCGCCTCGGCGGCGGCGACCACGCGGTGTTCGCGTTCCGCGGGACGCTGGCCGGCCTCGAGGCCGCGCACGCCGCGGTGCTGTGGCACTGGTATCCCCGCTCGGGTGCGCGGCTGCGCCCGGCGCCGGCCCTGCACCGCCTGTTGTCGGTGGACGGCGCGCCCGGCCCGGACTGCGCGATCAGTGCCGAGATACTGCTGCCGGTCGAGCGGCCGACGCAGCGCGCGCGGCCCGCAGCGCGTGGCCTGACGCAGCTCGATCCGGGTCTGCACTGAGCAAATCCGGGATGGCGCGCACGATGTTCCATGGATAGTCTTTACTGGCGGAAGCGCGTCGGCACCCTCGGCCAACTTCACCATGCCGCGGCTCGCGACGCGTCGGACTCCGCGCTCGAGAACATGAGGTTTCCTGACATGCAAAAGGAGCTTTTCAAACTGCGTAACGCGGCGCTCGCCGCAGGCTTGGCCCTGGCCCTCGGCGCGCCGCTGGCGTTTGCCGACGAAGTCGTGGACCCGGCCGCCGGCGATCCCGCGGTGACCGAGGAAGCGCTGCCCGGCGACGAGACGGTCAGCATCGAAGTCCTGCCCGGTGACGAAGTGGTCGACGAGACCGTCGTCAGCGAGGAGCCCCCCGCGGACCCCGGCGTGCCGGGCGACGAGGTGGTGCTGGACGATCCCGCCGCCGGCGGCGAAGGCGTCGAGGTGATCGACGAGCCGCTGGTGCTGGAAGACCCGGTACCGGTGGACGACGGCACGGTAGTGGAAGTGACCTCGGTCGGCGAAGAGCCGGTGCCGGTACGCGGCCCGGGTGACGACGACTGCGGCATGATCTGCTGGAACTCCGCCGTCGACCCGGCGGTGCTGCGCGGCAACGAGTCGCCGGACGACAAGGTGTTCGACAAGGACATCGAAGTCGACACGGCGGGCATCGACGGTGGCGTGGCCGCGGAGCTGAGCGGCGCCATCGGCGCGGCCGAGCAGATCGGCGCGACCGGCCTCACCGACGACGGCGTGGCTGGCGATGCGCCGGTCGACGTCGCCACCGCCGGAGGCGTGTCGATCCGCAACGGCCACCTGCGCTAAGCGGCGGCCGCCCGTCGAAAACGGGCATACTGGACGCCCCATCCGAAGTTCGGATGGGGCGTTTTCATTTTCGAGGCGCCGCGACCCGCAGCTCCCACGCGCTGATGCCGGAACCCCGTTCTTCGCCTGTCCTCGCGGGACGCGTGGCGCGCGCTTGTGCGTGGCTCGTCAGTCTGTTGATGGCCGTCTCCGTCGGCGCGGCGGCACCGCTGCTGCGCGGCGTCGAGTTCAGCGGCAACACGGTGTTTCCCGCGGCGCGGCTCGCGGCCCTGTCCCAGCCCTGGGTGGGCCAGCCGCTGGAGCCGGCCGCCACCGCGGCGCTGCTGGCACGTCTGACCGATCTCTACCTGCAGGCCGGCTTCAGTACCTCGCGCGCGGTGCAGGCCGCCGCCCCCGGCGAGGACGGCGTGCTGCGCGTGACCCTGGTCGAGGGCTTTCTCGAACGCATCGTGGTGCACGGCGCGCGCGCCATCGAGCCGGGCTATGTCGCCACGCGGCTGCAGGCCGGACTCACCACGCCGCTCAATCTCGCGGTGCTGAATGCCAACCTGCGCCTGCTGATGCAGGAACGCGGCATCGCCGACGTCAGCGCGGAGCTGAAACCCGGCAGCCGGCCTGGCGCGGCGGTGTTCGAAGTCACGATCACCGAGTCCGCGCGTTTCAGCGGCGGCCTCAGGCTCGCCAACGATCGCGCGCCGGCGGTCGGCGCGCTGCACGGTGCGATCGAGGGCCAGGCCCGCGACCTCATCCTCCCCGGCGACAGCGTCGACCTGGTGCTCGGCAAGGCCGACGGCCTGGACGACCTGGACTTCCGTATCGAACTGCCGTGGTCAAGGCGCGGTCCGCGCTTCGCGCTGCGCTACTTCCACGCGGTGTCCAACCTGGTCGAGGAGCAGTTCGAGGTGCTGGGCGCCGAGACCCGCTCGAGCGCGCTCGATCTCGGACTCAGCCAGGCGCTGTGGGACACCCCGACACGCCAGTGGAAGCTCGCGCTCAACCTGGTGGCGAAACAGAGCGACAGCAGCCTGAACGGCTTGCCGGCATCCTTCAGTCCGGGCGTCGAGAACGGCAAGGCCGACGTGCGTATCGCGCGCCTGGGCACCACCTGGACCGAGCGGCGCGGGCAGGATGCATTCAGCGCGCGCCTCATCGTCTCGGCCGGCGCGGGCGTGCTCGGCGCGACGCGCCACGGCGACGACCTGCCCGACGGGCGCTTCGTCTCGCTCTTCACCCAGCTGCAATGGCTGCACGCCTTCGCGCCCGGCTTCGGCTCGCTGCAGGCGCGCGCCGAGGCGCAGCTCGCCAACGACGGCCTGCTGCCGCTGGAGAAGTTCTCGGTCGGCGGGACGAACTCGGTGCGCGGCTACCGGCGCTCGCGCTACGTGCGCGACAACGGCTGGTCGGCGGGGCTCGAGTACCGTCTGCCGCTGTTCCGGCCGGCCACGACGGGACGTCGCGCGCTCGGCCAGGTCACCGCCTTCCTGTTCGTCGACGCCGGACGCGCCTGGAACAACTTCCGCTACTCGCTCGACGAATTGGATCCGGCGCGCACCCTGCTCGCCGCTGGACCCGGTCTACGCTGGGAACTGGCGCCGGACACCGGCCTGGAATTCGCCTGGGGCGGCCTGCGCCGGCGACTGGACGACACCGGCGACAACCTGCAGGACCGCGGCCTGCACTTCATGCTGAGCGCGCACCGACGCTTCTAAGGGGACAGACCACGGTTTCCGCAGGAAACCGTGGTCTGTCCCCGTTTAGCTCCCGTTTGGCTGCTCAGCGCGCGACGTTCAGGCCCGCCGCCTTCACCGTGTAGTCCGCGGGCACCCGGAACAGGGTTGGGTCGGGATCGCTGCGGCTGATGTCGTGCAGGCGATAGCGGGTCTCGCCGACGCGCGGATCGCGGTGCTCGGAGAGCATCACCACGTCGAGCTCGGGGCTGTACCACTGCTCGGTGACGATCTCGATCGGCGCACGGTTGCCGATGGCGTTGGCCGGGATCGTGACGGTGGTGCGAGTGCCGGTGGCGCGCACGCCCTCGAGGGTCTTCTCACCCAGGCTCACGCTGCGCGGATCCCCCGGAAAGGGCAGACGGATGGGCCCGTCGGCGGGCAGGCCGACACTGCCGGCGAAGGTCGGCGAGGCATCGGCCGGCGCCACGCCCGCGACGCTCGCGAGCGGTGGCGGCAGGGCGACGTCGAAGACCGCACCGCCGCTGCCGCCGACATCGGCCGCCGACGCGACCGTGGTGCTCCGCTCGAGCGCGCGCGGCAGGCGTTCGGCGATGCGCCGCGCCGGGTCCAGCGTGTAGCTGTCGCCCGAAACCGGGTCGGCGATCGACACGCTGGTCTGCTCGGCGCCGGGCGCGCCCAGGGTGTCGTCGCGGCGCGTGCGGCCGGCGGCGTCGCGGTAGACCTTGGAGTGGTGCTCCACGGTGATGGCGTTGCCGTCCATCAGCGGCTGGTGCACCTCCACCGTGAGACTCGCGGCGTAGGGCTTGCCGGTCACCAGTTCGCCCGGCGCGTTCATCTCGAACTGCATGAAAGTCATGGTGTCGCCGCCGGCCAGCGGCAGCGGCGGGGGCGCGGCCATCAGCATGCTGGGCGCGGCGGCGCGCTCGGCCGCCGGCAGGTCGAGCGGCGCGCTCTCGGTGGTGATGGTCACCGCGTCCTGCGCGGCGAGCGGCGGCGCGGCGCAGGCCGCGAACAGGGCCAGGATCGAAGGGCGGATGCGCATGACGAATCTCCTGTTCTCGGGGCGCGCGTTCATTGCACGAAGCGCACGGCGGTCACCATGCCGCCGTTGTCGACCACCAGGTCGGCGATGATCGGATCGCCCGCGCGACGCGGGTTGTAGGGCAGACCGAACACCGCGAGCGTGGTGCGCGGCACGCGCACCCGTACGACGTTGCGCGCGCCGTGGCGGGTGGCGCCGAACACCGGGTAGAAGGGCGTGGCGACCTGGGGCTGGGCTGCGGCGAGCGGCGTGATCGACGTCGCGGCGCCCTGGTCGCGTGCATGCAGCAGCACGGCGGAGAGCAGCGCCAGCACGCTGGCGGCCAGCGCGGGGCTCGCGAGCGCGCGCAGCACCACGCCCCAGCGCCGTCGGCGC
>JAIEQK010000067.1 GCA_019747795.1 Gammaproteobacteria bacterium | reverse complement strand
GAGCACCGCGCCGCCCTCGCCGCCTCGCGCGCCCGAATACGAGCCGCCCCGGACCGGCGTCGAAGCGCCGGCGCCGAGCCTGGAGGCGATGCAGGAGGCGGAGAGGTATGCCGAGCGCGCCGAGCAGGAACTGCATCGCGGTCAATTGGAGGCCGCTGCGAACAGCATCGCGCGCGGTCTGGCGCTCGATCCGCGCAACCTGCACCTGCTGGACCTGCAGGTGGTCATGCGCTCGGCGCGCAGTCCGAACGCGCCGCCACTGCCGGGCGCGCCTTAGCGCGCGGGCGGCGACGGCGGATTGCGGTTCAGGCCTGCGCGCTGTCCCGCGCAGGCGGGATCAGTTCATAGCCCGGGAAGCCGCTCTCCAGTTCGTCGTAGCAGGTCTGGTGGTAACGCTTGAAGCCACCGCAATACACCATGAAGACCCGCGCCTTGCCGGGCACGTTGGCGCCGGAGTACCAGCTCTTGGTGGTGAGCGCGCCGGGACGACGCTCGGCGTAGCGCAGCGTCTCACCGCGCCAGCGCTGCTCCGACTCGGCACGTGGATGCAACCCGGGCCGTCCGCGCCGTTCCAGCCATTCGATGGTGTCGAAGATGAAGTCGACCTGCTGCTCGGCCAAGGTCGCCATGTTCGACAGCACCGACGGTGACATGGCGCTCGACGGCAGGAACAGGTTGGGGAAACCGTGCACCATGGTGCCGAGATAGTTCATCGGCCCGTCGGCCCAGGCGTCGCGCATACGGCGGCCGCCCATGCCCTGGATGTCGATGGCGAACACCGGTCCCGAGATCGCATCGAAGCCCGTGGCGTAGACGATGACGTCGAGCGGGATGGTGCGCGCGGAGGTCTTGATGCCCTCGGGCACGATGCGTTCGATGGGCGTCTCGGACAGCGCGACCAGGTGCACGTGCGGCTGGTTGAAGGTCGGCAGGTAGACGTCGCTCTGGCACGGACGCTTGCCGCCGTAGGGATGATCCCAGGGCACGAGGTGATGAGCGGTCCAGGGATCGTTCACCTGCTCGAACATGCGTCGGCGGATGAAATCCGAGATCGCGGCGTTCGCCTCGGGCAGGTAGGCGTCACGAAACGCGAGCGCGATGTACTTGCCGTCCCAGGCGCGCTGCAGGGCGGCCTCGCGACCGGCCTCGTCGAGATCGTGAAAGCGCTCTTCGCCCATGCCGAGCGGCACGTGACCGCCGTAGGATTCACGGAACGCGCGGCGCACGGCCTGCGGATCCTCGCGCAGGCGGGCGACCAGCCTGGGATCCATCGGCCCCGCGGCGGTCGGCGTCACGTAGTTCGCGGTGCGCTGGAAGACGTGCACTTCGGACGCGAGCTTGGCGACCTCGGGCACGACCTGCACGCCGGAGGATCCGGTGCCGATCACGCCGACCCGCTTGCCGGCGAGTTGCACGCTGCCGTCCTTGGGCCAGCTCGAGGTGAAGTACGCCTCGCCGGCGAAATCCGCCACGCCCGCGATGTCCGGCGCCTTGGGATCGGACAGCGCGCCGATCGCGAGCACCGGGTAGCGGCACACCAGGGTCTCACCGGCCGAGGTGTCGATGGCCCACAGGCCGCTGTGCTCGTCGTAACGCGCGGCCAGCGCCTTGGTGTTGAAGCTGATGTCCCGCAGCACGTCGCAGCGCTCGGCGACGAAGCGCAGGTAGCGCTGGATCTCGGCCTGGCCCGCGCAGGCGTCAGACCAGTTCCAGTCGCGCACGATGTCGTTGTCGAAGAAATACGCGTAGTTGTAGCTCTCGACATCGCAACGCGCGCCTGGATAGGCGTTCCAGTACCAGGTGCCGCCGACGTCGCTGCCGCGCTCCAGGCCGCGCACGCTGAAGCCACGCTGCCGCGCCTGCCACAGCGCATAGATGCCGGCGAAGCCGGCACCGATCACCACTACGTCGAAGTCGGGCGTGGTGCGCCCTTTCGCTAACTGATTCATGAAGCCTGTCTCACCCAAGATGACCTGCCGGGCGGGCGTCGCCGCGCCGCGTCCGGGGCGCAAGTATCGCGCGATCCGCTCCTGAGGTCCTAGGGTGCGGCCGCCTTGCCAGCCGCGAGGCCGCCGGCCACACTGACTCCAGGTGCCCGAAGACCGAGAGCATGAAGCGCCCGGCCATCTTCCTCTGCGTGACGCTCCTGCTGACCCTGGCGTGGGCCGGCGCGGTCGCGGGCACGCGCCGCGATTTCGACTCGCACGTCAACCTCGTGCCGGCGCCGCAACGCGGCTGGGTGCTGCTCGGTCAGCCCGACGAACGCCGCGTGCTGGCGCTCGATGCGCTGACGCTCGAAACGCTGCACGTCTACAGCACCAGTGCCGCGGGTCCCTTCGGCAGCGCGCCGCGCGACCTCGCGCTGAGCGCGGACGAGTCGCTTCTCTACATCCTGCTCGCCGCGCATCTCGTGGTCGTCGAACTCGATTCCGGGGCGATGCGTTTCATCGATCTGCGCATCGACGGCCGCGGCTTCACGGGCGGCGGCCTGGTCGAACTCGCGCCCCGGCGCGTGCTCGTGCGCGACCTCGACGCCCACGGTCGGCCCGTGGTGTTCGACCTGGAACACGGGAATGCCGCGAGTGACGCGGGCGCGGCATTCGATCGCCTGCGCGGCGCCGGCACGATGCGGCTGGACCCGGCGCGGAATCGCCTCTACGCCCCGGTCGGGCGCAGCCTGTTGGCCTTGGACCTGAGTGGCGCGGCGCCACCCGTGGAATTCGCCACCCACCCGGCCGGAAGCGGACTGTTCGACCTCTCCCCCGCGGGGGACATGATCTACCTCGACGAGACGCTGCGTGCGAGCGCGGACTTCAGCCAGCTCGATCGCCCGCGCAGCGACCGCGCGCCGCTCCTCGCGGGCGCCTTCGATCGCGCCGATGGACGGCTCTTCGCGGTCGCCAACACCGACGCCCAGACACTCGCACTGGGGGCCTACGACCCGATCGACGGTCGCCTGCTGGGGCGCGCGCACTGGGACTGTGCGCCGGGTACGCCGGACATTCGGCTGTTCGAGGGCGCGCATGCCGGTACGCTGCTGGCGGTGGTGGGTGGACGCCACGTGTGCGTAGTCGACAAAGTCGTCGAGCCCGTGGCGCCCTCTGCGCTCGTGGTGGCGAGTGACCTGCGGGACGTGGTGCAGGATGGCGAACGCCTGCTCGCCACGCTGCCCGAACGCAACGAGGTGATGGTGCTGCGTCGACGCTCGTTCGAGCTGCTGCGGCGCCTGCACGTGCCCGGCGGCCCGAGTCGCCTGACCCGTGCCGCCGATGGCAGCCACTGGCTGGTCGGCATGCGCGACGGTGGCGGCTACGCACGCATCGATGCGCGCAGCCTCGACGTCGAAGTGCGACGCTTCGCGCTGCCAGGCAACGAAACCGGTTTCAACCGCGTACTCCCGCTGCGGGACGGCCGGCTGCTGTTGCTGTCGGCGTTCGGCGGAAGGTTCGCCCTGGCGGACGACACCCCCGGCGCGACGCTGCGCTGGCTCGACCTCGCCGTCGCGCAGCAGGACCTGCAGTTCGACGCCGCGCGGCAGATGGGCTACGCCACGCAGGGCGCGCTTCTCCACCGCTACGACCTGTCGCAACCAGACGCGCCGGCCTACACCCAGATCGATCGCCTGGCGAACGGCAGTGAGCTCGTGTTCTCGAGCGCGGACAGCCAGGACAACACGCGGCGGCGACTCAATGCGCGCGGTGACCGCTACCTGCTGGGCAGCGGCAAGCTGATCAATCCTCTCACCCGCGAGGCCGTGGGGGACTTTCCTCCACACGATTGGTTTGCCTGGTCGCAGGATGGACGTCAGCTCTTCATGGTCCGCCACCTGGGCCGTGACGTGCGGCACATCGACGCCATGAGCGGCCGCGTGCTCGGTACCTTCAGACTCGCCTGCCAGGTGACCGGCGGCCTGCCGGACCTCGTGACGGGTGAGGAAGTCATCGGACTGGCCACCTACAACCTGTGCGATCGCACCCGTGTCAGCCGCGCGCCGGAGCGCGTGCCGCCGCCCGCGGAACCGACCCCGGCCGAGTTCAGCGCGCTGCGCCCCGGGGCGCGCTGGACCTACCTGGTCGCCGGCAAGCGCCAGACCTTGAGCGTGGTGGCGGGCGCGCGGCGCGACCGCCCGAGCTCGTTGGTGACCTTGCGCTGGCCCAAGCAGCGCTATGAGTACTACGCCGTCGATGCTGACCAGTTCAGCCTGGCAGGCTTCGACCAGCCGGGTCTCTACACCTATGCACGTACGCCCCTGGTGATGCTGGCCCGCACCGATACCTTCGGCGCCGCTGTCAGCTACAGCGGCGATCTGCAGTACTTCGACGACAGCGGCGACACCATAAGCATGACCTACAACTTCCGGCGGCGCGTGGCGGGCTATCAGTGGGTGACCGTACCGGCGGGCCGCTTCCGCGCGCTGCGCGTGGTCACCAGCTTGAGAACCTTCGATCCCATGACCGGCAAGGCCATCCTCTCCCACACCAGCCAGTGGCTGGTGGCCGGACTCGGCATCATCAAGAGCGTGACCAGCGGTCAGCCGCCGATGGAGCTCGTATCCCATGCCAAGGTCGACGTCGATGGCGATGGCCAGCCCTATGGCCGCGATACCTGTCCGCTCGTCGCCGCCCCGCAGCGCGACACCGACCGCGACGGCCTCGGTGACGCCTGCGACGAGGACGACGACAACGACCGCATCGCCGACTGGCGGGACAACTGCCCGCTCCTCGTCAACCGCGATCAGCGTGACACGGATGCCTCGGGCCTCGGCGATGTGTGCGAATGAACGCCGCGCGTCGTCAGTCCTCGAGCCTGAACCCGGCCTTGAGCGTGACCTGCCAGTAGGCCACCGCGCCGTCCTTGACGAAACCGCGCATGTCGACGACTTCGAACCACTCGATGTGGCGCACGGAGGCGCTGGCGCGCGCAATGGCCTGCACAATGGCGTCGTCGCTGGAGGTGGTCGAGCTGCCGGTGAGTTCCAGCATCTTGTAGATGTGATTGTTCATGCGCTGCTCCGAGAGTTGGTGCGCGCACGGACCACGGACGAAGCACGACCGCCGCCCGTGATCCCGGTCAGGAACGGGCGCCATGCGTGCCCCGCACCGCGGCGTCCCGCGCGCGTTGCTGTGGTCGCCCGACGCTAAACGCATGACGCGCCGCAGGCTGTAGGCGTCCGCCGCGCATCGCTGCGGAATTGGCAGGCGCGGCGCATGCGCGCGTCACGGCATACTGCTTGCTACCCGCGCCGACATGCGGGACTCGAATCCTTTCCTGAGCTTCTGGCAGGCGGGCTACGAAGGCGCCGACCATCGCAACGCGGCGGGACGCCCGGTCGACATGAATCTCGCCGTCGGCCATGACCGGCGTTGCGCGGCGGATTTCGACCTGCTCGACACCTTCGCCATTCGCACCATCAGGGAATCGGTGGGGTGGCGACGCTCGACGCGCCACGGGCGCATCGCCCTGCGCGCGGCGGTGGCGCGGGCCCGCGCGGCGCGGGCCCGCGATATCCAGATCGCCTGGACGCTCTGCCACTACGGCGTGCCCGACGATCTCACCGCCGCCGAGTTCGTGCGTCGCTTCGTCGAATTCTGCGTGACGGCGGCCGAGGCCCTGCTGCCCCACCAGGTGGGCGCGCCGGTCTTCACCTGCGTGAACGAGATCTCCTTCCTGGCCTGGGGACTCGATACCGGCCAGCAGTTCGACGCTCGAGCCTTCGCCGGTCACGACGCCAAGCGCGTGATGCTGGACGCCACGCTCGCCGCGCAGGCGGCGCTTGCACGCTGCGCGCCCGCGGCGCGCTTCGTCCAGGTCGAACCCATGATCCACGTCGTGCCACCGCCCGGCCGGCCCGACCTCATCGAGGCCTGCGTCAGGCAGTGCGAGAGCCAGTTCGAGGTCTGGGATGCCTTGCATGCCGCCGGCGTGCTCGACCTGGTGGGCGTCAACCACTATCACGCCAGCCAGTGGGAACTCGGCAGCGAGAAGCGGCTGGCCTGGCACCTGGGCGATCCGCGCCGCAAACCACTCGGCGATCTGCTGACCGAGGCATGGCGGCGCTACCAGCGTCCGCTGGTCCTGTCCGAGACCAGCCACATCGGCTCGGGCCGCGGTGACTGGCTGCTCGACATCGCGGGCGAGGTGGCGCGGGCGCGCGCCGAGGATGTCCCTGTGCTCGGTGTGTGTCTCTACCCGGTGATCGATCGTCCGGACTGGGAGCGTCCGAGTCACTGGCACAAGAGCGGGCTGTGGGACCTGGAAGTGGCGACGAGCGCCGGCGCGCTGCGTCCGCCGCGGCGCACGCTCGACAGGCTGTATGCCGCCGACCTGCGGCGCGCACAGGCGCACGTGGCGGGGCATTCATCGCGACTCCTGCCGCGCCGCGAGGATGCGTCCCTGCGCGCTCTGCTGCTGTTGTCGCCCTGGCGCTGGGATGAGCTCCCCGCCGGCCCTCGCTCGGTGCTGACGCGAATCGCGCGACGCCAGCCGGTGGTGGTCGTCGAACCCGCCTCGCCGAGCGACGATCCCTCGGCGCTCCGGCAGGCGACGCCCGCGCCCAACGTGCGCCTGCTGACGCCGCGCATGTCGCTCGACGGGGTGGCGTCAGCAGAGGCGCGGCGGGCGCGGGTCGGTGAGTTCGTGCGCGACTTTCTGCGCACCGAGGCACTGCGCGTCGGGGCCGTGTGGCACTTCGAATCGACCACTCGCGAAGAGCTCACCCATTCGCGCGGCGCGCGCTTCGTGAAGGACTACGCGCGCCGCTGGGTAGGACCTTGCGCGCAGCGGCGTGGACAGGCGCGGGCCGCGCGCCTGGCGATGCGCCTCGCCGCCGCGCTCACGGCGTCGCGCGACGGAGGATGACCAGGCGGTACGTCCTTCAGTGCAGCGCGAGCGTCGTGATGGCGTGGATCAGGACGCCGATCAGTCCGCCGATCACGGTGCCGTTGATGCGGATGTACTGGAGATCGCGGCCGATGGCTTCCTCCACGCGGCCCGACATCGTGTTCGCGTCCCAGGTGCGCATGGTGTCGGTAATCAGCTCGGCCGCGTGATGCCGGTGGCGCTCGACCACCGACAGCGCCATCTTGCGCACCTGGGCGTTCAGGAAGAACTGCACCAGGGGATTGGCGCCGATGTTCGCCCCGAGCCTGCAGACCGCCGCCTGCAGCGCGACGCAGAAGCTGGCCTGCGCCCCCGCGGTGTCCTCGCGCAGTTGCACGCCGAAGCCGGTGGCGACGCTCTGCGCGAACTCTCGCCATTGCGGCGCCGTGCCGAGCGCCTCGCGGGCCGCGAGGATGAGCGCGGGCAGCGCCGGCGAGTCGCGGAGCGCCAGCAGCTGTTCCTCGAGCCAGCGACTCAGGAGGTCGCGCGCGGGATGCGCCGGGTCGGCGCGCAGTTCCAGCCAGGCCTGGCTCGCGCGCGCGATGAAAGCCTCGCTCGCCTGCTGGTCGGTCTGCGCTATGCCGAGCGCTGCACGCAGCCCACTCGCGAGGCGCTGCCGCAGCGCCTCGTCGGCGGGATCAGTGTCACCACGCACGGCAAGCGCCTGGTCGACCACCGCGCGGCAGCGCTCGGGATGCGCGAGCGCGCCGAGCGTCGCGGCAACCAGGGGCGCGAGATCGCTGCGATCGAGCGTTCGCGCCAACAGTTCTCGCGCGTGCGCACGCAGCGGCTCCGCGCCTGGCATCGCCAAGAGCTTCGGCAGGAACTCGAGCACCTTGGCCACAGCGGGACCGCTGCGTTCCGGATCGGCCATCCAGCCCGCGGCCAGGCGCGCGAAGTCCACCTTGGCGAGCCGCTCGGTCATGACTTCGCTCGACAGGAAATTGAACTCGACGAAGCGTCCCAGCGCCTCGGCGATACGGTCCTTGTTGGCCGGAATGATGGCGGTATGGGCGAGCGGTACACCCAGCGGGTGCCGGAACAGGGCCGTGACCGCGAACCAGTCGGCCAGGCCGCCGATCATCGCCGCCTCACACAGGGCGCGCAGGTAACCGACAGCCGGGTGCACGGCCTCGAAGAGGCGAGCCGGCACGTAGACGATGGCCGCCAGTACAAGTAGGCCCGTCGCGATGGTCTTCATGATGCGTTCGAGTTCGCAGATTGTTATTGGACGAAAGGGCGAGGCGCCGATTCTAAGGCGCGCGGGCGCTCACGGCACGACCCAAGTCCGGTCGGCATGGGAAGGGTACGCCGCCGCGCGGAAGCGCGGCGCTAGCCGATGACACCAGAGAGTCTGGCCAGGTCGACCGGTTTCACCAGGTGCTCGTCGAAGCCCGCCGCACGGGCGCGGCGCACGTCGGCCTCCTGCCCGTAGCCTGTCACGGCCACGATGCGCAGCGAGCCCCTCGCCCGCCGCAGCCGCCCCGCGAGTTCGTAGCCGTCGATCACCGGCAAGCCGATATCCAGCAGTACGACCTCGGGAGAGAAGGTCTGTACGCGTTCGAGCGCTTCGGGCGCGCTGTAGACCGCGAGCGTCTCGTGGCCACTGATGCGCAGGAGGTCGGCGAGCATGTCGGCCGCGTCGTGGTTGTCGTCGACCACCAGGATGCGGCGGGCCGACGTCCGCGCCGGCAAGGGTGTCTCGCCCGCGACATGCGGGGCCGGAACGACAGGCAGGTCGATCTCGAAGCGCGCGCCGCGGCCGTGTCCCGCGCTCTGGGCACGCACGCCGCCGCCGTGCATCTGCACCAGGCGCTCGACCACGGCGAGACCGATACCCAGCCCACCCTGCGATCTGTCGATGGTGCGGCGCCCCTGCACGAAGAGGTCGAAAATGCTGGTCAGCATGTCGGCCGCGATGCCGATGCCGTTGTCGGACACCGCTATCAGCGCCCGCTCGCCGACCATACGCGTCTCAACGTGGATCTCCCCGCCCGGATCCGTGTACTTGGCCGCGTTGGCGATCACGTTGGCGAGGCTTTGCACCAGGCGCGCCATGTCACCGTTGACGAATATCGGGTCGTAGGCGGCGCTCACGATCACCGCGTGCCCCTTCTCCTCGATCAGCGGTTCCACACTCTCGATCGCCTGGGCCACGACTTGGGCCAAGGACAGCGACTCGCAGTGCAGCTCGATGCGGCCCTCGGTGATGCGCGACACATCCAGCAGGTCGTCGACCAACCGCGTCATCTGCCCCACCTGGCGGCGGACGATCTGCAGGACCTTCTGCACGCGCTCGTCCTCAGGCAGCATCTTCACCAGGATCTCGCTGGCGTTGCGGATGGGCGCCAACGGGTTGCGCAGCTCGTGGGCGAGCATGGCGAGGAACTCATCCTTGCGGCGGTTGGCCGCCTGCAGCGCGAGCTCGGCCCGGTGAGTGCGAGTGTGATTGTGGGCCACGCACAGCACCGACCGGATCTCGCCGCCTTCGTCGGTCTCGGGCACCAGCGTGTTGTCGAAGTAGGCGCCCTCGCCGTCTTTCGGATACTCGAACTGCAGCTGCACCGACTCGCCGGTCTCGAACACTCTGCGCAGGCACGCCTCCCACAGAACCACCAGTTCGTCCGGCATGCCGAGCTCGCGATTGGTGCGGCCGATGAACGCTTCGCGAGCGATACCGGTGAGGTCGGTCGCGGCCCGGTTGACGAAGGTGTGCCGTAGCTGGCGGTCGAAGCGACTGAGGATGTCGGGCGTGTTCTCGGTCAGGGTCTCGAGCTGGCGCTCGCGCGCCCGCAGCGCCGCCTCGGAAGCACGCAGGGCCTCCAACTGATCGCGCAGCTGGTACTGGCGCGAGCGGGCGCGGAGCGCGGCCTGGACCGAGCTGACCAGGGTCCGCATGGTGGTCGGCCGTTCCAGCACGGTGACGTTGTCCAGACTGCGCAGGAAGTGCCGCAAATCATCACCGCGCGCCGTCGTACGACACAGGAGCACGACGGGAATGTCCGACCAGGACGGCTGCAGGCCCAGGGACACCAACAGGGTCTCCAGCGCGTGGTCGCGGAACACCAGGTCCGACAGCAGGATCGCGCCCACGCCGCGCTCGCAGGCGAGCGCCAGGCTGGGCAGATCGGCACAGATTTCCAGCTCGATGTTCTTGCGCCGTAACAGCGTCGCCATGACATCGCCATCACGGCGGGTCGGGGGCAGGGTCAGAACGCGCAAGTCTCCGTGGGGGAAGCGCTCAGCCATGGGAGTGGAGCGACAGCGGGTCTTCCGTGCGCGCCGGCTCACTGGGCACGCCGGTGAGCACGCCGCGCAAGCCGAGCAGCGGCTCGCTCAGATGGATGCCGTGCTCGTCGAACCACATCTGCCGAATCGAATCTTCATGACCACCGGTGCGCTTCTTCAATACCGAGATGGCCTTCTTCACGCTGCCCGCATGCTCGAAGTAGCGCAGCATCAGCACGGAGTCGGCGAGATAGCTGGCTTCGACCGGCGCGGCCATGTTCATCCCGACCATCCCGCTCTGCGCGACGACGATGAAGGTGGCGACGCCCTGGTTGTTGAGGTAGGTGAGCAACTCGTGCAACTGGGCCGTAAGGTAGTTGCTGTGGTGCATGGAATTCAGATAGCCATTCAGGCTGTCGATGATGACTATCCTGGCATCGTCCTGCTCCACGCTGCGCCGAATGAGGTCGGCGAACTCGCCCGGCGAGATCACGACCGGGTCAATCTGATGGAAGTCGAGCTCCCCCGCACCCCGACCTTCGGCGATGTGGAGACCCATGCTCATGGAGCGCGCGCGCATCGCGGCGTTGGTCTCGTCGAAGGCGAACACCGCGGCGTGCTCCCCGCGCGCCACCGCCGCCGCGGCGAATTGCAGGGCGATGGTCGACTTGCCCGAGCCTGGCGGCCCCATGAGCAGCGTGCTGGTGCCCCGGTCCACGCCGCCGCCGAGCAGCGCATCCAGCCGCGCAACGCCGCTCGCCAGGCGCCCACGTTCGCGCAGGGCGGCGTGCTCTGCGGCGATGAGCCGGGGAAAGACGGTCAGCCCGCCGCTGCGGATGACGAAATCGTGGCGACCGCTGACGAAGTCGCTGCCGCGGAACTTCACCACGCGCACATCGCGGCGAATCTGACCGTAGACCGGGGTCGAGGAGTTCAGCGCGACGACGCCGTGCGCGATGCTGTGCAGCTGCTGGTCCGGCCCCTGCATGGTGCGATCGTCCAGCATCATGACCGTACAGCGTCGGCCCATGAAGAACTGCTTCAGCGCGACGACCTGGCGGCGGTAGCGCAGCGAATTCTGCGCGAGCAGACGCAGGTCCGAGAGCGAATCGAGCACGACGCGATGGGGCGCGTACTGCTCCACCGCGGTGAGGATCCTGCGCGTGGTCGTCGACAGCTCTACCTCCGACTCGGTGAAGACAGTGAGCTGTTCGGTGTCGTCGAACAAGTCCGCCTGGGACAACAACTCGAGGATCTGGATGCCGTCCAGCGACCAGCCGTGCGAGGCGGCTCCGGCCTCCAGCTCCTGCTTGGACTCCGACAGGGTGACGTACATGCAGCGCTCGTCGGCGCGCAGCCCCTCCAGGAGGAACTGCAGCGCCAGGGTGGTCTTGCCGGCGCCGGGGTCACCGTCCACCAGGTAGAGCCGGTAGGGCAGCAGCCCGCCGCCCAGCACTTCGTCCAGCCCGGCAACGCCGGTGCGCGACCGGATTTCGCCCAACCCCATGGTCCAACTCCGCCGGTGATGTCCACGACGCCTCGAACCGGCGCCTCGCCTGCACGCGTAGTAGGCCCCCCGCGTCGCACCGTTAGTTCTAGCGCGGCGGGCGGGACTTACAAGTCAGACAAAGTCGCGATCTCGGGCATCAAAGGCGTGCGGTCGCGCTCACGCCCGGCGCACGGGGAGCCCGCCCGCATGCCTGGCCCAGCCTGCCTGCAACGCGACAGCGTCACCCGCGCCGAACACGTGCCGGTCGGGACGCAGCAGCAGCGCGTCCACGCGGTGAGCGTCGAACCAGGCGCCGATGTCAGCCGCGAAAGCCGCGAGCGGCGCCCGGGCGAGGTCGGCGCGCGCAATGAGCCACGCGTCGAGCCCGAGCACATCATCCAGCGCCTGGCCGTTCGCGCCGCGCGCCTGCGGAAAGTACTCGCCCGCTGCGATCGCGCCCGCCAGCACCGCGCCGGTGGCGAGCGCCGGGTAGCTCACGCTGCCGTCCGGCGACTGACCCGCCGCGCGCGCGGCGAGCATCTGTGCGTCGCGCGCCGCGGCAACCTCCGGATCGGTGATGCACACCGTGCGGCCCATGGTGATGGCCATCTGGATGGTCGCGCGCAGGTTGGGCACACGCTCCGGTTGGTAGGTGTCCAGCAGGACATCGGGAGCATGACCGGCGCACACGGCCGCGAGCTTCCAGGCGAGGTTCGCCGCGTCGCGCAGCCCCGAACACATGCCTTGCCCGGCAAAAGGCGGCGTCTGATGCGCGGCGTCACCGGCGAGCAGCACGCGACCCTCGCGCCATCGTTCGGCGATGCGTGCGCGAAACGTGTAGACCGCCTTGCGCTCCAGGCGCACGGCCCCAGCGACCTGCCATGGCGCGAGCAGGGCCTCGATGGACGCATCCGCGCTCAGCGCCTCGGGCGTCTCGCCGGGCTTGATCATGAATTCCCAGCGATGCCGTCCGGCGCCCATCAGCACGCAGGTGGTGGGCCGCGCCGGATCGCAGATCTGCAGGTTGTCGACCGGCAGGCGCGACGGGTCGTCAACCAGCACGTCCACCACCAGCCAGGGTTCCTCGAAGCCGAGATCCTCGAACACGATGCCGGCGCGCTCACGCACCGGCGAACGCGCGCCGTCGGCGCCGACCAGGTAGCGAGCGCGCAGCGAGCGTTCTCCCGTCGGCGTGGCGATGGTCGCCGTGATCCCGTCGGCATCCTCCTCGAACGAGAGCAAAGACCAGCGCGTGTGCAGCTCGGCGCCAGGCTCGCGCGCGAGCGAGCGACGCAGCGCCGCTTCGACCGAGGGCTGGTGAATCATGTTGGCGAGCGGCCATCCGCCCGGACCGGTCCGCGCCGTGTCGTCGAAGCGCAGCAGCACTTCGCCGTCGGCATTCAGGAAGTCGTAGCGCGACACCTGGCGGCTGCTCGCCATGACCTCGTCGGCGACACCCGCCTCCTGCAGGATGCGCATCGCTTCATGATCGAGATGGGCGGCGCGCGGCAGCGGGTAGATGTCCGCCTCCTTCTCCGCGACGATTACCTTGACGCCGCGGCGTGCGAGCAGCTTGGCCAGCGTCACGCCGGTCGGGCCGCCGCCCGCGATCAGGACATCGCAATCGAAGGCCATGGCTCAGCCCTCCGCCACCATCACGCCCTCGATATGTCCGAGGGTGTCGATCTCACAGCGCACCACGTCGCCGGGCACGAGAAAACGTCGCGGGTCCATCGCCGCGCCGATGCCGCCCGGGGTGCCGGTGAACAGCACGTCGCCGGCCTCCAGCGTCATGCCGACCGACAGGTGCTCGACCTGCTGCCACACGTTGAAGACCAGGTGCCGGGTGTTCGACGACTGGCGCAGCTCACCGTTGACGAAGCAGCGAATGCCGAGGCCGTGAGGATCGCGGACCTCGTCGGCGGTGACGATCCACGGCCCCATGGGCGCGTGGGTGTCGAAGCTCTTGCCGAGCGACCATTGTGGCGTGGCGTGTTGCCACAGCCGCTCGGTCACGTCGTTGCCGACGCAGTAGCCGAAGATCGCACCCGACGCATCCGCGGCCGCGATGTGCTTGCCACCGCGACCGACGATCGCCACCAGTTCGGCCTCGTAGTCGGGCGTCGCGGTGCCGCGCGCGATGAGTATCGGGTCGTAGGGGCCGTTGACCGAGGTCTGCGCCTTGGTGAACCACACCTGGTGTTCCGGCGTGCCGAGCTTCGACTCCGCAATGTGATCGGCGTAGTTGAGCCCGATGGCGAAGATCTTGCCCGGTCGCTCCACGGGCGCCTCGAGGCGGACGGCGGCCAGGGGCGTGCCGGCAATGGTCGCGACCCGTGACTCGAAAACCGGCTTCAGGATCGCCCAATCGCGGATCACATCGAGCATGGTGCCGTCGATGCCGGCATCGACGATGGTGTCGCCGACGACGATGCCGACGCGGGTCCCGGCTTCAGCCGTGTAGCTTGCGAGTTTCATGCGGTGACTCCTTTCGGCTGCCGGCGCAACCACTGCCGAAGGCGGAGTTGCAGCGTGGTGATGAAGGTGACGAGCGCGGGCGGCGGCGCGAACCGCCCGGCGAACATTGGATGCGGGGCGCCCCACTGCACGGCGAGCAGCGCGCTCATCGGCATCTTGTGCGGTGGCTCGGCCGCAGTGAACAGGTCGCCATCTGTCCAGTGTTCGAGTTCGTTGCCGAACGGGTCGCGCCAATAGTCGAAGACCTGGCTGCCCATCACGTGACGCCCGACACCCCAGGCCGCGTCGCGCTTCCTGGACTTCAAGTGCGCATGGCCGAGCATCAGGTCGTCGAGATTGGCAACCTCGAAGGCCGCGTGCAGCAGACCGCGCGCGCCGGGCAACTGGGCAAGGAACAGCGTGTGGTGGTCGACCGGCTGCTCACCCTGGTCGCAGCGCAGGAACGCGCCGAGCGGCAGATCGGGCGCGGCTTCCACTTCATCGGACGTGAGGAAGCCGAGCCGGTCCTTGTACCACTGCTCGGCGCGACGGAAGTCACTCACCTTGAGCACCGCGTGCCCGATGCGACGCACCTGTGCGGGGCCGGGCGCGAGTCGCAGCGTGGTACGCAGTCGCGTCCGCGCGGCGACGCTGTTGCGCGGCGGGTCGGCAATGGCCGGGGCCGCAGGCTCGCAAGCCTGGCCCGCGACGACCTCGACCCGATGTCCGTCCGGATCGGTGAGCCGCACGACATGACCGCCGCCGGGGGCATCGAGCGTCTCCACCGGCACGCCCTCATGAGCGGCAAGCCTCTCGAGATCCGCGATGTCCGCGGCGCGAAATCCCACCGCAAGAAACCTCGCGGCCCCCTGTTCGGTGACATGCGCGAACGGCCGCCCATCGGTCCCCTTGGCGTACAGGCGGCCGCCCTGTTCGAAACAGGTCAGGCCGAAGTCTTCGAGAAACGCGCGCATCACCGCCAGGTCCGGCGCGGCGAAGCGCACATGGGCGATGTCCTGGACTCTGATGACGGGTGGCATGACGGTGCGCCTCTCCTTACATGACTATTTGGTCATTTAAATTGCCTCTGACCATTTAGTCAAGTAAAAAGACGGAATGAACTCGCAGCCACCCCGCAAACGCCCCGGCCGCTCGTTGCCGACCCGCGCCGCGCTTCTCACCGCAGGCTTCGAACTGCTGGTCGAGCGCCCCATCGATGCCATTCCCATCGACGAGGTCGTGGCTCGGGCCGGTGTCGCCAAGGGCAGTTTCTTCAATCACTTTCGCGACAAGCAGGCGTTCGCCGAGGCCATCGCGACCGAAGTACGCCTGGAACTCGAATCGCGGGTGAGCACCGCCAACGAAGGCGTCACCGATCCGGTGGTGCGTATCGCGCGCGGCCTGCGCGTCGCGGCGGACTTCGCGCTGGCGGAGCCCAAGCGCAGCGCGGTGCTGTTGCGCAGCCACGGCACGTCGACGGCGGCCGCGCATCCGCTGAACAAGGGCCTGAAGGAAGATCTCGAGGATGCGTGCGCGCAGGGTCTCCTGCACCCGGACGCCAAGGACGTGGGCGTGCTCTACTGGCTGGGCCTGTGCCAGGCCGTGATGACGGCGCTGGTCGAGAGCCCCGCCACTCGCGGTCGCAATGCCGCGCTGGTGAACAAGGTGCTCGGCCTGGGTCTCACGGGCCTCGGCGCATCCGCGGCGCGCATCGCGGACATCGTCAGCGCACGCAGCGGCAAGCGGCCCTGACGCGGAAGCAGCAGGCGTCGAAGGCGACGACTGCGTTCAGCCACGCGCCGTGGCGTCGGCGCGTCGCGCGAGCGCGGCGTCGATTGCAGCGACGAGCGCCGCCGTGTCGACGGGCTTCGCCAGCAACGCTTCGATGCCGAGGTCCTTCGCGATGGTCGCGTCGACCGTGGTGCTGTGCCCCGTGAGCAGGATGACGGGCAGATCGGCGCGGATGGCCTTGCAGCGCAGGGCGAGTTCCGTGCCGGTCAAGTGCGGCATGGTCTGGTCGCTCACCACCAGGTCGTAGTCGCCCGGCGCAGCGCGGAACGCCTGCAGCGCTTCGCGAGGATCGCTCTCGATCTTGACACTATGCCCCTCGAAGCCGAGCAGCTCGCCGATGAAGCCGCCCACCGCGCGCTCGTCGTCCACCACCAGGATGCGCGCCGCGCGTGCCGCGCTCGGCCGAGCGTCGGGGACCGCGGTCGCCTCGGCGGCGCGGGTCGACGACGCGTGACCGACGACCGGCAGATACACGGCGATACGCGTGCCATGACCGACGGCGGTGTCGAGCGTGATGTGTCCCCTGCCACGGTGCACGATGCCATGCACCATCGCCAGGCCCAGCCCCGTGCCGCGCCCCGTGCTCTTGGTGGTGAACAAGGGCTCGAAGATGCGTTCACGCACCTGGTCATCGATGCCGGCGCCGTTGTCCGCGACGGTCAGCACGACGAAGTCACCGTCTATCGGATGCCCACAGGAAGCGCAGGCCTGGGCGCGCCCGCGGCGGTGCTCCAGGCTCACGACTATGCGGCCCTTGCCCGGCATGGCGTCGCGCGCATTGATGCAGAGATTCATCACGATCTGCTGAATCTCGACGGCGGTGGTCGCCACCAGCTGCGGGTGCGGCGCCACCTCGGTCACGATGTCGATGCTTGCGGGAAAGGTCGGACGGATGATCTTGACCGCCAGCTCCAGCAGGTCGGCGAGCGCCGCCGGACCGGGTACCGTGGCCTCGCTGCGACTGAACGCCAGCATCTGCGCGACCAGTTCGGCGCCGCGGGCGGCGGCCAGCCGGATCTCCTCGACGTAGGCCGCCTGGCGGGCGCTCGGCTGCGCGTCGGCGTCGCGCCTGGCGAGTTCCGCGTAGCCGAGGATGCTGGCGAGGATGTTGTTGAAGTCGTGCGCGATGCCGCCGGTCATGAGGCCCAGCAGTTCCATCTTCTGCGCCCGCTGCAGCTGGTCCTGCAGGGCGTGCCGCTCCTGGTCGGCGAGGCGCTGATCCGTGACGTCCACCGTCACACCGAGAAAGCTTCGCAGGCGTCCGTCCCCGTCGAATTCCGCGCGGGCGCGCACTTCGTACAAATGGACCTGGGCGCTCGCGCGCAGCACGCGGAACTCGAACCGCACGGTTTCATCCGAGGCGTGGCTCACGGCGTAATCGAGCGCATGCTCGAAACGCTCGCGCTCGGCGGGATGAACGTTGGCCACGATGTCGGCGATGGTCACGCGCTCGGAAGGAAGGTCAAAGAACTCACCGAGATCCTGTGGGCTCGTCACCTCCCCGGAGTCGACAGCCCAGTGCCAGGTGTACATGCGCACCGCCGCCAGGGCCATGGTCAGACGCGCCTTGGTGTCACGCAGGTCGTGCTCCGCCGCCTTGCGCGCCGCGATGTCGAAGATGTGCCCGTGCCAGAGCACGGTGCCATCGGGCATGCGCTGCGGCACGGCGCGCCCTTCGACCCAGCGTTGCGTGCCGCTCGGGTCGACCAGGCGGAACTCTTCGTGCCAGGGCGCCAGGGCACGCGCCGAGGCTTCGCTTGAATCGATGAAGCGCTGGCGATCGTCACGATGGATACAGCGCACGAAGTGGCCCAGGTCGGCGCGCACGCTGTCGGGCTCGAGTCCGCACAGCGCGCGGATGCCGTCACTGATGTAGCCGAAAGCGTAATCGCCCGACGACTTTCGCTGCAGCTGATACACCATGCCCGGCAGGAGGTTGGCAATGCGCAGCAGGCGATCTTCGCTCACCCGGCGCTCGCTGACGTCCCAGGTCACCCCCACCAGGCGCACCGGACGGCCCTCGCCGTCCCGATGCAGGCGCCCCTTGGATTCGAGCCAGCGATAGGTCCCCCCGGGCATGATGAGACGGTACTTCGGGCCGTACTCCGCATCCTCGGCGACAGAATCGGCATAGGCCTCGCGCAGGACCGCGTGGTCGTCCGGATGAACGGCGCCGAGGAAATCCGCGAAACTCCATTCCGTACGCCCGGCCTCCAGGCCGTAGAACGCGCCGTAGTTGGGCGAGGAGCGGAAGGTGCCGCTGACCAGGTCGCGGTCCCACAGCACCATGTCGATGGATTCCATGGCCAGGTCCAGCAGTGCGCTGTTGTCCTGCAGCCGCTCGCTGAGATTCGTCGCGGCGGTGACGTCCATGACCAGGCCGAAGCGGTAGCTGCGGTCGTGCTCGCGCAGGTCGCCATAGCGCGCCTCGACGTGACGCAGGTTGCCGTCCGGCCGCCGAATGCGATAACGGATCGCGTTCGAGGCGCTTTGGGCCGCCGGCACTGGAAGCTCGATGGCGCGCTGGTAGGACTCCAGGTCCTCCGGCACGATACGCGCAAGGAAATCGGTGAACGGCCACGGCCCCAACGGGTCGGCCAGGCCGAAGATCTCGGCGCAGGAAGGCGAGCCTGTCACCAGTCCAGACTCCAGATCGCGCTCGAACCACGCCATCCCCGAGCCGCGGAGCGCAGCATCCAGACGCTTGTCGACCGTCGTCGCCGCCGGCTCGCGCGAGCCAGGCGCGGCCGAAGTCAGCGAATCCGCGGCATCGCTCATCGAACCTCTCCATTTTGAGCGCGCCGCAGTATACGGGTGGAGGGTATGCGTAGCGAGCGCGCGGCCGCCAGCATCGCCTCCCGTTCGGCGTCTCCATCCGCTCGATGCGCCTGGCGTGGCTTGCGCCCGGAGCGGTCAGGTGATCCTCGAGCATCGCGCTCACGTTTCTGACCCGAGTCAGAACGACGGCCCGGTGGTCACCTAAGCTCCGCATCACACCCGCGGGGTGCCAACTGGAGGATCAAGCATGCCACCTCGTCATCCGATCAAATCGCCCGGATTGCTGGCGCTGCTGGGAAGCGCGCTGCTGATGAGCGTCGCGGCGCAGGCAGAGGACGCGTCGGTCGAAGCGGCCGGCCGTTCGCGTTACCTGGAGAACTGCGCCGTGTGTCACGGCACCGACGCCCAGGGCAATGGCCCCTACGCCACCATGCTCAACAAGAAGCCCGCCAACCTGACCTTGCTGGCCAGAAACAACGGAGGTCAGTTCCCCTTCAACACCATCTACGATTCCATCGACGGCCGCGGCCCCAACGGGGCGCACGGCACGCGCGACATGCCGGTATGGGGCTCCAACTGGAAAGGCAGCAGCGCGCCAGGTGCCGAAACCGAAGTTCGTGGCCGAGTGCTCGAGATGATCATCTACCTGCGTTCGATTCAGCAATAGCGATAGCGCGCCTGCGGGCATGCGCGGCGGCGGACCGCCGCGCATCGCGCCGTGGCATCGTCGCTGACACGGCAAGGTCCTCGAACGGTCGACACGCCGCCGGAACGACGGTGGCGCCATGCGCGGCCGGGGACGCTCCTTCCCCGATTCCCTTCTTGCCTGCGGTCCCGAGCATGGCACCCTGCTCGTGAAGCACGGCGTGGACATCTTCGAGAACATCCGCTGCACCGACCTCGCCGCCGACAAGGCCGACGAACTTTTCTTCGTGCTTGCCGCGCCGCGCTTCGCCTGGGTCGTGCAGAGTGTCGTACACCCGGTCGCGATCCGCTAAGGTCCCGCCAGACACGCCGCAACGAAGCGGCCTGGGGGCACGGCCATGAGCAATGCAAGAGAGATCGGTCGCCTGGACGCACTGTCGCTGGCGGCGAAGGTACGCGATCGAAGCCTGTCGGCGCTCGAGGTGACGGAAGCGACGCTGGCGCGTCTCGCGGCGCTCGAACCCGAGATCCACGCCTTCACAACGGTCACCGAAGAACAGGCGCGCGCCGCCGCGCGGGCGGTCGATGCGCGTCTCGCCGCCGGCGACGACCCCGGCCCCCTGGCGGGTGTCCCGTTGGGCATCAAGGACCTGGTGGCGACCGCCGGTGTGCGCACCGCGATGGGTTCGCCCCTGTACCGAGACTTCGTGCCGGACGAGGACGACATCGTGGTCGAACGCCTGAAGGCCGCCGGCGCGATCATCATCGGCAAGACCAACGTGCCCGAGTTCGGCTACAGCGGCGCGAGCCACAACCCCATAGGTGAAGCCACGCGCAATCCATGGGACACCCGCCTGACGCCGGGCGGTTCGAGTTCAGGGTCCGGCGCGGCGGTCGCGGCGGGCATCGGCCCCTTCGCCATCGGCAGCGACGGCGGCGGCTCGATACGCGTGCCGGCTGCGCACTGCGGGCTGGTCGGTTTCAAACCGTCCATGGGCCGCGTGCCGCTCTATCCCGGCTGTCGCGATCCGCGCTATCCCGGACTGTCGAGTTGGGAATCGCTCGAGCACATCGGGCCCATCAGTCGAACGGTCGCCGACGCGGCGCTGATGATGCAAGTCATTGCCGGCCCGGACCCGCGCGACCGCTATTCGATCCCCGCCGCGGATTTCGATTATCTCGCCGCCACCCATGAGGACTTCGCCGGCCTGCGCATCGCTTACAGCGAGGACTGGGGCTACGCGGCGGTCGATCCCGAAGTGCGCCAGGTGGTGCGCGAGGCGGCGAGGACTTTCGCAACCGATCTAGGTTGTCACGTCGAAGAAGCGCGTCCAGGCTGGGGACCGGAGATCTTCGCGAGCTTCTGGGCACTGGTCGCGGCCGATACCGATCTCACGGGTATGCGCCGTCTGATGCAGGGCCGCGAGCACACCATGTCGCCACACCTGGTCGAACTCCTGCGCCACCCATGGACGGCCGAGGACTTCACCGACGCGAAGATGATGCGTCTCAAGGTCTGCCAGCAGCTGTCGCGCCTGATGCAGGACTTCGATTTACTGCTGACCCCGACCGTCGCGGTACCGCCCTTCGCGCTCTACACCCAGGGTCCGGAGATGATCGAAGGACGCATGGTCGCGCCAACCGCCTGGCTGGCTTTCACGTTTCCGCTGAACATGAGTGGTCAGCCCGCCATCAGTGTGCCGGCCGGCTTCACTTCCTCAGGCCTACCGATCGGCATGCAGATCGTCGGACGCCATCTCGACGACCGCAGTGTGCTGCGCGCGGCCGCCGCCTTCGAACGCGCGCGGCCCTGGGCCGCGCAGTGGCCACCGTTGCTGGAGCAGCTCGGGTTGTAGGCGGCGCACGGGATGGTGCCGGAGCGGGGCATCGCGCGGACGCTCCGGCCCGCGGTTTCATGGAAACATGAGAGTTCGATAGCGCACTGCCGACGTCGACGCGCCAAACCACCATCACTCGCAGCCGATCCCGGGAACGCGGCCGCTGGTCTCGCATGGACCGACACACTCGCCGCCCATGCCTGCCGTCGTGCGCGATGCGGGCGCACCGCGCACGACGGCGTCATTTGAACTCGACCAGCACCATGCGAAGCGGCCTGCCGCCTTCGTTCAATGCCACGTGCACCGTGCCTTCCGGCGGCACGCGCGAGCGGATTGCGGTGCCGGGCGCGATGGCGAAGCGGGCCCCGCTGGTGGAGGACGGCAGGGGTGACATTCCGCCGCTCAACACCGCGTAGTCCTCGAACCCACCCGCGACATGACAGAGCGTGAGTTCTCCGCCATCGGGGAAGAAGGCGATGTAGTCGCGCCTGTGCCGGTGAGCGCAGGTCGCGACGCCGGGCGAGAAGATCTCCTCCCACACGACGAACCGCTCGGCTTCGTCGACCGCGCGCACGCCGGCGTTGGGAAAATCCACGATCTCCACGTTGTCCTTCATGGCACTGTCCTCGCAGTCCTGGCAGCCTGACGCCCCGCATGATGTCCCGCCATGTTAGCCCGATCGCATAGTGGGTCGATGCCCGGTTTCGCCCGCGACGGCCCGCGCGGGTGGACGGGCGCTGCCCAGTGGGATGTCCCGTGCGTACTCCGAACGAAGGAACAGCACTCCATCGCCGACCGAGACTTGCCAGGGCACCCAGACACTCGACCACCAGCAGCGCCTGGTCGGCAGCGCACTTGCCGCCAAAGTGACGTCAATCAGATTGGATGAGGGCGAAACTTGCGATGCTTTTCTCGAGCACAGGGTGGGACGAGAAGAGCAGCCTGGTCGCCAAGCAGACAGGAGGAACCTAGCGATGCAGCGCTACCTGATCCCCGCACCCATGACGGCACTAAGGGTAGTCCTGTCGCTATGCGCGATGACGGTGGCCTCGGCGCCAACCGCCGCGCAGACCACTTGGCAACCACTCCCCGAGGTCGCCCCCTCACCTGCGGGCAATCCCACCACTCCGGCCAAAGTCGAACTCGGCAAGATGCTGTACTTCGACACCCGCCTGTCGTCGAGCGGCAACGTGTCGTGCTTCTCCTGCCACAACGTGAATGATCTCCACCTCGCCGGAACACCCTGATGCCTACCGACTCCATCGCTCTATCACTCGCTGCCGCTCTCGCTCTGACGGCCGCTGCAGCCCACGCAGAGCCTCTTCTCGACTCCAAGGACGCCGTGCTGAACTCCGGTCATGTGCTGTACCAGTCGCACTGCGCGGGCTGCCATGGCGTCGACGGCAAGGGCGGGTCAGCTGACAGCCCACGCGCGACCGTGAAAGTTCCGGACCTGACGACCCTCGAGCAGCGCCACGGCGGCGCATTTCCGTTCGGCGAGCTCTACGATGTGATCAGTGGTTCCGAACTTCTGCCGGCGCACGGTACCCGGGTGATGCCGATCTGGGGCGCGGCGCTGCAGGCCGAGCCTGGGCTCGACGGCGATTCCGCGATCGCCGTGGCGCGAGGCCGCATCCTGTCCATCGTGGCCTACCTCGCGACACTCCAGGCACGCTAGCCGAGCGACGCGCCGCGGCGTCCCCGACCCATTGGAGCGGACTAGCGGGCCCTGGCGCACGGACAACCCTGGTTGCCGTCGAAAGCAGAGCGCCACCTCGTCGATGCTCCATGGCCCGCGCGCGTGGCGCAGGCCGCCGTCCCGGCCCGCTCGTCACAGATTTTGACAGTCCTCTGAGAGAAGGCTGACCACGGTCAGCAAGACCAGGGGAGCCGACGGGCAGCCTGACGTCATCGATCATGCGGCGGCGCTCCCCAGCCCCGGGCACCGCGCGGCGTCGATCGCGCTACCAACAGACATTCGATAACTACATCAAGGGTCGACACCCCGGTTCCCTTCCGGCGTCAGATCCATAGGGAGAGCCAGCACCATGTCATCGCCTGAGCAATCGAGCCGCCTCATCGCAGCCAGCCTCCTGGGTCTTTCGGCCCTGCCGATGAGCAGCCATGCCACCATCATCCTCACCACCGACAAGTGCAATTCGTCGAGCACCTGGCAGGCCTGTGACCAGACGGTCAACTTCTCCCCGGCCAGCAGTGGCACGACGGTCATCGGCGACACCAATCCGCCGAAACCGAACTACCAGGTCTTCGTCGAAGACCTCACCGGCCTTACCCTGCACGCCTCGGGCAGCTCGGTCGATACCGGTGTGCATGGCCCCGGCTTCACCTCGATCCTGCTCACGCCCGAGGCGGGCTACGCCTGGGGCAGCATCGAGTTCATGCTGGACTCGATGGACAAGGACCAGCCTACCGGTCTCGGCCTCACGCTGACCGCCATCGACCAGTTCGACGTCAAGTGGATCTTCGACACGAACTTTCCGTACGAGGGCGACAAGGGTGAGAACCAGCACTACAGCTTGCACGGCCTCGACGGCCAGGTGATCACCTCGCTGCAGATCGACTACCTCGACCCGGATCCCGCCTGCCGGACGGACCCCACGCAGTGCAACACCATCCACGACATCCACAACATCGACGTCGGTACGCAGATGGTTCCGGAGCCGGGTTCCCTGGCCTTGTTCGGCGCCGGCCTCACGCTGGCCGGCGTCAGTCGTCGACGTCTGCGTCAGGGCAGACGCTGACCGCCGCGCGGCGTGGATGAACGTCCACACCGCGTCACGCTCGCGCCTCGCGGCCGGTACGGCCACGGGGCGCGCACCCCGGCGCTTGGTCGGCGTGCCCGTCGAGGCCCCACGTCCAGCACCGCCTGAGCTCAGCATTCGAAAAGGAGCAGTCCGATGTCCATGCACAGAACTCTCATCGCCAACGCCGTCGCCGCGACGGCACTCTTCTCCTTCACCCAGGCCGAAGCGGCGGGAATCTATACGAACCGCGCGAGTTTCCTTGCCGACGGCCAGGTCACCAGCGTCACGAACATCGATTTCGACGGTCTCGCGCCCGGCACGGTGCTGACCGGCACGACACTCGCGGGCGCGACCCTCAACGGCGTGAGCGGGCAGGATCTGGTCGTGATCCCGGCCGCCAGCGGCGTACGCAACACGCTCTCCGCATCGTCCGGCGCCAACGTTCTGTCGCCAGGCGGCAGCAATCCGAGCATCGAGGACGACGACCTGGTGCTGACCTTCGCCACGCCGGTGCAGGCCTTTGGCCTGGACGTCGTGTTCGACGCGCCGGACGGCGCCTCGTTCGTGGGTGTCAGCTTCTTCGACACCTCGAACACCCTGCTCACCAGCAACGGCTTCATCCCGGCGCCCAACGGCAGCCCTGGCTTTCAGTTCATCGGCCTGGTATCCGACGCCGCGAACATCGCGCGCGTGGTGTTCGATGAATTCGATCCCTCGCCCGCAGACGACAACGTGGCCTATGACAGCCTGGTCATCTCCCCGGCGCCCGTGCCGCTACCGGCCACGGCCTGGCTGCTGAGTTCGGCGCTGATTGGACTGGGCGCACTGCGTCGCCGACGCGCTTGAGTACCCTCGCGAGGCGGATCACCGGTCCGCCTCGCGAGGCGCGCAGACGGCGGGGCGTGAATGCGTGAGCAGCCCGCAGTCGTGCCGCACGTGCGGCAAGCTCGTTCAATCGCGCAGCAGGCAGGTGAGCGCGGTACCGCACGCTGAGCGAACGGTCGCCGTGGCCAAGTCAGCAAGCGAAACACCGCTGCCAGAACCTCGTAGCCGAGTGGATGCGACCTCGCGACGGCGCACCTACACGCCGCGGCGACGAGACTCCCCGCTACACACCGAAATAAACGCGATCATTTTTTCTTGTCGGAGCGTGGGGACTCGCGTCTCTCCAACTGACCGCGCACCACGCGATTCTTCACGTCAGGATGATCGATGAAATCCGTGGTGAACTCGAAATCCATGGCTGAGGGCGACACCAGCAGCAAGCGTAGCTGGCGCTTGGCATGCAGCTTCTGGTCCTCGCCCATGGACGGTATGTCCACTCGCAGCAAGTCCGGCGAGTCGGGAGCAACGACCCCGCTCAGAGTTCCCCACTTACACGACCTCGGCGAACAGACGGCGACAATCCGCACACCGTAGGTCCCATCGTTACGCGGAGACGAAATTTTGACAGCTTGGATGGTCTGGCTCGACGCCGCGTTGCGCCACACGCCGGCAAACGGCGCGTTGACAACGGCACCGGCGTCGAATGCCGCGAAACCCAGCGTAAGCACCAGAAGGGTCACCCTCACCCGGCTTTTCGAATTCATCACCATCAATGTCCATCGGTGTTGGGCAACGCACAATTCTAGCCACCGCTCGTACCGCGTGGGCACACGCCGTGCCCGCACCCCTCGTCCTCCTGCCAGTCGAGGTTCATCTTGCGCGCCGGGCAGGCACGAGAACAGGCCTGGCATTCTCAGTCCGCCACGAGGAACACTTCCCGTAGAGTGCCGGGATCCTTGTTCCAGCACCGCAGACGCCCGTCTTGCAGCAACAGGCAACCCAATCCATCGTCGTTGACCGCGATCTCCGCCACGCCCTGAACCTTTGCGATCTCGCGGGGTGGACGCATGAATTCCCAGCAACTCACGCTATCGCTTTTGTAGGCCGCGCAACCCTGGAACATGGCGAGGTCGAGAGAGACGGCCTGGTCGGAATTATCGAGGCGAACCACCACGCCCATGTGATTGAGGTCCTCACCCAGCGGAGCACGCATGACCACATCGGTCCCCTGGGGTACCGCACCGAGGGAGCCCCAGCAGAAGATGGCACCATGGCGATCCCGGCCGCAGGCGTAGTTCCGGCCGTTCTGGAC
>JAIEQK010000184.1 GCA_019747795.1 Gammaproteobacteria bacterium | reverse complement strand
TGGCGCTGTTCGACGAGTATCAGTCCAAGGAGAACGCCAAGCACGTCCTGCGCGCCTTGAAGGAGAATGCCCGGCAAGGCTTCTGGAACGGCTCGCTCCCGCCAATCGGCTACCGCGTCGTCGCTGCCGAACAGCGCGGGGCCAAGACCAAGAAGAAGCTGGAGATCGACCCGCTTCATGCCGACACCGTGCGGCTGGCGTTCCGCTTGGCGCTGGAGGGTGACGGCACCAGCGGTCCAATGGGCGTCAAGGCGATCACCAAGCACCTGAACCAACACCGCATCTTCACCCGCGACGGCGGGCGCTGGGGTATCGGCACGGTCCACCGGATGCTGACGCGGCAGACCTATGTCGGATGCCACGAGTTCAATCGCCGCACCAAGAACGGCGAAAACAAACCGGATGAGGAGGTCATCCCCGTCGCGGTACCGCCGATTATCGATCAGGCGACGTTCGACGCCGTGCAAGCCCGCATGAAGGCGCGCAACCCGAAGGTGACGCCGCCTCAGGTCGTGGGCGGCCCCATCCTCCTTACCGGCCTGATCCATTGCGCCAAGTGCGGCGGGGCTATGACCATCCGCACCGGCAAGGCCGGGCGCTATCGCTACTACACCTGTTCGACCAAGGCGCGGCAGGGACCGACCGCCTGCACTGGCATGACCGTCCCGATGGAGAAGCTGGACGCGCTGGTCGCAGGACATCTGGAGGATCGACTGCTCGACCCAGCCCGACTTGAAGAGGTGCTGGCGACGGTGCTCGATCGGCGGCAGGAGCGCACCGAGCGTCGCCGCGATCACATCGCCGAGTTGAACAAGCGGGCGACCGAGACCGACCTACGCCTCAAGCGGCTTTACGACGCCATCGAGAGCGGCGTCGCCGACCTGGATGACCCGGACCTCAAGGACCGCATCGTTAGCCTTAAGGCCGTCCGTGACCAGTCCCGCGTCGATGCCGACCGCGCATACGCGATGCTCGAAAGCGCGGGCCAGAAGGCGATCACCGCGCCGATGCTGCGAAAGTTCGCGGAGACAGCCCGCCAGCGCATCCGCCTCGACGGCGGCGGCTACCGCCGCGATCATCTCCGCGCGCTCGCCCAGCGCGTCGAAGTTAACGACGGCGAGGTTCGCATCATGGGATCGAAGAACGACCTGCTACGGACGCTTGCCGCCGCAGGCGGCTTAGGAACGCCAGCGGGCGCAGTGCCCACCTTTGTTCCGAAGTGGCGGAGAGGGAGGGATTCGAACCCTCGAGGGATTTGCATCCCCGCCGGTTTTCAAGACCGGTGCAATCAACCGCTCTGCCACCTCTCCGAGCGCCCGCAGTCTAGCAAAGGCCGCGCTCAGTAGTCGCCGCGGCGCGGCGTGGAATAGCTGTCACCGGGCAGCACGAAGGGCGGCGTGCGGCCGACCAGGGCTTCGATGAGCGTGAGTTCCTCGTCGGTGTGGTTGACGAAGGGCGCCGCGCGCAGACGTTCGCTGCCACCGGCCAGCACGTAGCGCGCGGCGTCGTGGTGGCGCGAGACCACGGTCTCACTGACCGCGGCGTCGTCGGCGGCGCCGATCACGGTCTCGCCGTAGCAGGTGCACACGTAGCTCCGGTCAGGCTCGGACTCGACGTAGAGGCCGGTGCCGCGGATCCCTATCGTGGCGACCGGCGTGCGCACCTGGTGGCGGGTCTTGCCGAACACCGAGAGCAGCTTGCCGGTGACGAGGCGCAGGGTCTCGACCATGAACTCGCGCGGCGCGGGCGCGAGTTCGAGTTCGCTGCCGCCGCGCAGGATGAAGGCATCCTGGCCGACCACGAACACCACGCGGCCGCCGGCCTTGGTCACGACGCGATCGCCCGACCGGATCGGCGTGTCGATCGTCGCCTGCTGGCCGTTCACGGTGACTTCGCCATCGAGCAGGTAGATGGAACGGCCGGCGGGCAGCGGCGCCGGCTGTCTGCCCAGCACCTCGGCGGCGAGCGGCGCGGCGGCGGCATAGGCGCCGGCCGCCAGCGCGCGCACCAGGAGCGCCCGGCGTCGCTCGTCCGCATTCAATCGTTCCGCCATGTCCGTATCCGCCTGTGCCGCGCTCGCGAGCGTCGGCCGAGTATGCTTAACTCGGGCTCACCGTCGCAATGCAGGTCGCGCTCTTCGTGCTCGAAAGCCAAGCTCGCCGCCGCCTCCGCGCACTGTGGGCCACCGTGCTCGCCTGCCGGTTGACGGGCGTGGACGCCGCACCGCCCTACTTCGACGCCGAAGTCTCCTACGTGCACGACGACAACCTCGGACGTGCGGCACGCGCGCGGGACGCGGTGGACGACGATGCGCTGCTCGCGCGCGGCGGCGTCAACTGGCTCACGCCGCTGTCCGCGCGGAGCGGCCTGCGCGCCGGCCTCGGCGCGAGCAACCAGCGCCAAGCACGCTGGAGCGACCTGAGTCGCGCCGAGGTGCAAGGGGAACTCACGACACGTTACAAGCCCTTCACGTCCTACGCCGGTCCGTGGTTCGAAGCGGCGCTGACCGGCGCGGTGAGCCAGTTCGAGGACAGTGCGCTGCGTGACGGCGGGCGGGTGAGCACCGAGATCGCCACCGGCAGCGCGCTCACCGACCGCCTCGCGCTCCGCCTCGGCTATCGCTACACCCTGCAGCGCGCGTGGCGCGAGGCGGTGTTCGATGGCGATCAGCATCGGGTCTACCTGAACGCCGATGCACGGGTCGCGGAGATGACGTTGTACGGCACGGTCGGCTGGCAGCACGGCGACGTGGTGTCGGTCAGCGGCGACGGTGCCCTCGCGCGGGGCGGGGCCGTCGCCCAGGCCGCTGACCCGGCCTTCAGTGACGGCCGCCATCCGCGCACCGCCTACCGCCTGGAGGCCGATACCTGGACCGCCACCGCGGGCTTCAATCTGCCGCTCGCCGCGGGCCTCGCCTTCGACGCCTCGGCCGCTTACTTCGACGCGGATGCCGATGCCGGCGCCCGTTACCGCGGCTGGCGGGTGATGGCGGGCTTGCTGTTCCGTCGTTGAAGCGCCCGCGACGCTGCGCTGGCGAACTGATCGCCGCCCTCGTGGTCGCACTGCTGACACCGCCGGCCAGGATGGCCTAAGTCCCGACAGCCGTTGGGGTATTAGTTGTAATTTCGTCGTCCGGCCCTATTATCCGGTGGAGTTTCCGGGCCCGTCCGCGCCAACAGGCGCGCCCTGCTCGAACAAAGGAGAGAGATATGCCTACCCCGATTGCCACCGTGCGCACGGCCTCGAGTGCCGTCGTCTCGACCAACAAGCTCATCCGCAACACCTACCTGCTGCTGTCGATGACCTTGCTGTTCAGCGCGCTCACCGCGACCCTGTCGGTCGCGCTGCGCATGCCGCCCATGACCTACCTGGTGTCCACCGTGGTCGCGCTGCTGCTGGCGTGGTTCGTGCTGCCGCGCACCGCGAATTCCGCTGCCGGTCTCGGCGTGGTGTTCGCCTTCACCGGCCTGATGGGCTTCGCCCTTGGCCCGATGTTGAACATGTACTTGGCCCTGCCCCATGGCCCGCAGCTGGTCGCCACCGCGCTCGGCGGCACGGGCGTGATCTTCCTCGGCCTGTCGGGCTACGCGCTCACCACGCGCCGCGACTTCAGCTTCATGGGCGGCTTCCTGTTCGTCGGCATGCTGGTGGTGCTGGGCGCGTCGCTGCTGAACATCTTCCTGCAGATCCCGGCGATGTCGCTCGCGACCTCGGCGGTGGTGGTGCTCCTGATGAGCGGCTTCATCCTGTTCGACACCAGCCGCATGGTGCATGGCGGGGTGGACAACTACATCGTCGCCACCGTGCAGCTCTACATGAACATCTTCAACCTGTTCGTGAGCCTGCTGCAGATCCTCGGCATCACGCGCGACGAATGAACGGTGCGCGGGGGGGCGCCGTCATGCGCTCTCCCGCGTCCCTTGCCGTATCCGCCCCCGTGGCGCACCCCTGACCCGCCATGGATCTCCTCAGCATCCTCTCGGCGATCTTCCTCGCCATCCTGATTGCGCTCCTGCTGCCGCGCGCGCGGCAGATGCTCGGGCATTCACCACCCGCGCAGCGCGGCGACTGGCAGTCGCTGCTGCTGCCGCTGCTGGCGGTGGTGGGCTTCGTGCTGCTGCTGATGAAGCTGGTCTGAGACACGCGCTCAGCGCGCAGGCGTCAGGTGTTCCAGGCCGCCCATGTAGGGCTTGAGCGCGTCCGGCACCAGCACGCTGCCATCCGCCTGCTGGTAGTTCTCCAACACCGCGATCAGGGTACGACCCACCGCCAGTCCCGAGCCGTTCAACGTATGCAACAGCTCCGGCTTGCCGGTGGCCGGATTGCGCCAGCGGGCCTTCAGGCGACGCGCCTGGAAGTCGAGGAAGTTCGAGCAGGAGGAGATCTCGCGGTAGCGCTGCTGGGCCGGTAGCCACACTTCGAGGTCGTAGGTCTTGGCCGCCGAGAAGCCGAGGTCGCCCGTGCACAGGGTGATCACTCGGTAGGGCAGGTTCAGCCGCTGCAGAATCACCTCGGCGTGGCCCGTCAGTTCTTCGTGCGCCGCCCAGGACTCCTCGGGGCGCACCAGCTGCACCAGCTCGACTTTCTCGAACTGGTGCTGGCGAATCATGCCGCGCGTGTCCTTGCCGTAGGAGCCCGCCTCGCTGCGGAAGCAGGGGCTGTGGCACACGTAGCGCGCCGGCATCTGGGCGTCTTCCAGGATGCTGTCCTGGGCGAGGTTGGTGACCGGCACTTCGGCGGTCGGGATGAGAAAGAAGCCCTGGGTCGGGATCTCGAACAGGTCTTCCTTGAACTTCGGCAGCTGGCCGGTGCCGCGCATGCTGCGCGCGTTCACCATGAAGGGCACGTAGACCTCGCGGTAGCCGTGCTCGCGGGTGTGGATGTCGAGCATGAGCTGGATCAGCGCGCGCTGCATGCGCGCCACGTCGCCGGACAGCACGGCGAAGCGCGCGGCGGCGATCTTGGCGCCGGCCTCGAAGTCGATGCCGGCGAGCAGCTCGCCCAGTTCGACGTGATCGCGTGGCGTGAAGTCGAACTCGCGCGGCGTGCCCCAGCGGCGCTCCTCGCGGTTGTCCTCTTCGCTGCGGCCATCGGGCAACGAGGCGTCGGGCAGGTTGGGCAGGCCGAGCGCGAAGGCCTCCAGTTCCTCCTGCACTGCTTCCAGCGCCGCCTGGCTGGTCTTCAGTTCCTCGCCGAGACGCGCCACTTCGGCGCGCACCGCCTCGATGTCCTCGCCCCGCGCCTTCGCCTCGCCGATGGACTTGCTGCGGCGGTT
Organism: Gammaproteobacteria bacterium; assembly: GCA_019747795.1. Taxonomy (GTDB): domain Bacteria; phylum Pseudomonadota; class Gammaproteobacteria; genus JADJYF01. The sequence continues at coordinate 20,722 of JAIEQK010000184.1, read as the reverse complement.
GCGCTCGGCCTGCAGGCTCTCGGTGGTGGTCTGGTACTGCTTGCGCGCCGCTTCGAGGCGGGCGAGCGTGTCCGTGTCGAGTTCGAAGCCGCGCCGCGCGAGGGCTGCGCGCACGGTGTCGACATTGGCGCGAAGGAGTTGGGGGTCGAGCATGGCAGGTCCTGTGTGCTGGGAACGCGTCGAAGCGCCGGCCAGCCGGCGCGGGCGCATGATACCAATCCGCCACCCGGGCTGCCCCGCGTGAAGGTGCTCCGCTAGAATCGAGGCGCGCCCCGCGGCTGAGCCGGGGCGGGATGTCGCGTCATGACTCTTGCTTCCCTGCTGGCGGTGTTCGTCGGCGCCGGCCTGGGCGCCTGCCTGCGCTGGTGGCTGTCGCTGCACTTGAACCCGGTGTTCCCGAACCTGCCGTTCGGCACCCTCGCCGCCAACCTGCTGGGTGGCTACCTGGTGGGCTTCGCGGTCATCGCGTTCAGCCTGAAGACGCAGCTGCCACCGGAATACCGCCTGCTCGCCATCACCGGCTTCCTTGGCGGCCTGACGACCTTCTCCACCTACTCCGCCGAGGTCGTCGGCCTGCTGGAGCGTGGCCAGTTCGGCTGGGGCCTTCTGACGGCGGGCGTACACTTGGCCGGCTCGCTCGGCCTGACCGCGCTCGGCATGTACACCGCGCGCTGGTGGTGGCGCGGCGCCGTGTAGGTCGGGCTTCAGCCCGACATTCACCGTCCGCCACGACGTGCGTACCCGTGTAGGGCCGGTTTCAACCGGCCATGCGCGGCGCTTCGGATGACGCGATGAATGTCGGACTGAAGTCCGACCTACAGGTTTCTCAGTCGCTTCAGCTTCTCTGCGATCTGGATCTCCAGCCCGCGGTTGACGGGCTCGTAGTACACGCGCTCACCCATCGTCTCGGGGAAGTAGGTCTGGCCCTGGGCCACGCCCTCGGCCTCGTCGTGGTCGTAGCGATAGCCCTTGGCGTGACCCATGCTGCGCGCGAGCGCCGTGGGCGCGTTGCGGATGTGTGGCGGCACCGGGTCGGAGCCGCGGCTGCGCACCTCTTCCATGGCGCGGTTGAAGGCCACGTACACCGCGTTGCTCTTCGGCGCGCAGGCGCAGTAGACCAACGCCTGGGCGAGCGCGAGTTCGCCTTCCGGCGGGCCCAGGCGGCGAAAACTCTCCCACGCATCGACCGCGAGCCCGAGCGCGCGCGGGTCGGCATTGCCCACGTCCTCGCTCGCCATGCGCACGATGCGGCGCGCGATGTAGGCCGGATCGGCACCGCCGTCCAGCATGCGCGCGAACCAGTACAGCGCGGCATCGGGATTGGAGCCGCGCACCGACTTGTGCATGGCCGACATCTGGTCGTAGAAGTCGTCCTGGCGCTTGTCGAAGCGCCGTACTTCCGCGCCCTCCACGGCCATGCGCAGATGCTCGCCGGTGATCTCGGGACCGTCGGCCAGCGACAGCGCGAGTTCCAGGAGATTGAGCGTGCGCCGCGCGTCGCCGTCGGCAACCTCGGCGAGGCGTGCGCAGAGCGCCTCGTCCATGCGCGCGCCGGCCGCGGCCAGCGCGCGCTCGATCACCTGGCGCAGATCGGCCGCGTCCAGCGCGCGCAGCGCGTACACCCGTACGCGCGACAGGAGCGCGTTGTTGAGTTCGAAGGCCGGGTTCTCGGTGGTCGCGCCGATGAAGGTGATGGTGCCGTTCTCGATGTGCGGCAGGAACGCGTCCTGCTGCGCCTTGTTGAAGCGATGCACCTCGTCGACGAACACCGCAGTGGCGCGACCTTCCGCCCGCCACTGCTCGGCCTGCTCGACCGCGGCGCGAATGTCCTTCACCCCGGAGAGCACGGCGGACAGCGGCAGGAACTCGGCGCGCGCGTTCACGGCCAGCATGCGCGCCAGCGTGGTCTTGCCGGTGCCCGGCGGCCCCCACAGCACCATGGAATGCAGCGCGCCTTCTTCCAGCGCGCGCCGCAGCGGCTGCCCGGCGCCGAGCAGGTGGCCCTGGCCGTGGAAATCCGCGAGGGATGCGGGACGAAGCTGGTCGGCGAGTGGCATGCGAGCGGAATAACACAGGGCGTCGGCGCAGGACAAGGCCGGGGTTATAGTGTCGCCTCCCTACGCAGGATGCCGAAGCCAGTGAACACCGTTCCCACGCCGCAGCTCGAGATCACCGGCTCGCGCCAGTTTCTCGCCTGGCTCGTCGAACAGCGCCTGTCGCTCGCGTTCACCACCTACCAGGCGGGCAAGCTGTTCCTGGTGGGCGCGAACTCGGGTGATCGGCTGTCGGTCTTCGAGCGCACCTTCAATCGCTGCATGGGCCTCGCCGCGCAGGGGTCGACGCTGTGGATGAGCACGCTCTACCAGCTGTGGCGCTTCGAGAACGCGCTCGAACCCGGCCAGGCGCACCAGGGCTACGACGCGCTCTACGTGCCACGCCTGGCCTACACCACGGGCGATCTCGACATCCACGACATCGGCGTGGAGCGGGACGGCACGCCGCTGTTCGTCAACACCCTGTTCTCCTGCCTCGCGCGGCCGAGCGTCACCGCGAGCTTCGTGCCGGTCTGGCAGCCGGGCTTCGTGTCGCGCCTCGCGGCCGAGGATCGCTGTCATCTGAACGGGCTGGCGATGCAGGAGGGCGTGCCGCGTTACGTCACGGCCGTCAGCCGCGCGGACGTGGCCGACGGCTGGCGCGAGCGCCGCGTGGATGGCGGCGTGGTGCTCGACGTCGCGAACGGCGACGTGGTGTGCGGCGGCCTCTCCATGCCGCACTCGCCGCGCCTGCACCAGGGCCGCCTGTGGGTGTTGAACTCGGGTGCCGGCGAGTTCGGCTACGTCGATCTCACTACGGGAAGATTCGAAAGCGTGTGCTTCCTCCCCGGCTACCTGCGCGGCCTGACCCTGGTCGGCGACTTCGCGCTCGTGGGTCTGTCGACCTGCCGCGAGAACCGCACCTTCAGCGGCCTGCCGCTGGACGCGGCGCTCGCCAGGCGCGACGCCGAGCCGCGCTGCGCGATCGCCGTGGTCGATCTGCGCAGCGGCGACGCGGTGCACTGGCTGCGCATCGAAGGTGTGGTGAAGGAACTCTACGACGTGGTCGCGCTGCCGGGCGTGATTCGGCCGATGGCGCTGGGATTCAAGTCCGACGAGATTCGCCGGCACCTGGTGATTGGGCGCTGACGCGCCACCTGGCTCAGGGCGTTCCGCCCTCCACCACGTCGGCGCCGGGCGGCGGCGTGAACTCGAAGATGTCCGCGGGCAGGGCGACGTTGCGCTCTACGGCCGAGAAACTGAGCGCGGTGGTCTGGCCAAGGTTGTCGGCGAGCTTCATCGCCGCGATCTCGCCCTTGGCGAGGCCGAGTTCCACGCTGCTGAACTGCGAGGCGGGATCGCGCGGCTTCAAGGCATACCAGTCCACACCGTCGCGCAGGCCGAGATGCTCGATGGTGTAGCGCGTGTCGATGTCGAATTCCGCGCTCAAGAGTTCCGCGGGCGTGCCCGGCGCATCGGGCGTCACGTCGTTGACGGTGACCTGCGCGAGATCGGCATCGTGGATCCAGAGCTTGCGCCCATTGGACACGATGGTCTGCCGATAAGGCTCGGCGTATTCCCAGCGGAAACGCCCGGGGCGTTGGAGCTTGCAGTCACCGCGCGCGGTCTCGAGCAGTTCGCCGGTCTCGTCGAAGCGCTGCTGTGCGAAGTTCGCCTGCAGGGACTTGAGGCCGTCGAGATAGGTGCGCAGCGCTGCGCTGTCGTCCGCCGTCGCTGAGAGCGGCGCCGCCATCACGGCGAGCACCAGCATCGCGCGCCGCACGCGCGCCCGGAGGGTCATTCCGTCAGTCCTTGGGCGGCGGCGGCGCGAGCACTTCGCGGCTGCCGTTCGACTGCAGTTCACCGACCACGCCGGCGCGTTCCATTTCCTCGACCATGCGCGCCGCGCGGTTGTAGCCAATCTTGAGCCGGCGCTGGATGCCGGACACCGAGGCGCGACGGCTCTCAGTGACGATGCGCACCGCGGCGTCGTACAGCTCGTCCTGTTCGCCGAAGCCGGCGCCACCAGCACCGCCGCCGTCGCCACCACCGAAACCGCCGTCCTCGAAGCCGTCCATCGGCCCGTTCAGGATCTCGTCGACGTACTCCGGCGCGCCGCTCGCGCGCAGGCGCTCGACCACCTTGTGCACTTCGTCATCGGAGACGAAGGCGCCGTGCACGCGCTGCGGAATCGCGGTGCCGGGCGGCAGGTAGAGCATGTCGCCATGGCCGAGCAAGGTCTCCGCGCCCTGCTGATCGAGGATGGTCCGCGAATCGATGCGCGAGGACACCTGGAAGGCGATGCGGCTCGGGATGTTGGCCTTGATAAGGCCGGTGATCACGTCCACCGACGGCCGCTGCGTGGCGAGAATGAGATGGATGCCGGAGGCGCGCGCCTTCTGCGCGAGCCGCGCGATCAGTTCCTCGACCTTCTTGCCGACCACCATCATGAGGTCGGCGAGTTCGTCGATGATGACGACGATGTAGGGCAGCTTGCCCAGCGTCGGCGGCGGGCCGGCGTCCGGGTCCACCACGCGATAGAGCGGATCGGTGATCGGCGTGCCCTTCTCGGCCGCCTCTTCCACCTTGCGGTTGTAGCCGCCGATGTTGCGCACGCCGAGCGCGGCCATGAGCTTGTAGCGACGCTCCATCTCCGCCACGCACCAGCGCAGCGCGTTGGAGGCTTCCTTCATGTCGGTCACGACCGGCGCGAGCAGTGCGGGAATGCCCTCGTAGACCGAGAGTTCCAGCATCTTCGGATCGATCATGATGAGCCGCACGTCGCTCGGCGCCGACTTGTACAGCAGGCTCAGGATCATCGCGTTCAGCGCCACCGACTTGCCCGCGCCGGTGGTGCCGGCGACCAGCAGATGGGGCATGCGGCCCAGGTCGACCACGGTCGGCTGACCGGCGATGTCCTTGCCGAGCGCCATGGTGAGATGCGACGCGCTGCGCTCGTAGACCTCGGACTTCAGGATGTCGGACAGCGCGACGATCTCACGCTGCTCGTTCGGGATCTCGAGACCGATGCAGGTCTTGCCGGGAATCACTTCCACCACGCGCACGCTGACCGTCGACAGCGAGCGCGCGAGATCCTTGGACAGCCCGGTGATGCGGCTCGCCTTGATGCCGGGCGCAGGCTGCAGTTCGAAGCGCGTGATCACGGGACCGGGATGCACGGCCACCACCTCGACCTCGATGTTGAAGTCGCGCAGTTTCATCTCGACCTGGCGCGACATCGCTTCGAGCGCTTCGGGCGAATAGCCGCCACCGCGCCGGACCGGCGTGTCGAGCAGCGAGAGTTCCGGCAGTTCGGTCGGATCGCGCTGTTCGAACAGCGCCTCCTGGCGTTCGCGCTCGATGCGCTGGCTCGGCGCCGGCGGCTCGATGCGCGGTTCGATGCGCGGCGGCGGGCGCTGCTCCTGGCGTTCGATCTCTTCCTTCACCACCGCCACGCGCTCGCGCTTGGCGCGCTGGCCGCGCCGGTAGTCGAGGAAGTCGTCGCGCTTCAGGAGCAGCCAGTCCCAGGCGCGGAGCGCATGGTCGCCGAGGAAGTCCATCAACCAGAGCCAGGACAGGCCGCTGAACAGGGTGAAGCCGGTGAGGAAGGTCGCCAGCAGCAGCAGGCAGCCGCCGGTGTGGCCGAAGGCGCCGTAGGCGGCGCCACCGACCACGTGGCCGAGGATGCCGCCGGAGTCGTGGGGCAGCTCGGCCAGGCTGCCGCTGGCCCGCACCCAGAAGAGCCCGCAGCCGGCCACCAGCGTCAGCACGAAGCCGACGAAGCGCACGCTCATGTGGAAGTAGTCGGCGAAGAAGTCCTCCGCCCCTTCCTTGAACACCACCCAAATGCTGAAGGCCACCATCAGGGGGAACAGGTGGGCGAACTGGCCGAACAGGTACATGGCGATATCCGCCACGTAGGCCCCCACCAGGCCCCCCTGGTTGTGGATGACGCTGTCGGTGCCGGTATGGGACCATCCCGGGTCGGCCGGATGATGGCTCCAGAGCGCCATCAGCACGAACAGGGAGACCCCGCCGAGGGCGATCAGGGCGGCCTCGCGCAGGCGCTTGACCGCCTGCCGGGGGAGCGACAGCGAGAACTCGGATTCTTTGCGGACCGCGTGCGTCATGGTGCTGATGAACTTGATCCGATCGATCGAATAAGCGCATGTAATGTAAAAGGATCCAAATAGTAGCTGCTAACCTGGATGAACTCCAGCGTGAAACACACGGAAATCCTGGCGATCGTGTCGGCCAAGTGGAGACGTTGGCTGGGCTGGGCCCTGGCCGCGGCCCTGCTCGCCTACGCCGGCGTGTGCCTGTCCTTCTACCTGCGCCAGGACGGCATCGTGTTCACGCCGAGCCGCGCCCTGGTGGCCACGCCCCGCAAGTACGGCCTGGCCTTCGAGGACCTGTGGCTGACCGCGGCCGACGGCACGCGGGTACACGCCTGGTACGTGGCCGGCACGCCGGAGGGGCGGGAGGTCCTGCTCCTGCACGGCAACGGCGGCAACATCTCCCACTACCTGCGCACCATGCTGGCGCTCCACCGCCAGGGCCACGGCGTGCTGGCGGTCGACTACCGCGGCTACGGCCGCAGCGAGGGCCGGCCCTCCGAAGAGGGCGCCTACCAGGACGCGGCGGCGGCCTTCGACCACCTCGTCCTGACGCGCCGAGTCCCGGCCGACCACATCGTGGTCTACGGCCGCTCGCTGGGGGGCGCGGTCGCGACCTGGCTGGCGGCGCACCGCGCGCCCGGCGCGCTGGTGCTGGAATCGACCTTCACCCGCCTGACCGACGTCGGCCAGGCGCGCTATCCCTGGCTGCCGGTCACGCTCTTGTCACGCAACCGCTTCGATTCGCTGGCGCAGATAAGGCGAGTGCGCTGCCCCATCCTCATCAGCCATGGACGCAACGACACGGTGGTGCCGGCGCGCTTCGGCCGCGCGCTGGCGGCGGCGGCCGGTCCGCGCGCCCGCTTCATCTCCCTGCCGGGGGATCACAGCGATGCCTTCCTGCGCGGGGGGGCCGACTACCTGGAAGACCTGCGACGCTTCATCTCGTCGGCCGGTGCGTGACGAATGTTTGCCGGACGCCCACCTGTGTGGAATTGACCGCCCGCGGACCATCTGCGACATTGCCCGGCCATTCGCCTCGTCCGTTCACCCGCGCCGTGAAGATCCAGTTTTTCTCCGACGTCCACCTGGAGTTCGGACCGGCGCACCTGCCCCTGACCGATGCCGACGTGATCGTCGCCGCCGGCGACGTGAACGTCGGCGCGCAGGGCGTGGAGTGGCTGAAGTCGACCGGCAAGCCGACCGTCTACGTGGCCGGCAACCACGAGTACTACGGCGGCGACATCGAGCGCGTGCAGGCCGAGATCCGCGCCGCCGTGGCCGGCAGCGCCGTGCGCTTCCTCGAATGTGACGTGGCCGTGATCGACGGCGTGCGCTTCCTCGGCACGACGCTGTGGACCGACTTCATGGGCGAAGACCCGCTGCTCATGGCCGCGATGCACGAGCAGATGAACGACTACTACCAGATCACCTACCAGGGCCGCGCTCTGACCCCGCAGGACCTGGCGGCCATCCACCGCGCCTCGCGCGCCTGGCTGCACGACCAGCTCGCGCGTGCCCACCCCGGTCCGACCGTGGTGGTGACCCACCACGCACCGCTCTACTCGAGCTGGCGGGCCAATCCCGAGTCCGAGTTCAAGGCCGCCTACTGCAACAACCTCGAGCACCTGGCAAGCGCCCCCGGCATCGATCTGTGGGTCCACGGCCACGTGCACGCGCGCTCCGACTATCGCGCCGAACGTCTGCACGTCGTGTGCAATCCGCGCGGCTACGACGGCTACCAGCTGGTCGACGGCTTCGACATGGGCCGCTGCCTCACCCTCGCCTGACAGCATCGAACGGGCGCATGCGGGCATTGTGCTAGCATGCCGTGACCCGCAGGGAACCCTTCATCCACATGGCCGCCAAGAAGACCACCTACCGCATAAGCTTCCTGAACCAGGGCAAGGTGTACGAAATCTACGCGCGCAACGTACAACAGAGTGGCATCTTCGGCTTCATCGAAGTCGAGAAGCTGTTGTTCGGCGAGAAGTCGACGCTGCTGGTCGACCCGTCGGAGGAACATCTGAAGTCGGAATTCGAAGGTGTCAGCCGGACCTACATCCCCATGCACGCGGTGCTGCGCATCGACGAGGTCGAGAAGTCCGGCCACGGCAAGATCACTCGCGCGGAGGGCAGCAGTGACAAGATCGCGCCCTTTCCAGTCTTCGCCCCGGGCCAGCCGTCGCCCAAGTCCTGAGCGCGGACGCGCGCTGCGCGTGGCCTGCGCCGCGCTCGGCCTGCTGCTGCCCACGCTGGCAGCGGCCGCCGCGGGTTGGAACACACGTCCCGCACCCGACGCGCGCGCCACGCCCTGGGCGGTGGTGAAGAGCGACGCAGGCGACGAACTCGCGCTCTTTCGTGATGCCGAGGGCAAGGTACGGCTGCGGCTCTCGCTGCATGGCACTTTCGCCGCGCTGGCCCCGCGCCAGTGCCCGACCTTCCAGGTCGACGCCGACAAGCCGCCTCACCAGGCCACGCTCGATCGTGACTGCCACGTGGAAGCGCGCGAAGCGCTCGTCGATCTCGGCATCATCCAGAACCGCGCGCTGACCTCGGCTGCGGTCGATCAGATCATGAACGGCGAACGCATCCACGTGCGCTTTCGCCGCGCCGAAGGCGGCTACCAGGAAACGGTGTTCCCGCTCAAGCGGTCCTCGGCCGCCATCCGCCGCGCGCTCGGACGCGACGTGCGCGTGCGCGAGCACTGAAGCGCTGTGCGGGTCGAAGTGCTGGAATCGCTGGCCGGCGTGCCGGCCGCCGCCTGGGACCGCCTGGCGGGCGATCATCCCTTCCTGCGCCACGGCTTCCTGCACGGGCTCGAGATTACCGGCTGCCTCGAGCCGCAGGGCTGGTATCCGCAGCATCTCGCGCTCTACGACGGCGACGCGCTGGTCGGCGCCCTCCCCCTCTACCTGCGCGACAACTCCTATGGCGAGTTCGTGTTCGACTGGAGTTGGGCCGAAGCCTACGAGCGCGCTGGCGAGCGCTATTACCCGAAGCTCGTCAGCGCCATTCCCTTCTCGCCCGTCACCGGCGCGCGGCTGCTGGTCGACCAGGCGCGCGCGGATCGTGACGCGCTCATGCGCACCCTGGTCGAGACCGCGCGCCACGCGGTGGACGACAACGAACTGTCGTCCTGGCACTGCCTGTTCCCGCGCGAGGAAGAACTGCCAACCTTCGACGCCGCCGGCCTCGGCCGGCGCCTCGGCGTGCAGTATCACTGGTTCAATCACGACTACGCGGACTTCGACGCCTTCCTGGCCGCGCTGAGTTCGAAGAAGCGTAAGCAGATTCGCCGCGAGCGCCGCCTGGTGGACGAGCAGGCGCTGACCATCGAGACCCTGACCGGCGCCGAGATCACGGCCGCCCACTGGTCGGTGTTCCATCGCTTCTACTGCTCGACCTTCCACCGCAAGTGGGGCGAGCCACGGCTGACCGAGGAATTCTTCCAGCGCCTGGAGGAATTCCTGCCGGGACGCGCCGTGCTGGTCCTCGCGCGCAAGGGCGCCGACTATGTCGCGGGGGCCTTCGGACTGCGTGCCAGCGACGCCCTCTACGGGCGCCACTGGGGCTGCAGCGAGCAGTACGACAACCTGCATTTCGAGCTGTGCTACTATCGAACCATCGCCTATTGCATCGAACATCGGCTCGGGACGCTGGATGCAGGCGCCCAGGGCGAGCACAAGCTCGCGCGCGGATTCGTACCGGTGCGCACCTGGTCGACCCACTGGATCCGCGAACCGCGCTTTCGCCGGGCGATCGACGACTTTCTCGCGCGCGAGCGGCGCGCGATGGAGGGCCACATGCAGGCACTGGCGACCCACGTCGCGTTCAAGCAGGACTGAGGCCCGGGCCCGGGTCGTCGCGGCGTGAACGCGCATCGCCAGCCGGAACCGCTGTACTGGGTCGGCACCCGCCGCCTGGCCGCCGATTTTCCCCCTCTGCATCACGCGCTCGCCGATCCCGACGGGCTGCTCGCCATCGGTGGCGACCTGCGGCCCGAGCGCCTGCTCGGCGCCTATCGACGCGGCATCTTTCCCTGGTACTCCAGCGGCCAGCCCATCCTGTGGTGGTCGCCCGATCCCCGCACGGTACTCGACCCCACCGCGCTGCACGTCTCGCGGAGCCTCGCCAAGCGCGTGCGTAACGGCGGCTTCCAGCTCGACTTCGACCAGGACTTCGCCGCGGTGATCGACGCCTGCGCCGCACCGCGCGGGTGGGAATCCGGCACCTGGATCACGCCCGAGATGCGCGATGCCTACCTCGCCCTGCACGCGCAGGGCCATGCCCACTCGGTCGAATGCCGCCAGGACGGCGAACTGTGCGGTGGGCTGTATGGCGTGGCCATCGGCCGCATGTTCTTCGGTGAATCGATGTTCTCCCGCGTGCGCGACGCGTCCAAGGTCGCCCTGGTGCAGCTCTGCGCCTGGCTCGTCGCCTGGGGCTACGAACTCGTGGACTGCCAGATGCACACCGAGCATCTCGCGAGCCTCGGCGCGCGGGAGATCGCGCGCGACGACTTCGCGACGCGAGTCGCGCGGCTGGTGACGCTCGCGCCCCGGCGCGACGCCTGGCAGCGCGTGGAGTCGCGGTCGTGACCGAGCCGCCGAGCGCGCCGCGTCTGGGCTTCTTCACCTCGCCGCCCCACGAGTGCGGCTACCTGCCCGAGCGCGAGGCGGTGACGATGTTCGCCGACCCGCGCATCAATCTCTCCGTCGAGGCCTACACCTGGCTCTCGGCCCACGGCTTTCGCCGCAGCGGCACGCACGTCTACCGGCCGCACTGCGGCGCCTGCAACGCCTGCATCCCGGTGCGCATCGCGGTGTCCGAGTTCGAGCCCAATCGTGCGCAGCGTCGCACACTGGTGCGCAATGCGGACATCGAAGTCGTGCAGCGGCCGGCGCGCTTCGAGCGCGAGCAGTTCGCGCTCTACGAGCGCTACCTGCGCGCGCGGCACCGCGACTCGCACATGGATTCGACCAATCCCAGCGCCTACATGAGCTTTCTGACCGCGCTGTGGTGCGACACCTCCTTCTACGAGTTCCGCCTGCGTGGCGAGCTGGTGGCGGTGGCGGTGGTCGATCGGCTCGGCGACGGACTGTCCTCGGTCTACACCTATTTCTCCCCCGATCACCGCGCCCGCAGCCTGGGCCGCTTCGCGATCCTGAAACAGGTCGAGTGGGCCGCCGCCGCGGGGCTGCCCTGGGTCTATCTCGGTTACTGGATCCAGCAGTGCCGGAAAATGTCGTACAAACAGGAATACGCGCCGCTGGAGTTCTACTTCGACGGCGCGTGGACGCGCACCCCGCCCCTGGCCTAGGGCTTCTCCTTTCGCGGGGTTGGCCGCCTGCGGGCGATTGAGGCACAATGCCGCGTCCCAACGGCGCCCCTCCACCCGGGGCGCAATCCACGGAGTACGAACGACAGGGCACTATGGCCAAAGAAGATCACATCGAAATGCAGGGCAAGGTCGTCGAGACGCTGCCCAACACCATGTTCCGCGTCGAACTGGAAAATGGCCACGTGGTCACCGCCCACATCTCGGGCAAGATGCGCAAGAACTACATCCGCATCCTCACCGGCGACCAGGTCACCGTCGAGCTGACCCCTTACGATCTGTCCAAGGGCCGCATCACCTACCGCGCCCGCTGATACTCGTCGACGCGCGCCGCGCTCGCGCGTTCGAGCCACCCAGACAGGATCACTCCCACACCCGCAGCGATGAGCGCGGCGGCACGCGCATAGGCGCGCCGCGAGCGCCCGAATGGATCGAACACCTCGATGCCGCGCGTGCCGCGTGGGGCCGGCAGCAGCGACAGCGTGCCGCGATAGTCCTTCGGCGCCAGATCGCGCAGCTGTTCGAGATGGCCGCCGTCGAGCGCGTAGATGTGATCGAAGCGCTCGAAGTCTTCCTTCTCGAACTGGCGTGCGACGTGCGCGGAGAGATCCACGCCATAGTCGCGCGCCACGCTCTGTGCCTTGGGCGTCGCGGACGCGCCCACCACCGCGTGCAGGCCGGCCGAAGCCACCGTCACGCCGGCGATGCCGCACTCCGCGATGGCGGTGCGCAGCAGGCCCTCGGTGATCGGCGAACGCGCGAGATTGCCGGTGCAGACGCACAGGATGCGCGTGGCGGGCGCGGGCGGCGCACTCATGCGAGCAGCTTGCGCAGATGTTCGAGATCGGCCGGCGTATCGACGCCCGTGCCGCAGGCTTCCCGTGCGTCGGGCGCCAGGATGCGCGCGCCGAAGCTCAGCGCGCGCAGCTGTTCGAGGCTCTCGATGCGCTCGAGCATGGCGGGCGGCGCGGCGACGAAGCGCGCGAGGAATCCGACCCGGTAGGCATACAGCCCGACGTGCCGCCGATAGACCTCGAGATGCGCGCTCGCGCGCGCGCCGCTCGCGAACTCGTCGCGGCTCCAGGGAATGGTCGCGCGGCTGAAATACAAGGCGCGGTCCGCGTCGTCGCGCACCACCTTGACCACGTTGGGATCGAACAGCTGATCGGCGGCGAGCGGCTCACACACCGTGGCGATGTCACACGCGGGGGACTGCGCGAGATCCGCCACCTGGCGAATCACGGTCGCCGGCATGCGCGGCTCGTCGCCCTGCAGGTTGACGATCACGAGATCGTCCGGCTCGCCGCGCGCGCGGGCCGCATCCGCGATGCGATCGCTGCCGGAGGGCAGCGCGCTGTCGGTCAGCGCGACGCTCGCGCCGAAGCCGCGCGCGACCCGCGCGATACGCTCGTCGTCGGTCGCGATCACCACTTCCTCCGCGCCGCTCGCCACGGCACGGTCGTACACGTGCTGGATGAGCGGCCGACCGGCGATGTCGGCCAGCGGCTTGCCCGGCAATCGTGTCGCGCCGTAGCGCGCGGGAATGTAGACCTTGAACCTCACGATGGCAGGCGCGCCACTTCCTCTTCGCTGAGTTCGCGCGCCTCGTCCTCCAGCATCACCGGAATGCCATCGCGTATCGGGTAGGCGAGCCGCGCGCTCCGCGAGATCAGTTCCTGCTTCTCGCGATCGTGGATCAGCCGTCCCTTGGTGACCGGGCAGACCAGCAGGTCAAGCAGCTTCTTGTCCATCACATACCTCTTCCAGCAGGGTCAGGAAGCGCCGCTCGAAGACTTCGGGCAACTCCACTTCTATCGGTACGTACCACAGACGCGGATCGCCGAAGTGCTCGCACTTGACCGCGTCCTTCTCCGTCATGATAACCGGCTGGCCGTCGCCGAAGTCGAGATCGGCCGGGCTGAACGCGTGGTGGTCGGGAAACACGTGCTGGGTGATGCGAAAGCCGACGCGCTTCAACAGGGCGAAGAAATTGTCCGGGTTGCCGATGGCGGCGACGGCGTGCACGTTGCGTTCGGGAAAGCCCTCGAAGCTGTGGCTGTCGGCGGCGTGCCCCACGCGATGCACGCGGGTCGCGAGGTAGCGCATGGCGAACTCGCCGCGCGCCGCGAGCCCGTTGGTCACGACCAGGTCCACTTCGTCGATGCGCGCCGCCGGCTCGCGCAGAGGCCCGGCCGGCAGGCAGGCGCCGTTACCGTAGCGCCGCACGCCGTCCAGCACGGCTATCTCGATGTCGCGCGCGAGCGCATGGTGTTGCAGGCCGTCGTCGCACACCACCACGTCGACGTCGGCGTGGCGCAGCAGCGCGACGACGTCCTCGCCGCGGCTCGGACCGACCGCCACCGGCAGGCCGGTGTGACGGGCAAGCAGCAGCGCCTCGTCGCCCACCACCACCGGATCGCTGTCGGCGCGCACCTGCTGTGGCCAGCGCGTGGCGCGTCCGCGGTAGCCGCGCGCGACGATGCCGGGCTTGAAGCCGCAGTCCACCAGCTTGCGCGCGATCCAGATCACGAGCGGGGTCTTGCCGGTGCCGCCGACGGTGAGATTGCCGACCACGATGACCGGCACCGGCGGGCGGTAGACGTTCAGCAGGCGCGAGCGGTAGGCGGCGCGCCGCAGCGCCATCACGCCGCGATAAGCCCAGGAAAGGGGCAGCAGCGCGAAGCGCGCCGGGTGCCGGCCGTACCACAGGTCGTCGACGAAATTGCGCAGCGATTCGTTCAGCATGCCGGCGCCGGCCCCATGGCGGGGCGGCTCATTGGTCGGTGCGGACGCGGGTCGGAAAGGTGATCTTGTACAGCCCCGCCTGGCGCGCGGCATCCATGACGTCGATCACCGACTGGTAGCTGGCGGCGGCGTCGGCGCTGATGATCACCACCGGTTCGCCACCGCCTCGGTGCGCTTCCGTGAGCGCGCGACGGATGGTGGCGAGCTGGGTGTTGAGCAGGGCGCGCTTGTCCACGAAGACATTGCCCTCGCGATCGATGGCGATGTCGATCTTGTCCGGCGGATCGCTCGGCACTTCCTTGCTGGCCTGCGGCAGGGTCAGGTCCATCTTCGATTCGCTGACGAAGGTGGTGGTGGTCATGTAGAAGATGAGCAGCACCAGCACCACGTCGATCAACGGCGTGACGTTGAGTTCGAAGTCATCGCCGCGCGGGCCGCGAAAATTCATGCGGCGCTGTCCACCGCGCGTGGGCCGCGGGTCTGCAGTGCCTCGACCAGCTTGAGCGCCTCGGCCTCCATGGCGACCACGAAGCCCTCCACGCGCCGGTTGAAGTAGCGGTAGAAGAGCAATGCCGGGATCGCGACCGCGAGGCCGGTGGCGGTGGTGATCAGCGCTTCGGAGATGCCGCCCGCCAGGATCGAGGGATCGCTCACCCCCTGCTTGGTGACCGCGGAGAAGATGCGGATCATGCCCATCACGGTGCCGAGCAGGCCGAGCAGCGGACTGATCGAGGCGATGGTGCCGAGCACGCTGATGTAGCGACCGAGCGCGAACACCTCAAGGCGCCCGACCTCCTCGATGCTCTCCTTCATCAGCTGGCGATCGGCATCGCGATGCAGGATGCCGGCGGCGAGCACGCGGCCGAGCGGCGAGCCGCTGCGCAGCGCCTGCACCCGGCGCTCGTCCAGCGCCCCGCTCTGCGCCCACTGCCACACCTGCGCCACGAGGTTGTCCGGCACTATGCGCTTTCTCTGCAACGTCCAGAAACGCTCGATGATGATCGCGAGCGCCACGACCGAGCATGCCAGCAGCGGCACCATCACGAGGCCGCCGGCCATGACCATCTCTAACACGGGTAATCGTTCTCCTGACTGCGCCTGGACCGCCTGCGAACCGCGCAGACATTAGCAAACCGCGCCCCCACTCGAAAGTGGCGGGCGCGAAGCGCCTCATGGTGGACGCCGTCGCCACCAGCCCCAGTGCGTCGCGCGCAGCATGCTCACGCGCGGACCGCCGTGCCGCATGTCGACGGTGATCGCACCGCCCTCGGCGCTGCCGGACACGCGCGCGCCCAGCGCGCGATAGCGCGCCAGCACCTCGGCGCGCGGCAGTCCGTAGCGGTTGTGGCGGGCCGCCGACACGAGCGCGTGGCGCGGTCGCACGGCGGCGACGAAGGCCGCGGTCGACGAGGTCGCGCTGCCGTGATGGGGCACCAGCAGCACGTCGCTCGCGAGTCTCGCACCTTGACGTGCCAGCAGCGCCGCCTCGGCGCCGGCTTCGATGTCGGCGCTGAGCAGCGCGCTGCCGTGCGGCCCAGCGACGCGTAAAGCGCAGGAACGATCGTTCCTCGCCGTGGCCGCCGGCGCGCCGAGCAGCGGGCCGAGGAACTCGAATTCCACCGCGTCGAAACGCCAGGCGAGCGGCGCGCCACAAGGCAGCGCCACGCGTCGCACATCGCGCCGCAGCGCCTCGCTCGCGAGCAACAGGCCGACCGGCATGCCGGCCACGACCGAGGCGACGCCACCGGCGTGATCGAGATCGCCATGGCTCACCACCAGCACGTCCAGGCGCCGCACGCCGAGCGCGCGCAGCGCCGGCAGCACCAGGTGCTGGCCGGCATCCCCGCCCTGCCACCAGCGTGGACCCGCATCGAACAGCAGCGCGTGATGCGCGGTCTGCACCAGCACCGCGAGTCCCTGCCCGACATCGAACTGTACGACGCGGAACTCGCCCGGCGCGAGCGACGGCGAGCGCGGCAACGCGACGCTTGCGAGCAGCAGCGCGCCGAGGGCGCGGGTCGGTGCAGCGCGCGGCAGCCACAACAGGGCGAGACCGGCGCTCGCCGCCAGCGTGCCGGAGAGACCGAGGGCCTGCGGCGGCGTCACCACCGGCAAGGCGGCCAGCGCCTCCAGCAGCACGGCGAGTGGCGACCACAGGCGCGCGGCCATGTCCCACAGGATCGCAGCCACCGCCGGCGCCCATCCCGCGCATAGCATGCCGAGCACCACCAGTGGCACCACGAGCACGTTGCTCCACGGCACCGCGATGAGATTGGCCAGCGGCGCGCACCACGACACTTCGCCGAACAGGCAGGCCGTCAGCGGCGTGAGCGCGAGCGCCATGACGAGATGCGTGCGCCAGGCGAGCGCGAGCGGCCCGTCCGCGTGGCGCACGCTGGCCAGCGCCACCAGCACCGCGACCGCGCCAAACGACAACCACAGTCCGCTGCCGAGCAGCGTGAGTGGATCCCACGTGACCAGCGCGACGAGGCTCGCGAGCAGCGTGTCGAAGCCGAGCGCGCGTCGTCCATGCAGCGCTGCCGCCGCCGCGCACACCACCATCACGGCCGCGCGCGCCGACGGCACGCCGGCGCCGGCGATGGCCGTGTAGGCGCAGGCGGCGAGGCAGGCCGCGAACCACGCCGCGCGCAGCACCAGGTAGTCCTGGCGGCGCGCCCACAGCGCGCCGCACAGCCAGCGAAACATGACGAAAACGCCGCCGGCGGCGAGCGTGATCTGCAGGCCCGAGATGGCGATCAGATGGGCCGTACCGGTGCGGCGCATGACCTGCCACTGCGCGTCGCTGAGACCGCTGCGATCGTCCACCGCCAGCGCGCGCAGCACCGCGCCGGCCGCGGCATCGGTCACGGCCGCCTGCATGCCGCGCGCGAGCCACGCGCGCAGGCCATCCACCTGCCGACGCGTCGCGAGGTGCTCGCAGTGGTTGGCCGGGTGCGCGACCACCATGCCGGTCGCCCCCACGTGGTTGGCCAGCGCGCTGCGCTCGACGTCCACCCCGCCCGGGTTGGCGTAGCCGTGCGGACGCCGCAGGCGCAGGCGCAGTTCGCACCAGTCGCCGAGACGCGGCGCCGTGCCCGGCATCTGCCAGCGCACGCGCAACCGGCGCGGCACCGCGCGCGCATCGCGCGCCGTGGCGTCGTCCAGTTCGAGGCTGATGCCACCCGGTCCGAGCAGGGGAAAGCCCGCGACGCGCGCGCCGACCGCGATGGTCTGGTTCTCCAGCGCAGTCGGCAGCAGCGCGCGCTCGGCGCGGTCGATCGCGAGTCCGCTCCAGGCGAAGCCGCACAGCAGGGCCGCGAACAGGCGGCCACGTCGGTGTACGAGACAGGCGAGCGCGAGCAGCGCGCAGGGCAGCACGGGCACGCACGGGCCGACGGCTAGGGCGATGAGCGCACCGGAGAGGTAGCAGAGAGCCGCGCGGCGCATGCGTCGTCCTTGAGCATGACAAGCAGGTGTGGGACGCGTCCTGCGTCCCGCGGGCAGTCTAGCTCAATTGACCTTTACGCGCCGCGCATCGACCATCGCGCCATGAACAGCCCGCCCCGGCCGCGCCCGCGGCCCGCCCCAGTGCGGACGCGCCCGCGATGAGTCCCAAGCGGACCCTGCGCCGCTACTTCAGCAATCGCGATGCGCTCGCGAACACGCGCGTGGGTCGCTGGCTCGGCGCGCACCTGCACGCGCCCGAGGTGTGGCACTTCGGGCGGCGCTCGGTGGCGGGCGGTGTGGGGCTCGGGTTCTTCATCGCCTTCATGCCGATGCCGGGGCACAGCCTGATCGCGGTGCCCCTGGCGCTGCTGGTCGGCACCAACCTGCCGATCACTGTCGCCGCGGTGTGGCTGGTCAATCCCTTCACCTTCGCGCCGCTGTTCATGTTCGCCCTCGAAGTCGGCGCGCTGGTCACCGGCCACGCGGTGGATCTGCACGCGCTCAGCATCGACGCCTCGTGGCCGAGCGTGCGCGCGCTGTTCGCGGAACTGTGGCAGCCGCTGCTGGTGGGCTGCCTGCTGTGCGGCCTGAGCGCCGGCGCGGTCGGCAATCTCGCCGTACGCTGGCTGTGGCGTCTGCATCTCGCGCGACGCTGGCGCCGGCGCGGCGGCGCGGCGCGACGCCGCGGCTAGCCTGCAGATCGGCGGCCGCAGGAGAAGGCGTGGGAGAAATGCGGGCTAGGTCGGCGTCGCGCCCAGCGGGCCCAGGCGGCCGTCCTCGAGGCGCAGACGACGCTGCATGCGCGCGGCGATGCGCTCGTCGTGCGTCACCACCACCACCGCCGCCTGCTGCGCGGCGCACAGTTCCAGCAGCAGATCGCAGGCCGCGGTTGCGTTGCGCGCGTCGAGGTTGCCGGTCGGTTCGTCGGCCAGCAGCACGCGCGGCCGGGTGACCAGCGCGCGCGCGATGGCGACGCGCTGACGTTCGCCGCCGGAGAGTTCCGCCGGGCGGTGCTCGAGGCGCGCCGCGAGACCGATGCGTTCGAGCATCGCGCGCGCCTCGCGCGCCGCGTCCGCGGCAGCACGCCGCGCGATCAGGAGCGGCATGGCGACGTTCTCCAACGCCGAGAATTCCGGCAGCAGGTGATGGAACTGGTAGACGAAGCCGAGCCAGGTGTTGCGCAGCCGCGCGCGCTCGCGCTCGCTCGCGTGGGCGAGATCGCGGCCGCACAGCAGCACGCTGCCGCTGTCCGGGGTATCGAGCCCGCCGAGCACGTGCAGGAGCGTGCTCTTGCCCGAGCCGGACGCGCCGGTGATGGCGAGCGTCTCGCCGGCGGCGAGCGCGAGATCCACGCCGCGCAGGACCTCGACCACGCTCGCGCCGTCGTCGTAGCGGCGCGTGACGCCACGGCACTCGATCACCGCCTCACTCATGGCGCAGTCCCGCGCTCAGATTCGTGGAGGCCGCGAGCCACGCGGGATAGAGCGGCGCCGCCAGGCTGGTGAGCGCGGCGAGCAGCGTGGTGGCGATGAAGTCCGGCGCGCGCAGTTCGCTCGGAATGCGGCTGATGTAGTACACGTCGGGAGAAAACACCTTGAAGTGGAACAGGCGCTCGAGCGCGGCGACCAGCGCATCGATGTTGGCCGCCAGCAGGCCGCCGAGCAGGAGCCCGCTCAGCACGCCTACCACGCCGGTCACGCCGCCCTGCACCAGGAACACCGCCATCACGTCGCGACGCTCGAGGCCCAGCGCCCCCAGCATGGCGATGTCGGGCTGCTTGTCGGTGACCGCCACCACCAGGATCGAGACCACGTTGAACGCAGCGATACCGATGGCCAGCGCGAGGATGATGAACATCACCGACTTCTCGATCTTGAGCGCGCGAAACAGGTTGCGATGGGTGTCGGTCCAGTCGCGGATGCCGCCGTCCTCGACGCTGCGTCCGAGGCTCTCCGCCAGCGCCGGTTTGCGCATGCCGGCCTCGCCGGCGTCCGCCAGGCGCACGCGCACGCCGTCGAGCTGCGCGCCGGCGCGAAACAGGCGCGCGGCGTCGGGCAGGTTGATCAGCACCAGGCCCGCGTCGTACTCCTGCAAGCCGAACTGGAACACGCCGACGATGGTGAAGCGCCGCAGGCGCGGCACCAGGCCGGCGGGGGTGACGCTCGGCTGCGGCAGCACCAGGGTCAGGCGATCGCCCGTCACGACGCCGAGCGACTCCGCGAGTTCACTGCCGATCACGACGCCGAAGGGCGTGGCGGCGAGCGCCTCCATGCTGCCCATGCGCAGGTGGGCGGCGAGTTCGGTGGCGGCGAGTTCGCGCTTCGGATCGACGCCGCGCACCTCCACCGCGCGCACCACGCCGCGCTCGGCGACCAGCACGTCGCGACTGAGATAGGGCGCGACCGCGAGCACGCCGGGTTCGGCGGCGATGCGCGCCGCGAGTGCTTCACCGTCCTCGCCCGCGCGCACGTCGACTTCGAGGTGCGCGGCGAGGCCCAGCACGCGATCGCGCACCTCGCCTTCGAATCCGTTCATGATCGACAATATCGTCAACAACACGGTGACGCCGAGCGCCGTGGCGACGATCGCGGTGAGCGAGATGAAGCCGCTGAAATGGTTGCCGCGCCGAGCGTGGATGTAACGAATGCCAATGAACCAGGCTGCCGGCGCGATCATGGGCGCGGATTATAGCCATAAGCCGCGCCCCGCCCGGCGCGCGCAGACGCGCGTATGAAGGTGCTCGCGCTCGAGACCGCGACCGCCGCGTGTTCCGTCGCGCTCTTGGTGGACGGCGCGACATTCGAGGCGCATGCGGTGGCGCCGCGGCAGCACACCGAGCTGCTGCTCGGCATGGTCGAACAAGTGCTGGCCGAAGCCGGCGTGTCGCGCCACGGTCTCGACCTCGTCGCCTTCGGCCGCGGCCCGGGCGCCTTCACCGGCGTACGTGTCGCCGCCTCGGTGGCCCAGGGCCTGGCCCTGGCGCGCGACCTGCCGGTGGCGCCGGTGTCGACGCTCGCCGCGCTGGCCGCCGGCGGCGCACG
>JAIEQK010000170.1 GCA_019747795.1 Gammaproteobacteria bacterium | reverse complement strand
GGCGGTCGCCACCCTGGAACTCGCGGCGCTGGGGACGGCTGTCCGCGTCGTCACGCGGACGGAACGTGCGTTCACCGCCGGTCTCGTCCGTCTGGCGCGGCGGCCGCGCATCGCGTTCGAAACGCGGACGCGGCTCGTCGCCGTGGCGTGGGGGTCGCGGGCGCTCCTGGAAACGCAGCGGCCCGTCATTGTCGGTACGCACGCCCTGCGGCGCCGTGTCGCGCGGCGGGCGGCGCTCGTCGCGCCGATCGTCACGGAATGCCTCGCGCGCCGGGTAGCGATCCTGGCGCCAGCCGCTGCGCGGCTCGCGCTCGTCGCGCTCACGCTCGCGGCGCGGCCCACGGCCCTCGTCCTCCGCGCCGTGCTCCAGCAGCAGCGGCGTATCGCCCTGCACCATGTGCGCGAGCGCGGCCGCGATGTTGACCGCCTCGACGTCGTGCTCGCGCTGGTAGCGCTCGACCAGTTCGACGAACACTTCGAGATCGGCGCTGGCCAAGGTGTCGGTGATGCCCTGCAGGAAGCGGCCGATGCGCTTGTCGTTGACCACCTCGGTCGACGGCAGGTCCATGCGCTCGATGGGCTGATGGGTGGCGCGCTCGATGATCTTCAGCATGTGCCGCTCGCGCGGCGCGACGAACAGGATGGCGTCGCCGTGGCGTCCCGCGCGGCCGGTGCGCCCGATGCGATGCACGTAGACTTCCGGATCGTTCGGGATGTCGAAGTTGATGACGTGGGTGATGCGCTCGACGTCCAGGCCGCGCGCGGCGACGTCGGTCGCGACCAGGATGTCGACCTTGCCTTCCTTCAGCTGGTCGATGGTCTTCTCGCGCAGCTTCTGCGGCACGTCGCCGCTGATCGCCGCACAGGCGTAGCCGCGCGCGTCGAGACGCTCGGCGAGTTCCACGCTGGCGAGCTTGGTGCGCACGAAGATCAGCACGCCTTCGTAGTTCTCGGTCTCGAGGATGCGGGTCAGGGCGTCGAGCTTGTGCAGGCCGCTCACCATCCAGTAGCGCTGGCGGATGGTGGACGCCGTGGTGGTGCGCAGCCGGATGCTGATCTGCTCGGGCTCGCGCAGGTAGCGCTCGGCAATCTTGCGGATGGGCGGCGGCATGGTCGCCGAGAACAGCGCCACCTGGCGCTCCGGCGGGGTCTGCTCGAGGATCCACTCGACGTCGTCGATGAAGCCCATGCGCAGCATCTCGTCGGCCTCGTCCAGCACCAGGCAGGACAGCGCGCGCAGGTCGAGCGTGCCGCGGCGCATGTGATCCATCACGCGTCCCGGGGTGCCGACCACCACGTGCACGCCGCGACGCAGGCCGCGCAGCTGCACGCCGTAGTCCTGCCCACCGTAGATCGGCAGGACATGGAAGCCGGGCAGGCCGGACGCGTAGGAATGAAAGGCCTCGGCCACCTGGATGGCGAGCTCGCGGGTCGGCGCGAGCACCAGCACCTGCGGCGCCATCTTCTCCAGGTCGATGCGGCACAAGAGCGGCAGCGCGAAGGCGGCGGTCTTGCCGGTGCCGGTCTGGGCCTGGCCGATCACGTCGCGACCGGCCATCAGCGGTGGAATGGTCGCCGCCTGGATGGCGGTCGGCGACTCGTAGCCGACCGCCGCGAGGGCGCGGAGCAGGGGCTCGGACAGGCCGAGGTCGGCGAAACCTGGCGCGGCGTCCTCCTCGGGCACTTCGGCGGCGGGCGGCGGAACGGGCAGATCGGACTCGGGGGGCATGGACGACACGGGCGGGTACCTTGAGAAAGCGAGCACGCGGGCGGGCGCCACGCGAAGGCCGCGAATTATAGGCGCTTCCGGCCAATAGTCACGAAAAGACGCGCCCGCGGCAGGCGAGCACGTGCGCTTCCGCCACCTTCGCGCATGTTTAACATTCGCGCGCTGGCCACCCCCGGCGCGGCCTCGCTAGGATGATCCGCGCGCCGCCGCCGCGGCCTCGAGCGACGCCGTGAGCACCACCTTCATCATCCTCGTCTTCATTCCCTGGGCCTTCGCCGTCAGCCTCGGCCACGTCGCCAAGCAGGAATTCCGCGCCCACCTGCGGCGGCACCATCCGCGCGCCTACGCGCGCTTCTACGGCGTGCATGCCGACCGCCGCCGCCATTCCGCCTTCGACCCGCTGGCCTGGCTGCTGCAGCTGCGCTTCGAACTGTCCGATGCCTGCCACGCCTTCGGCGATCCGCGCTTGAGCCAGCTCGGCCGCCGCCTGCGCCGGCGCATGCTCTGCGCCGTGCTGCTCTACTGCCTGGCGCTGGCCGGCGTGCTCGGCGCGGCCCACGCCGCGCCCGCGGTGCCGGCCGAGACTCCCGTCAGCGCCCGCTGAGCGTCCCGGTCACCAGCTGTTGCGCAGTTCGCGCAGCTTCAGGAACACGGTCTTCGGATCGGGGTTTTCCGGCAGGTTCGGAAACGCCTCGCGCAGCGCGGCGATGACCGACGGACTGCGCAGGCGGAAGAAGGTGTTGATCTCCTTCTCGAGCGCCAGGGTCGAGACCAGCGGCGCGTTCGGATCCTGGTCACGCACTTCGTCCAGAAGCGCCTTGGCGCGCGCGTTGTCCGGCTCGCGGGCGAGCGTGAAGCCGAGGTTGTTGTTGATATAGTCGTGGCCCGGGTAGATGAGCGTACTTTCCGGCAGGTTCGCGAGCTGGCGCACGAAGGTGTCGTAGAGCTGTTCCGGGTGACCGCCGTGATGGCAGTTGCCGGCGCCGGCATTGAACAGCGTGTCGCCGCAGAAGAGCGCCGGCTGGTCGGTGTGCGACACCAGGCAGACGTGGGCCATGGTGTGGCCGGGGGTGTCCAGCGCTTCGAGTTCGACCGTGCGGCCGACCTTGATCACGTCGCCCGCCACGAGGCCTCGGTCGAGACCGGGAATGCTGTCGCGCGCGTTGGCATGCGCCAGCACCTTGGCGCCGGTCGCCGCGACCACCGCGGCGTTGCCACCGGTGTGATCGAAATGCTCATGGGTGTTCAGCACCTGCGTGATGCGCCAGCCGCGCGCCTTGGCTGCCGCCAGGCAGCGCTCGTGATCGAGCGGATCGATGGCGAGCGCCTCGCCGGTCTCGCCGCAGGCGATGAGATAATTGAAGTTGCGATACGCGTTCGCGGTCCAGATCTGTTCGACGATCACAGGCGCTCCTTGGCCGCGGGGAGTTCGAGACGCGGCGGTCGAAGGGTAGCACGGCGCATCGTCCATCCCACCCCAAAGCGGACTTGACGCCGCACCCGCAGACTCGACAATGACCGGCATCCCACCAGGAGCTTGACCCCATCCATGAGCGCAGGAGAACGCCTACCCGGCACACCCGATCCCATGCACCGCTGGCCTGGCGTGCAGGGCGTGACCATCGCGGGTGACAGCTGGGGTCCGAGCGACGGACCGCTGGTGCTGCTGCAGCACGGCGGTGGCCAGACGCGCCACGCGTGGAAGACCGCGGGCGAGACCCTCGGCCGCGCCGGCTACCACGCGGTGGCCTTCGACGCGCGCGGCCACGGCGATTCCGACTGGGCGCCGGACGGCGTCTACGGCCAGGACATCATGGTCGAAGACCTGCGTGCGGTGATCGCGGCACTCGGCGGCCGGCGACCGGTGCTGGTCGGCGCGTCCATGGGTGGCGGCACCAGCCTGGTCGCCATCGGCGAGGATCGCGTCGATGCGACCGCGCTGGTGCTGGTCGACATCGCCCCGCAGATCGAGCCCGAGGGCGTGGCCAAGATCGGCGCCTTCATGCAGCAGAAGCCCGAAGGCTTCGATTCGCTGGAGGAAGTGGCGCAGGCCATCGGCGCCTACCAGCCGCATCGCTCGCCGCCCAAGGACCTGGCCGGACTCGCCAAGAACCTGAGGCGCGCGCCGAACGGCAAGTTCCGCTGGCACTGGGATCCGCGCTTCATGCAGCTCAGGCGCGAGATGGACAAGCGCTACGAGCGCCTGTCGGCCTGCGCGCGCGCGCTCGCCCTGCCGACGCTCCTGGTGCGCGGCGGGCTGTCGGACGTGCTGTCGGAGGAAGGCGCGCGACACTTCCTCACCCTCTGCACCCACGCCGAGTACGTCAACATCACCGACGCCGGCCACATGGTGGCGGGCGATCGCAACGACATCTTCGGCAACGCGGTGATCGAATTCCTCACCCGCAAGGTGCCGGTGAACGGCCAGCCGGTACAGCCGGCGCACGCGCCGCAGCCCCACCACGAAGGCCCGCCGGGCGACATCAACGACATTCCCTGAGCGCCGCCGCGCGCGGCCCCGACGGAGGCGCAGGTAAGACATGACACTCGCAGGCAAGACCGTGGTGATCCTCGGCGGCACATCGGGTATCGGGCTGGCCACCGCGCGCGCAGCGCAGACCGCGGGCGCGACGGTACACGTGAGCGGCCGCTCGCCGGAGCGCCTCGAAGCGGCCCGCGCCGCGCTCGGCGCGGAGGCCTTCACCCACGAGGTGGACGCCGCCGACGAGCTCGCGACCGCCGCGCTGTTCGAGCGCGTCGGCTCGCTCGATCACCTGTTCATCACCGCCGGTCAGCTGGTGCTGGACGCGAAGCTCGCGCCGGATCGCGCGACCGTGGCGCCGGCGCTCGACACGCGCTTCTGGGGCGCGGTCTACGCGGCCAAGTACGCGGCACCGCGCATGCGGAGCGGCGGCTCCATCACCTTCATGTCCGGCACCGCCGCGCGCCGGCCGCTGCCGGGCGCCTCGGTCGCGACCGCCTCCTGCGGCGCGGTCGACGCGCTCGCCCGTGCGCTCGCGCTCGATCTCGCGCCGCTGCGCGTCAACACCATTCAGCCGGGCTACGTCGACACGCCGCTGTTCGACGGCATCTTCGGCGAGCAGCGCGACGCGGTCCTCGCCGCCGCTGGCGCCAAGCTGCCGGTCGGCCGCATCGGCCGCCCGGAAGAGATCGCCGACGCCGTGCTGTTCCTGATGGGCAACGGCTACGTCACCGGCATCAACCTCGTCGTCGACGGCGGCGGCGTGCTGGTGTAGGTCGGACTGTGGGTCGGACTGTAGGTCGGACTTCAGTCCGACATTGCATTCCTGAGCGCCAAAAAATGTCGGACTGAAGTCCGACCTACGATTCGACATTCGATCCCAGGGCTTCGATAGGGACTCACGAACAAAATGTCGGACTGAAGTCCGACCTACATTGGATATCGGCTATAGACCTGGTCCGCAGAGGCTTCGTCAGCCCTGCAGCGTCTCTCTCACGGCTGAAGCCCGCTCACACTACTCACAGGAGCTCACGTCATGTACGACATCGTCATTCGCAACGCCCTCATTATCGACGGCAGCGGCGCGCCCGCGAGCCACGGCGACGTGGCCGTGAACGGCGACCGCATCGCGGCCGTCGGCGGCAAGCTCGGCACCGCGCGCCGCGAAATAGACGCGCACGGCCTGGCGCTGGCGCCCGGCTGGGTCGACGTGCACACCCACTACGACGGCCAGGCGACCTGGGACAAGCTGCTGACGCCCTCCTGCTGGCACGGCGTGACGACGGCCGTGATGGGCAACTGCGGCGTGGGCTTCGCGCCAGCCCACCCGTCCAAGCACGACTGGCTGATCGGCCTCATGGAAGGCGTGGAGGACATTCCCGGCACAGCGCTCGCCGAGGGCATCCAGTGGGGCTGGGAGTCCTTTCCGGAATACCTCGACGTGCTGGACAGTGAGTCCCGCGCGCTCGACCTGGCCGCGCAGGTGCCGCACGCCGCGGTGCGCGCCTACGTGATGGGCGAAGCCGGCGCGACCGACGTCGACGCCAATGCGGAGCAACGCGCGGCGATGGCGCGCCTGGTGGGTGAAGCCGTGCGCGCCGGCGCGGTCGGCTTCTCGACCTCGCGCACCGTGCTGCATCGCTCCATCGATGGCGCGGTGGTGCCCGGCACCAACGCCGATGCGCTGGAACTCGTCACCATCGCCGACGCGATGGGTGAAGCGGGCGGCGCGGTGTTCGAGGTGGCGTCCGACCTGGCACCCGAACAGGACGAACTCGCGTGGATGGACCACATCATCGATCGCGCGGGCTGCAAGGTGACCTTCGCCTGCGTGCAGAACGACGACGATCCCACGCAGTGGCGGCGCCTGCTGGCCCACGCCGAGCGCCGGCCGGGTATCTTTCCGCAGGTGGCCATTCGTCCGCCCGGCGTCCTGATGTGCCTGGAGGGCACCCATCCCTTCACCGGTCGCCCGAGCTATCGCACGCTCGCCCACCTGCCGCTCGCCGCGCGCGTGGCCGAGATGCGCAAGCCCGAGGTGCGCGCCGCGATCCTCGCCGAGACCGGGCCGCGGCCGGCCCGCCTGCTGCGGCTCCTGTTCATGGAAGGCAAGGCCATGCAGTCGCCGGTGCGCGACTACGAGCGCATCTTCGTGCTCGGCACGCCGCCCGAGTATGAGCCGGCACCGGAGCGCAGCGTGGTGGCCGTCGCCGCACGCCGCGGCGTGAGCGCGGAAGCGGCGGCCTACGACCTGCTGCTCGAGAACGACGGGCGCAACTTCCTCTACTCGCCGCTGTTCAACTATGCCGCGGGCAACTACGACGTCGCGCGCGAGATGATGCTGCACCCGAACACCGTGCTGGGCATCAGCGACGGCGGCGCGCACTGCGGCATGATCTGCGACGCG
Source organism: Gammaproteobacteria bacterium (assembly GCA_019747795.1). Taxonomy (GTDB): domain Bacteria; phylum Pseudomonadota; class Gammaproteobacteria; genus JADJYF01. The sequence continues at coordinate 19,347 of JAIEQK010000170.1, read as the reverse complement.
AGCGCACCCACCTACCTGCTCCAGCACTTCGTGCGCGACCGCGCCCGCGGCCCGCGCATCGGGCTCGAACAGGCGGTGAAGATGCAGACCCGCGACACCGCCCTGCTCTACGGCTTCGCCGATCGCGGCCTCATCGCGCCGGGCCTGCGCGCGGATCTGAATCTCATCGACCTCGAGCGCATCGCCCTGCCCTCGCCGGAGATGGTCTACGACCTGCCGGCCGCGGGGCAGCGTCTGATCCAGCGCGCGAGCGGCTACCAGCTCACCATGCTGCGCGGCCAGGTGACCTTCGAGCAGGGCGAGCATACGGGGGCGTTGCCGGGGAGATTGGTGCGAGGCAGGCAGTTGGCGTAATCGCCACGCCTGTAGGTCGGGCTTCAGCCCGACATTCGATGCCAGAGCAGTTAGCGAAGCCCTGCATTGTAGGTCGGACTGAAGTCCGACCTACAATGCGCTGAATTCCGTGAGACCTGCGATGACCACCCACCCCGATCCCTACGCGGTGCCGCTCGACGAGATCGACGTCAGCAATCCGCGCCTGTACCAGGACGATGTCATCGGCCCCTACTTCGCGCGGCTCCGCGAGGAAGCGCCGGTGCACTGGTGCGCGCGGAGCGCCTACGGCCCCTACTGGTCCATCACGCGCTACCAGGACATCGTGACCGTCAATGCCGACGACACGCGGGTGTCCTGCAGCTATGAGCTCGGCGGTCACATCCTCGGCTACGACACCATGTTCCGCAGCCACGGTGTGGACGCGCGCATGTTCCAGTCCACCGATCCGCCCGTGCACACCGCGCAGCGCAAGGCCATCGCGCCCATCGTCGCGCGCGCCAGCGTGCGCGAGATGGAAGCGCGCATCCGTGCACTGTGCGGCGCGATCCTGGACGACCTGCCGGTGGGCGAGACCTTCGACTGGGTGGAGCGCCTGTCCATCGAGCTGACCACCCAGGTGCTCGCGATGCTGTTCGACTTTCCGTGGGAGAAGCGCCGCCTGCTGACCCGCTGGTCGGACGTCGCGGTGAGCGAGCCGGGCTTCGGCATCGTCGACTCGTGGGAAGGGCGTCGCCAGGAACTCGAAGACTGCTTCGCGACCTTCGCCGAACTGTGGCGGGAACGCGCGACAGGCAAGCCGCGCAGCGACCTGCTGTCGCTCATGATCCAGTCCGAGGGCACCAGGAACCTGAGCCCCGGCGAATTCCTCGGCAATCTCATCAATCTCATCGTCGGCGGCAATGACACCACGCGCAATTCGCTCACCGGCGGCGTGATCGCGCTGAACCGCTATCCGGCCGAGTACGACAAGCTGCGGGCCAACCCGGCGCTGGTCGCGAGCATGGTGCCGGAGATCATCCGCTGGCAGACGCCCATCTCGCACATGGCGCGCACCGCGGTGCAGGACTTCCGCCTGGGTGAGGCCGAGATCAAGGCCGGCGATCGCATCGCGATGTGGTACATCTCGGGCAATCGCGACGCGCGCGACATCACCGCGCCCGAGGATTTCATCATCGATCGCGACAATCCGCGCCGTCACCTGTCCTTCGGCTTCGGCACCCACCACTGCGTGGGCTATCGCCTGGGTGAGCTGCAGCTGCAGGTCGCGTGGGAAGAGATCCTGAAGCGCTTCCGTCACGTCGAGGTGATGGGCGAGCCGCGACGCGTCTGCTCCAACATCATTCATGGTTACAGCGCGCTGCCCGTGCGGCTGCATCCCTGGTGAGTACCCTCACCAGAGCGTGACGGCGAGCACCAGTGGCGTGAGCAGCACCGCCGCGACATTCGCGGCGAGGTAGGGCGTGAGCCGCGCGGCATCGGCGTTGGGCAAGCCGAGCCCGCGCCAGGCCCAGGCCATGGGCGCCAGCGCGGGCAGCGCGAGGCACGCGCTCCCCGGCAGTATCTCGAAGAGCGCGCCGGCGAGCAGTGCGAGCGCCGCCAGCAGGGCGAGAGCCGCGTAGACGCGCCGCGCCGCCGCGCGCCCGTGGCTGATGGCGAGATGGCGGCGTCCCACACGCCGGTCCGCCTCGATGTCCGGAAACTGGTTGGCGAGCAGGAGCGCGCTGCCGAGCAGCCCGGCGATCGGCGCGACCAGGAGCGTGCGCACATCGAGTCTCCCCGCCAGCACCGCGACCGTACCGAGCACCACCAGCACGCCGATGCCGAGGCCGGGCGCCGCCAGGCACAGCCAGGGGTGACGATTCAAGGTCGGCGTGTAGCACAGCACCAGCGCCACGCCGACGAGACCGATGGGCAGCAGCAGCACGCCGCCACGATGCAGCGCCCACAGGCCCACCAGCAGGGTCAGGCCGAGCAGCAGCCAGGCCGCGGCGCGCACCGCGGACAGGCCCGCGGGATCGTCCTGCAACGCGCCACTACCGCCGCTGAAGGGCGTGCGGCAGGTGTGCTGGTCGAGACCGCTGCGCGCATCGTGGTACTCGTTCAGGAGATTGACCGCGCCGTGCGCGGCCAGCGCGCCGAGCAGCACCCACAGCACGTCGACGGCCGCGAGCTTCGGACCGGCACCGTGCACCAGCGCCACGCCGAGCACTACGCACACCAGAGTCAGCAGCAGGAACGGCGGGCGCAGCGCGCGCCACACCGTGCGCAGCCGCGACGGCCCCGGGGTCGAGGTGTGAGTGATGGCGATCATCGCGAGGCTCCTGCCGGGGGCGTTCGTCAGGAGACTCTACGGGCGCGCCGCGCCCGGGTTCTTGCGCCAGCGCAAACCGTGGCGCTCAAGCGGAGCGCGGCCACCTCTGCGCCCAGGGCCGCGCCGCCTCGAGCTGCCCGGCAAGGCGGAACAGCGTGGCCTCGTCGGCGAAGCGCCCCATGATCTGTATGCCGATGGGCAGACCGGCCTCGTTCCAGCACAGCGGCAGCGACATCGCGGGCTGGCCGGTCACGTTGGCGATGGCGGTGAAGCGCGGGAAGCGTTCCATGCGCTCGGTGGCCTGGTGGGGCGCGGCGCGATCGTAGTCGAACCAGCCGAGCGGCACGGGCGGCTCCGGCAGGGTCGGCGTCAGCCACACGTCGTGGTGAGTGAAGAACGGCGCGATGTCGCGCGTCAGCTTCTGCAGCGCGGCGAGCGCGAGCAGGAAATCGGCGGCCTTCAGCTCGCCCGCGTACTGGATCATCTTCCACGTGTGCCGCTCGAAGTACTCCGGTGCCGGCTCGCGTTCGAGCCGCTGGCTCCAGTCGCGAATCATCCAGCCGACCATGCCGAGCCAGAGCGTGGTGAAGTGCTCGTTGAAACGGCTCGCGTCGACTTCGGGCTTCGCCTCCACCACTTCGTGGCCGAGGTCCGCGCACAGCGCGGCGATGTCGCGCACCGCGCGCCGGCAGTCGGGATGCACCGTGGTCGGCGTCAGGCACTCGTCACTGAAGGCAATGCGCAGCCGGCCCGGGGCCGTGCCGACCTCGGCCGCCCAGGCGCGCCGGGGCGGCGGCGGGAAATGCGGCGCGCCGAGGTCGGGCCCGGCGGTGACGTCCAGCAGCAGCGCGGTGTCCAGCACGCTGCGCGTGACCACGTGTTCGGAGATGAGGCCCGCGCCGCCGGCGTCGCCGAGATCGGGACCCAGCGGATTGCGTCCGCGGGTGGCCTTGAGGCCGACCAGGCCGCACACCGAGGCCGGAATGCGCGTCGAGCCGCCGCCGTCGTTGGCATGCGCCACGGCCACCATGCCGGCCGCCACCGCCGCGCCTGCGCCCCCCGAAGAACCGCCGGGCGAACGGGTCAGGTCCCAGGGATTGCGCGCCGGTCCATAGAGTTCGGATTCGGTGGTGGGCTTGGAGGCGAACTCCGGTGTGTTGGTCTTGCCCACCACGATGAAGCCCGCGCGGCGCAGGCGCGCCACTAGTTCGCTGTCGTGGGGCGAGACGTAGCCGTCGAGGAAACGCGAGCCTTCACGCAGCGGCGTGCCGCCGTACTCGGCGCACATGTCCTTCAGCAGCAAGGGCACGCCGCCATAGGGTTCGTCGCCGCGCAGGTCGCGAAGCGCGCGGCGCGCGACGTCGTACATCGGCTGGACCACGGCGTTCAGCGCCGGGTTCTGCCGCTCGATGGCGGCGATGGCCGCGTCCACCATCTCGGCGGGCGACACCTCTCCACGGCGCAGCAGGCGCGCCTGCTCGGCAACGCCGAGTCGCATGAGATCAGTCATGTTCCGGCTCCCCTCGGTCAGCATGGCAGTGTAGGCCAATCGCGCTTGCCCGGGTGAAGCCACAGCCAGGCGAGCACACGACAGCCAAGGCAGGTCATCAGCGATTCAATCGACTTCCATCGGTTGGAAGGCCCTCGCTCTTGTGATAACAATCACACGTGAGATCGGTTTAATCTGAATCGAGCGTGGGTATTTCGCGCGCCGCCGCAGCCTCGGGGTTCGACTGGGCGCTCCATAGATGGCAGGTATAAGGTCATGGCCAAGGACGGAGACCAGCAGCTCGCGGGACGACCGGCGGCCCGCGCCCGGAACGGCCGGCGCGGGCCGCCGCCAGTGCCGGCCGCAGAGACCGAGACGCCGCGCATGGTTGCGGACGAGGACGACGCGCAACCCAGCGTGGTCGGCATCGGCGCCTCGGCGGGTGGCCTCGAGGCCCTGCGCGCGCTGGTGGCCGAACTGCCGGCGCAGGGCCCCTTCGCCTACGTCATCGTCCAGCATCTCTCCCCTACCCACCAAAGCATGCTGGTGCAACTGCTCGCGCGCGAGACGCGGCTCGACGTGCGTGAACTCGAGGACGGTGCCGCCCCCATCGCCAATGTCATTCACGTCACGCCGGCGCGCTGGAACGTGCGGCTCGAAGAAGGCGTGTTCCGCCTGGCCGAGGCCACCGCGCCGGGCACGCCCAAACCCTCCATCGACATCTTCTTCACTTCGCTCGCGGAGGAGATGGGTGAGAGCGCCATCGCCGTGGTGCTGTCCGGGACCGGCTCGGACGGCGCGCGTGGCGTGCGCGCGGTGCGCGCCGCCGGCGGCATCACCTACGCGCAGGACCTCGAGTCGGCCAAGTACGGCGGCATGCCACGTGCGGCCGCCGACTCCGGCTGCGTGGACTTCGTGCTGACGCCGGAAGGCATCGCGCGCCATCTCGCGGGGCTCGCCGATCTCGGCTCGAGCCATGACCTCGGCCAGCGCGGCGACGAGCAGGACGTGTTCCAGCGCATCTTCGAGCTGGTGCGCAACCAGACCGGCATCGACTTCAACCAGTACAAAGACACCACCGTCGCGCGCCGCGTGCGGCGTCGCATGGTCGCCACGTCCTGCGCGACTCCCGAAGAGTACTGCGCGCTGCTGCAGCGTCATGCGCCCGAGGTGCAGCGCCTGTCGCAGGAGATCCTGATCTCGGTGACCTCGTTCTTCCGCGAGAGCGAGTCCTTCAATGCGCTGGCCGAGGTGGTTGCCGACATCGTGCGCGGCAAGGACGAGCGCGACGACATCCGCGTGTGGGTGGCCGGCTGCGCGACCGGCGAAGAGGCCTACTCCATCGCCATCCTGTTTCTCGAAGCGATGAAGCGCCAGGGGCGCAGGCACCGCCTGCAGCTCTTCGCCACCGACGTCGACAGCGACGCGCTGGCGCGCGCGCGACGCGGCCTGTATGCGCAGGACGAAATGCTCGGCCTGCTGACCGAGCACGTGCACGGCTATTTCAGCCACCTGCGCGACCAGGTGCAGGTGACCAAGCCGCTGCGCGACAGCATCCTGTTCGCCGCGCACAACCTGATGCGCGACCCGCCCTTCCTGCGCCTCGACCTGGTCACCTGCCGCAACGTGCTCATCTATTTCAAGCCCGAGGCGCAGGCGCGCCTGCTGCGCACTTTCCACGCGGCGCTGCGCGCCGGTGGCGCGCTGTTCCTGGGCCGGGCGGAGACCCCCTATCAGCAGGACGGCCTGTTCAGCGCCATCGATGAGCACGCCCGCATCTACCGCCGCAACGAAGTCGCGGCGGAACTGCCGCTGGTCGAACGGGACAACTTCGAGACGCAGCGCTTTCGCGCGGAGCGCCAGCCGGCGCGTCCGCGCCGCCCGCTCTCCGACCGCGTGCTGGACGCGCTGCAGCGCCAGCTGCTGCCCGGCGCGGTGGTGGTGGACGAAGCCTTGAACGTCGAGCTGGTGCTCGGCGACGTCACGCCGTTCCTGAAGATGCGTCCCGGCGAGCCACGCATGAATCTCTCGGCCCTGGCCGAGCCGGGGCTGCGCTCCGAGATCCACACCATGGTGCTGAAGGTGCTGCGCGAACGGGACACGTCGGCGCGCCATCTGCATCGGCCGGCCGGCTCGCGGGCGGTTCTGCAGCTCGGCGTGATCGCACTCCCGCCTGAGACCGGCTCGCCGCCCGCCTTCCTGGTCACCTTCCAGCCGGTGGAACGGCGGCGCCGCAAGCGCGATCCGGCGGCGAGCCAGGCCGGCGTCGCCGATCCGGCCCATGTCCAGGCGCTGGAGGACCAGCTCACCGCCACCCGCGAACACCTGCACGCGGTGATCGAGGAACTCGAGACCAGCAACGAAGAGTTGCAGTCACTGAACGAGGAGCTGACCTCGGCCAACGAGGAACTGCAGTCGACCAACGAGGAGATGGAGACCTCGAACGAAGAGCTGCAGTCGACCAACGAAGAGTTGACCACGGTCAACGAGGAACTCGAGACCAAGACCCGCGAGCTGGTGCGCGCCTACGCGGACCTGCGCAACGTCAAGGACAGCCTGAGCTATCCCCAGCTGGTGCTGGACGAGTACCTGCGTTTGATGCTCTACAACGCGCCCGCGGCGCGCATTTTCCAGCTCTCGCCGACGGCGATCGGCGAGAGCCTGCTGGCGCTGCCCACCCCGCTCGACCTCACCGACCTGCGCGCCCAGCTCGAGGGCGTGGTGGCCAACGGCACGGTGGTGCAGCGCGAATTCTGCGGCGAGACGAGCTACGTGCTGGAGGCCGTGCCGTACATCGACGAGCTCGGCGCGCGCAAGGGCGCCGTTCTGACCTTCATCGACAACACCGACATCCGCCGCGCGCAGGCCGAACTCGCGGCGGGCGCCCAACGCCTGCAGGCGTCTGAGCGCTTCATCCGCTCGACGCTCGACGCGCTGCCCATGCACGTGTGCGTGATCGACGCGCAGGGCGTGATCATCGCCGTGAACCGTGCATGGCGCGAGTTCATGGAGACCAACGAAGGCGACCTGCTGACCTGCGGCCTGGGCGTCGACTACCTGGCCACGGTGCGCCGCGCGCACGCGGGCGGCGATGATCTCGCCGGTGAGTTCCTGCATGGTCTGCGCGAGGTGATGCAGGGCCGCTGCCCGGCCTATCAGCAGGAGTATCCGTGCGACTCGCGCGAGGAGACGCGCTGGTTCTCGGTCACCGTCACGCCGTTCGACGGCGAGGGTGAACGCTGCTTCGTCATCGCGCACGAGAACATCACGCTGCGCAAGGCGCGCGAACGGCTGATCAACCTGCAGGCGCGCGCGCTCGACTCGAGTTCCGACGGCATCCTGATCACCAGGGCGGACGGCGAGGACCACCCGCTGGTCTACGTCAATCGCGCCTTCGAAGAGATCACCGGCTACGGACCCGAGGAGGTGCTGGGCAGGGACGCGCGCTTCCTGCAGGGTGACGACACCACCCAGGGCGGCCTGGTACGGCTGCGCGCCGCGCTGCGCGAGGCGCGCGAGGAACGCGTGCTGCTGCGCAACTACCGCAAGGACGGCACGCTGTTCTGGAACGAGCTGTCGATCTACCCGCTGGACGAGCAGGAGGCCGGCCACCGCTACCTGGTCGGCATCCAGCGCGACATCTCCTCGCTGGTGCAGAGCGAGAACGCGCTGCGCGCAAGCCGCGAGCGCGAGCGGCTGGCGCAGACCTTCGCCGGGGTCGGCATGCTGGTGTGGGACGTGCGCGGCAACCAGGTCGAGATCAGCGAAATCCTTGCCCGCCAGATCGGCCGCGCCGGGCTGCCGCCGCGGATCGACCAGTCCGCCTTCCGCGCGGTGGTGCACGAGGACGACCGGCCGCTGTTCGACGACGCCGTGCGGCTGTGCCTCGCCGGTCACGAGTCCGTGGACATCGAGTTCCGCGTGGTGTGGACGGACAGCAGCATCCACTGGCTGCAGGGCAAGGGCGACGTCGAGATGGACGGCGACGGCCTGCCCCAGCGCCTGCTGTGCCTGACCCAGGACATCACTGGACGCAAGGAGTCCGACGAGCGGGTGCGCTTCATCGCCCACCACGACGCGTTGACCGGCCTGCCGAACCGCACCCTGTTCCGCGATCGCCTGCAGCAGGCATTGAGCACCGCGCGCCGCCAGCGTACCAAGGTCGGCGTGGCCTTCGTCGATCTCGATCACTTCAAGCAGATCAACGATTCGCTCGGGCATCACGTCGGCGACCTGCTGCTGCAGGCGGTGGCGCGCCGCCTGCGCGAGATCACCCGCGAGAGCGACACGGTGTGTCGTTACGCGGGCGATGAATACGTGCTCCTGCTGCCGAACGTACACGACTCGGGCGAAGTCTCCCACGTCGCGGAGAAGCTCATCGAATGCGTCTCGCAGCCCTACACCATCGCCAACGTCGAACTGGTGGTGACGCCGAGCGTGGGGCTCAGCCTCTATCCCGACGACGGCGACTCGGTGGACGCGCTGTTGAAGAACGCCGACGCGGCCATGTACCACGCGAAGAACAGCGGGCGTAAGACCTTCCAGTTCTTCCTCGCCTCGATGAACGAACGGGAGCAGAACCGCCTGACGCTCACCACCGAGCTGCGCCGCGCCCTCGAGCTCGGCGAGCTCGTCGTGCATTACCAGCCGCAGGTCTCGCTCAGCGACGGTCGCGTGGCCGGTGCCGAGGCACTGGTGCGCTGGCGGCATCCCGAGCGGGGCCTCATCTACCCGGACGGCTTCATCCCCATCGCCGAGGACTACGAACTCGTGATCTCGCTCGGCGACTGGGTGCTGCGCGAGGCCTGCCGCCAGGCGCAGGCCTGGTGCGACGCGGGCTTCGCGCCCATGCCGATAGCGGTCAACTTCTCCGCCGTGCAGTTCCGCGAGCGGGGCGTGGTGCGCAAGGTCGAACAGATCCTGGCCGAGACCGGCCTGGACCCATCCCTGCTCGAAATCGAACTGACGGAGAGCGCCATCATGCGCCACGGCGCCGAGACCGTCGCGACCCTGGAGGCGTTGCGCGCGCTCGGCCTCACGCTCGCCATCGATGACTTCGGCACCGGCTACTCGAGCCTGCAGCACCTGCGCCAGTTTCCCATCGGCAAGATCAAGATCGACCGCAGCTTCGTCGCCGACCTGCTGCACGACGCGCAGGCCGCGTCCATCGTGCACGCCATCGTCGACCTCGGCCACAGCATGCGGCTCGCGGTGCTGGCCGAGGGCGTGGAGTCGCGTGAACAGCTGGAGATGCTGCGCGGCTGGGGCTGTGACGCCTTCCAGGGCTATTTCCACGCGGCCGCGATGTCGGCCTCGGCCTTCACCGCGCTGCTCGCGCCGCGCGAGGCGCCGCACTGAGGGCGCTCGATCCCCGTCGGTATTGGCGGGCTCTTCGTGAGGTTATTTCCGCTGCCCGACCGACACGTCAAATATGCAACTCTCATCCAGTCGCAATGTCTCCCAGTGATGATTCACGCTGCGGCGCCTTCATACGAAGCTGCCGCTTCATCACTGTCAGGAGTCCTACATGCAGCATTGCCTCAAGTTCTACATCAACGGTGCCTGGGTCGAGCCGACCGCCCCCAACAAGCTCGACGTGATCAACCCGGCGACCGAGGAAGTGATCGGGCAGATCGCCCTCGGTAACGCACAGGACGTCGACAAGGCCGTGGCCGCCGCCAAGGCGGCCTTCGTGAGCTTCTCACGCACCAGCCGCCAGGAGCGGATCGCGCTGCTCGAGCGCATCGGCGCCGCCTACAAGGAGCGCTACCAGGAGATGGTCGAGACCATCTCGGCCGAGATGGGCGCGCCCATCTGGCTGTGCAAGGCCGCCCAGGCCGCCATGGGTCCGGCCCATCTGAACACCGCCATCGAAGTGCTGAAGAACTACGAGTTCGAGGAGCGTCGCGGCAACATCACCCTGCGGCGCGAGCCGGTCGGCGTGTGCGGTTTCATCACGCCGTGGAACTGGCCTATAAACCAGATCGCCTGCAAGGTTCTGCCGGCGCTTGCCGCCGGCTGCACCATGGTGCTGAAGCCCTCCGAGGTCGCGCCGCTGAATGCCGCGATCTTCGCCGAGGTGATGCATGCGGCCGGCGTGCCTGCCGGTGTGTTCAACCTGGTCAACGGTGACGGCGCCGGGGTCGGCACCGCGCTTTCCTCCCACCCCGACGTCGACATGATGTCCTTCACCGGCTCGACCCGTGCCGGCATCCTGGTGGCCAAGGCCGCCGCGGACACCGTCAAGCGCGTGGCGCAGGAACTGGGCGGCAAGTCGGCCAACATCATTCTCGACGACGCCGATCTCAAGACCGCGGTCGGCGGCGGCGTACAGGGCATGATGGTGAACTCGGGCCAGTCCTGTAACGCGCCGAGCCGCATGCTGGTGCCGGCCAAACTGCATGACGAGGCGGTGGCCATCGCCAAGGCGACCATCGCCAACGTCAACGTGGGCGATCCGAAGATGAAGGATTCGACCATCGGACCTGTGGTCAGCAAGGTGCAGTTCGACAAGATCCAGGCGCTGATCAAGAAGGGCATCGAGGAAGGCGCGACCTTGGTCGCCGGCGGTCCCGGCCTGCCGGAGGGCATCGACAAGGGCTACTTCGTCAAGCCGACCATCTTCGCCAACGTGCGCAACGACATGACCATCGCGCGCGAGGAGATCTTCGGACCGGTGCTGTGCATGCTGCCCTACAAGGACGACGAGGAAGCCATCGCGATTGCCAATGACACGGTCTACGGCCTGTCCGGCTACGTGTCCGGCAGCGATCCCGAGCGGGTCGCCAACGTCGCCAACCGTCTGCGCTGCGGCAACGTGCACGTGAATGGCGCGGGCCTCGACTTCCACGCGCCTTTCGGCGGCTACAAGCAGTCCGGCAACGGCCGCGAGTGGGGCGAGTTCGGCTTCGAGGAGTTCCTCGAGGTAAAGGCGGTGATGACGCCGGCCAACGCGGCCTGAGCAGAGGCTCCGGCCTTACCGAAACGCCGGCCCTAGCGCCGGCGTTTTTTTTGTAGGTCGGACTTCAGTCCGACATTCCAACGACCATCGAAGCTCGCGGACCTTGTAGGTCGGACTTCAGTCCGACATTCTTGCACCGCTTCGATAGGGGCTCTGGAAACGAATGTCGGGTGTAAGTCCGACCTACAAGGATTCGGGGGAATACGCGGCGTGCCGCTGAACGACGATCAACTCTACGCCCGCGTCACCTGGCGGCTGGTGCCGTTTCTCTTCGCCTGCTACGTGTGTGCTTACCTCGATCGCGTCAACGTCGGCTTCGCCAAGCTGACCATGCTGGATGCGCTCGGCTTCAGCGAGACCGTGTATGGCCTGGGCGCCGGGGTGTTCTTCATCGGCTACTTCCTGTTCGAGATTCCGAGCAATCTCGCGCTCCACCGCTTCGGCGCGCGACGCACCATCGCGCGCATCATGGTCGCCTGGGGCCTGTTGTCCGCCGCCACGCTGTGGGTGACGACGCCGACGCAGTTCTACGTGCTGCGCTTCCTCTTGGGCGCGGCCGAGGCCGGCTTCTTTCCCGGCATCATCCTCTATCTCACCTACTGGTACCCGGCAGCGCGGCGCGCGCGGGTCACGGCGTTGTTCGCGACCGCGGTGCCGCTCGCGAGCGTGATCGGCGCGCCCCTGTCCGGCTGGCTGCTGGAGCACTTCGACGGCGTGCGCGGCCTGGCCGGCTGGCAGTGGCTGTTCCTGCTGGAGGCCCTGCCGTCCGTGCTGCTGGGACTCTGCGCGCTCGCGTTGCTCGACGACCGCATCGCCGACGCGCGCTGGCTCAGTGACGCGGAGCGCGCGCGGCTCACGGCCGCGCTCGAGGCCGAACAACGGTCCGACGCGCCAGCGCACGCGCTCGACGGTCTGCGTCGCCCGGCGGTGTGGCGCATGGCGGCGGTGTACTTCGCCTTCGTCATGGGCCTCTACGGCCTCAACTTCTGGTTGCCGACGCTGGTGCGGGATCTCGGCTTTCGCGGCGCGCTCGACATCGGCCTGGTCACCGCCCTGCCCTTCGCCGCCGCGGCGGTGGCGATGGTGCTGGTGGCGCGCCATTCGGACCAGCACGGCGAACGCCGCTGGCACACCGTGATCCCAGCGCTGCTGGGCGCGGTGGGCCTCGCGGCCAGCGTGCCGCTCGCGCAGCACACCGGCCTCGCCCTGCTCGCACTGACGGTGGGCGCCTGTGGCGTGCTGTGCGCGCTGGTCATGAGTTGGTCGCTCACCACGGCGCTGGTGCAGGGCGCGGCGGCGGCGAGCGGCATCGCGCTGGTCAATTCCTTCGGCAACCTGTCGGGCTTCGTCGGGCCCTACGCCATCGGTTACCTGAAAGACACGACCGGCGGCACCGCGCCCGGCGTGCTGATGCTCGCCGCGTCGATGGTGGTGGGCGCGGCGCTGGTGGCGCGTCAGAAGACCTTGTAGGTCGGACTTCAGTCCGACATTCGTTCCCGAACCTCGACTGAAGCCCTGGGACCGAATGTCGGGCTGAAGCCCGACCTACGAAGAAATGTCGGACTGAAATCCGACCTACATTCGCCGTCGCGCCAGCATCGCCACCACCGCCCCACCGAACAGCACCCCCATGCCGGGCAGAGGCACCGGCGCGGCACTGAAGGTCAGGCGCCCGGGCAGGTCGCTCACGCTCAGCAACTCGCTGTCCCAACCGCCGCCGGCGGCGATGGTGTAGTCGCCGGCGGCGAGCAGGTACTCGACCAGGGACACGCTGTTGCCGCCGTTCGGACCGACATGGGTCAGGTAGCGGATCACCGCCCAGTCGTTGGTCGCATTCGCCATGCTCCAGTCCCCGAGCGCGTCGAACTGTCCGTTGAAGGTGATGTTCACCGTGTCGCGGAACGGCGAGACATTGCCATTGGCGTCGGTGGTCACGCCGTTGTCCACTGGCGAGGGATCCTTGACCACGTGCGGCGGCGGACCGGGAACGAAATGCGAGGGGTTCAGCGGATCGAAGGCCGCGCTGTCGTGCGCCTCGTCCGGCAGCAGGCCCGCATAGAGCGACAGCGCCGGGTTGAGCGCGCCCTGCCCGTTCAGATCGGTGAAGGTGATGGTGACCCGCGCCGCCGAAGCGAGGGTGAACCTGTAGAAGCGGCCGCCGGCGAGATCGTGACTGTCGCCGAGCGTGGACTTGGTGCCTTCGAACCAGCCATAGGAATTGAACAAACCGTCGTCGAAGGACAGGCCGTTCGGATCCAGGAACAGGCCGGCGCCGATGTCGAAATAGTCGACGTGGGCCAGAGCCGGCCGGGCCGTCGCAGTGAGCAGCGCGACCACGGCCAGGGTGCGGATGGGGTGATGCATGAGCGTTCTCCGAACGTAGAGGAATTCCGCGGTTCGCGGGCACACCCGAGAACCGCGGCGAGAGTCAGGCCTTGCGGCGCGTGAACATCGCGCCCGCACTTGCGAGCGCCGAGCCCAGCAGCCACACCGCGCCAGGCAGCGGCACCGGCGCCGGCGCATCGTTGGTGAACGAGCGCGTGGTCAGCGTGTAGGCCAGGCCACCGTTGGCCGCGCCGCCGTGGGCGCCGATGACGATGGTGTAGAAGCCGGCCAGGCCATCGTTCAACGCGCCTTCCAGCGCGTCGGTCTTCTGCCACTCGGCGAAGTCGATGATGAGCGAGAAGCTCAGCACGTCGGTGGTCGCGCTCTGGCTGGCGGTCCACAGCAGCTTGCGGCCATTCACGCCGCCGGTGCCGAGGTCCGAGCCCTGCACGCCGCTGGCATTTGGATCGAAGGCTGCCGTACGGCTGGCGGTGGCGGATTCGTCGGCGCCGCGGTAGAGCGCGATGTCGAGCAGCGCGTTCGGATCGTTCTCGGCGTCGTACAGCGTGTCGCGCACGAGCGTGATGTCTATCTGGTAGATCTTGCCGACCGTCGCCGGCGCGGTGGTCACGTTCTGCGCGTTGTCGTTGCTGCCGGTGCTGGCGTGCAGCAGCGCGTAGTCGAGCCCGCCGGCGGTGCTGCCGACCTGCCACGAGTTCGCGCCGACGGCCATGTAGGGATGGCTGCTGCCGATGTCGGGAATGAGGCTGCCCCACACGGCCGACGCATCCTGCACGGCATAGGCACGCCACAGCGTGTTGGCCTGGGTAGGGCCGCTGCCGGTGGTGCCGGTACGGGTGGTGGTGCCGGCGACGGTCGAATCGTGATGCCCGAGGTAGACGTTGTAGGGCAGCGCGCCGACGTAGTCGGTCGGCAGACCGCCGGTGCCGGGGATGTTCGCGTTCGCTGCACCCGCCACGCGGCCGCCGACGCCGACCGGCGCGTAGCCGCCGATGTTCGACACGCCGTCGGTGTTGTTGATGCTGTTGCCGAGCCCGACGTTGACGCCGGTCAGGTTGTAGGTCTGGTGCGCGAACGCACCGCTGCTCGCCGTGACCAGCATGGCCAGGCTGAGCGACTTCAGCATCTTGCCCATATGAAATCTCCCTTCTGTTGAATTCCGCGGGACACACGCTCCCGTACACGGCGCCTCACGGTCGCCGCGTTCGTCCTTGCAAACCTCGTCAGTGCCGCGCGCGCCTGCGACGGCGTGTCGTCAGCGCCGCGAGCGCGACGCCGAACAGCGCTGCCGGCGCCGGCAGCGGTACAGGGGCCGGGGTCGCCGCCTGCGCGCGGTACTCGAGCCTTCCGCGCAGACCGCTGAGATTGAAGCTGGGCGCGACCGCGCCGAAGCCCACCGCGCCGAGCGCGCCAGAAGCGGCGATGGTGTAGTGGCCCGCGTCGAGATCGATGACGAGCGTCTCGCGCGTGCCGGCGGCTGTGGTGGCGAAGCCGGCGGACGGGTTGTTGGCGTTCGCCGCCGCGAGGAAATCGATGTTGCTCCAGCGGCCGCCGCTGTCCGACTGGCCCCAGTCGTTCAGCGCGTTGAACTGGCCGGCGTAGTCCACCGTGTTGGTGCGCGTATTGCGGAAGGCCGACGCGATGTCCTGGGCATCGACGACGCCGCCCGCGTCGAGCGCGTTCTGCACGCGTGTGGGCGGGAAACCGGTCTTGGGATTCAGCTGGTCGAGCGCGTTGTCGTGGCCCTGGTAGGCCAGCACGCCGGCGTAGAGCGAGAACGCGCCGTCGAAGAAATTGCCGAACGCGTCGCTCACCTCCCAGCTGATGGTCACGGTCGAGCGTTGCTGCAGGCGGAAGTTGAAGAAATCCACCCGGTGGGAATCACCGAGCACGGCGCGCGTGCCCGCGCCCCAGCCGTTGTCGGTGACATCGTTGACCAGCACGGTGGCAGTGCTGAGCGCGGCACTGAACTGCACGTCGGAAAAGCTGCCGACCGAGGTCGTGATCTGATTCGCGTTCGTCCAGCTGCCAGGATCGGTCAGCGGACGATTGGAGGCCGTGACGAGGCCCGTGGCGCCCGCGCCGCTGAACGCCAGGTTCGCGCCGTACTGCGCAGTCGAGACGACGCGCCCCGCTGCTGTCAGATCGCGGACCTGCACGCCCTGGTTGAGGTCGTAATACTCTACGTGTGCGAGCGCGCCGACACTCACGGCGGCAAGCGTGGCGGCCACGGCCGCGCGCAGGCAATCGATCGAACACGACATCTTCATTGGCCCTGGTCTCTCTCCGCGCAATGCGCTACTTCGTCCCGGTGCGAATTCTTGCCGCGCCCAGCACGGGCCACAATGCGACCTGATGTCGCACCGTCAGCGCGCCACGGCGCGAAACCGCAGGCGCCCCTTCAAGCCGGACACGCCGAACGAATCGGCGACCGAGCCAAAGCCCTGCGCGCCGAGCGCGCCGCCCGCGACGATGGTGTAGTTCCCAGGCAGCAGGCGCACGGTGAGCGTCTCCAGCGTGTCGGCCGACACGCGACTGAAGCCCGCGGCCGGATTGCGCGTGTTCACCACCTTCAGGATGCGCAGGTTGCTCCAGTTGCCGGCGGGATTGGTCTGTCCCCAGTTCTTGCGCGCGTTGAACTGACCGACGTAAGGCACTGCGTTGCTGACGGTGTTGCGCGAGGCCGAAGCGATGCCCTGCGCGTCCTTCACCGTGCCGGTATCGAGCGGCGACTGGCGCTTCACCGGCGGCACGCCGCTGGCGGGGTTCAGCGCTTCACGCGCGTCGTCGTGGCCCTGGTAGACCATCACGCCGCCGTAGAGCGAGAAACCGCCGTCGACGTAGTTGCCCTGGCCGTCGTGCACCAGCCAGGTGATGGTGACGTCGGCGCGGCGCTCGAGACGGAAGTTGAAGAAGTTCGCCTCGTGGGAATCGCCGAGCGTGGGTTGGGTGCCGGCCGCCCAGCCCCAGTCGTTGACGTCGTTGATGTCGACCGTCGCGGTGCTGAGCGTCGGTGTGTACTTCACGCCGCTGAAGCTGCCGGCGCCGGTCGTGACCTGGTAGGTGCGGGTCCACAGGCGCTTGTCCATGAGCGGTCGCCCGGACAGGCGATTGAGGCCGGTGATGCCCGCCACCGCCGGATTCTGCCCGTATTCGCGCGTCGACTTGCTCTTGCCGGCGGGCGTGAGGTCGGCGATTTGGCGACCTTGGTTCAAGTCGTAGTACTGCACGTGCGCCGAAGCGGTGACAGCAATACCCAGGCAAACGAGCGCGCAGGCGACGCGCGCGCGGACATCGCGACGTTTCATCATGCGGGCGTTCTAAGGCAGCCACTCGCGCCACGCAATGCGACCGGATGTCGCACCCGCTCAGAACATCATGGACCAACTGACGTTCAGCGCGCCGTCGCGCGCAAGCTGGTAACCGTTGACCGCGTGGGACACCGGCTCGAGCCATTCGCAGGACACGCGTCCGCCGCCGAGCCAGCCGCGCGGCAAGGCCGCGCTCACGCCGAGGCCCAGGTCGTAGTAGCGGCCACCGTAGCTGTCGCGATTGTCCATCGGCCCTGCGATGGCGTTGGGTGTGAGCGTGGCGATGCCGTTCGCGAGATCGCGCGCCACCTGGCCGTCGAAGCGTCCGCGCACCTTGCCTTGCAGGGTCATCAGTCCACGCAGGGAGAAGGTCACGCCAGGCAGCGGATCGACGCCCACCCAGGTCGAGGTCTCCAGTCGGGAGCCGAAGGCGTAGCCGGCGGCGTTGCGCTGCCCGACGCGGGTCACGGCCGCGAGCCGCGCGCCCCAACTGAAGCGCGCGGCGCCGTCGGTGTACACCACGCTCGGCAACAGGTCCCAGGTGCCGCTGCCGAGCTGCATGCCGTAGTGCAGGTAGTCCGCGGGTCGCACTTGATCGGGGTTGTGATCGTGCCCGGCCACCGGGTTCAGGCGAATATCCGCTTCGCCGGTCGGCACGCTGAGCGCGAGGCTCGCGGCCACGCGCCGCGCGCCGTGCGCATGCAGCGTGTAGCGCGCGCCGACCTGCAGATCGCCCACACCCCCCGTGTGGTGGCCATCATGACTCGCGTGGATGCCGGGCGTGCTGCCCGCGAGCGGCGCGAGGCGCATGTTCATGTCCATGAACTGCGGCATCAGCATGACGCTCAGTCGCGGGGTAACCGCGACCATCACGTCCAGCATGTGCATGTGCATGCGCATGTCGCGCGGCCTGACGTTGCAGCCCGGCGCGTCGCAGCCCGCGGCCGATACGATGGTCGCATCGCCCGCGCCGTCTCGACCATGGCGCATGCCACCCGACTGGCTCGAGTAGAGATAGCGGTAGCCCAGCATCCACTGGCCGGCGCGATCCAGCACGTGGGCGTCGGGCACACCGGCCGGCGCGCGGTGCGCCGCGCCGTGGTCCGCATGGCTGGCGTGCGCATGCGTGGGCATCACCGCGTCGAAGGCGAGCTCGAGCCCGGCGCTCAGCAGGTAGTGATCGAAATCCGCGTAGTCACCGACGCCGCCGCGCGGCGCGAGGTTCTCGCGCCGCAGGTAATACTCGCCGGAGAGATCGAGCGTGATACCGGGCGCGACGCGCCAGGTGAGTCCGAGTCCCGGCGTCAGCGCGCCGAAGGCCGCCAGGCGGTAGTCGCTGGAATAGCGTCCACGCGCCAGCGCGCAGGCGAGGCCGGGCTGCGTGCCGCAGGTGACGAAGGGCGTGTAGAAGTTCGCCTGGCTCTGGCCGTAGTAGCGCAGGCGCGGCGCGAGCGTCCAGGCGGCCCCGAGCGCCTGGCGCCATTCCAGCTCCAGCGTGTGCGCGGTGATGCTCCAGTCATCGCGGTAGTAGCCGTAGCTCGCGTGCAGCGCCGCGTCGAGCGCGCGCAGGTCCTGCACCACGCCCAGCCGTGACTGCCACTGCGCGCGCCGCCCGGGACGTTGTTCGTAGGTATGGAACAGGGTCGCGCCGTAGAGCGGCGTACCGTCCAGCGCGAGGCGCGACGGCGTGGTGTCGCGTGTGAGGAAGGAGGTCACGCGGTAGCTGTTGTCGAGATAGCCCTCGGCCAGTCGCCAGGCGAGACCGAATTCCAGCAGCGTGCCGCGGGTCAGCACGCGGCTGACACCGAGATCCAGGCCCCAGTCGTGGCGCGCGCGGCGCACTTCCAGGCGCGGTGAGCCGTTGGGATATTCACCGGCCACGCGAATCTCGCCGCGCGCCTCGCCGATGCTGCTGTCCACCCAGCCGAGCCAGTAGTCCGGCAAGGTGACCGCAGTACGCGACCAGGCGCGATTGACGCCCAGGGTGACGGTGCCGCGCTTCTGATCGAAGTCGAAGCGCGCGTGCAGGTCGACGAAGCGCGCGTGGTAATCCGGCTCGTCGGACACGCCGCCGCCGAGGCCCACGCTGCCGTTCGACCACTCGTGATCTAGCGCGCCGCGACCTTCCTTGCGCGTTTCCGCCGAGGCCGCCGTCAGCATGTGGATCACCCGCGTATCACTGGCGTAGCGCGGCGTGAAGGGATTCGCGTCGACGTTCACATAGGGTCGGAACTGGGCATCGAGCAACGCCGCGTCGACCCGTCCGGTGCTGGGCCTGGCGGACGCCCCCGACACCAGCTGCAGGTCCGACAGCGGCGTCATCACCGCGAGCGGCAGGGTGGTGACCGGCGTCGCGCCGGCCCAGGTGTCCTGCACGAAGTCGAGGCGCGCGTGCCAGTCCGGCGCCGGCGTCAACGCGCCGTGGGCCAACAACGAATCGGCGCGCAGCGGCGCGAAGCCGTCGTTGTAACCGAACACCTCGCGCCGGCCCTCGCGATGGTGGGCGTAGCTCACGCCGAGCGCGCCGCCCTCGTCGTCCGAGCGCGCAACACCAGGCAGGGCCAACGCCGCCGCGCACAGCGCGGCCAGGGCC
>JAIEQK010000286.1 GCA_019747795.1 Gammaproteobacteria bacterium | reverse complement strand
GGGCGCCGGTCGCTGGAAGGGGACGACCGTCGCGGTCCGCGGCGCGTCGCGCCGCGCCAGTTCGCCGTCGAGGGCGGACTCGCGCAGGGCGGCGCCCATCAGGTGGTAGCGGCTCCAGGCGGCGCGCGCCTGCGCGTCGCCCAGCAACCGGTCCACCGCGCTCGCGGTCTCGTCCGGCGGCAGGGCGTCGTCGACCAGCGCAGATATCTGTTCGTCACTCATGGTCCCGCACCTCAATCTTGAAGCAACGGTTTCAGTTTCAGGTCGATGGCTTCGCGCGCGCGGAAGATGCGCGACCGCACCGTGCCGATGGGGCAGGCCATCACGGTGGCGATTTCTTCGTAGCTCATGCCGTCGAGTTCGCGCAGCAGGATCGCGGTGCGCAAATCCTCTGGCAATTTGCCGATGGCATCAATCACCGTCTCACGGATCTCTTCGGTCAGCAGCAGTCTTTCGGGCGTTTCGAGCGTGGACTTGAGATCCTCGATCTCGAACTGCTCGCCATCCTCGTTGCTGCCCAGGTCGATGTCACTCGGACGCCGGGCGGCAGCCACCAGGTGGTTCTTCGCCGTGTTGATCGCGATGCGGTAGAGCCAGGTATAGAACGCGCTCTCGCCGCGAAAGTTCGGCAGTGCGCGGTAGGCCTTGATGAACGCATCCTGGGCAACGTCCTGCGCATCCGCCGGTTCACGCACGTAGCGCCCTACCAGCTTGATGATGCGATGCTGGTACCGGCGCACCAGCAGGTCGAACGCGGATTTGTCACCTTGCTGTACCCGAGCCACCAGTTCGGTATCGGTCATGCTGTCGCCCATCGCCGCGCTATGCCTGTATCATGACGGCCGCGCTGGGCGCACGCTCGGATCGGTTGACCATCTCTGGCTGGGTAAGTTCGGAGACCGACAGGATCGGGCCAGGCCCGGCATTTGGCAAGTGCGGCTCGCGCGTGAACCGCCCGCCATGACGGCGCGTAGACCGGCGTGCGACGCCCCTTCGGCGCCGCCCCGCTCCACTCCTGGACCCACTCGATGACTCGATCCGAAAGCTGCGACGTGATGGTGATCGGCAGCGGCGCCGCCGGCCTGTCGCTGGCGCTGACGCTGGCCACCCGCCACCGCGTGGTGGTGTTGTCCAAAACCGAGGCGAGCGAGAGCGCGACGCTCTATGCCCAGGGCGGCGTGTCGGCGGTGATGGATCACGCCGACTCCATCGAGTCCCACATCGAGGACACGCTGGTGGCCGGCGCCGGCATCTGCCGGCGCGAGGCGGTGGAGTTCATCGTGCGCCACGGCCGCGAACGCATCGAGTGGCTGCAGTCCCAGGGCGTACCTTTCAGCACCCGCACCTCGCGCTCCGGCGCGGTCGAGTTCCACCTGACGCGCGAAGGCGGCCACAGCCACCGGCGCGTGGTGCACGCCGCCGACGCCACCGGCCGCGCCATCGAGACCACGCTCCTCGAGCGCGTGCGCGAGAACCCCAATATCGTGCTGCTCGAGCGACACATGGCCATCGACCTCATCAGCTCCGGCAAGCTGGGGCGAGTGCCGGACCGCTGCATCGGCGCCTACGTGCTGGACGTCGAACGCCAGGAAGTGAAGACCATCGCCGCGCGCTGCTGCGTGCTGGCCACCGGCGGCGCCGGCAAGGTCTACCTCTACACCAGCAACCCGGACGTCGCGACCGGCGATGGCATCGGCATGGCCTGGCGCGCGGGCTGCGCGGTGGCCAACATGGAGTTCGTGCAGTTCCATCCGACCTGCCTCTACCATCCCCAGGCCAAGACCTTCCTGCTCACCGAGGCGCTGCGCGGCGAAGGCGGGGTGCTGCTGCTGGAGAACGGCGAACGCTTCATGCCGAAGTTCGACCCACGGGCCGAACTCGCGCCGCGCGACATCGTCGCGCGCGCCATCGACCACGAGATGAAGCGCCTCGGCCTGGACTGCGTCTACCTGGACGTCACGCACAAGCCGCGCGACTTCATCCTCGAGCACTTCCCGACGGTCTACGAAGCCTGCCAGCGCTACGGCATCGACATGACGGCCGAGCCCATTCCGGTGGTGCCGGCCGCGCACTACCTGTGTGGCGGCGTGGTGACCGACACCCATGGCCGCACCTCCCTGCCCGGCCTCTATGCCATCGGCGAGGTGGCCTGCACCGGCCTGCACGGCGCCAATCGCATGGCGAGCAATTCGCTGCTCGAGTGCCTGGTGCTGGGCGACGCCGCCGCGCGCTCGATCATGGAGTCGCTCGGCAGCCTCGCGCCGGTCGCCGACATCCCGCCCTGGGACGAGAGCCAGGTGACGGACGCGGACGAGGAAGTGGTGGTCGCGCACAACTGGGACGAATTGCGGCGCCTGATGTGGGACTACGTCGGCATCGTGCGCACCACCAAGCGCCTGCAGCGCGCGCGGCGCCGGGTGGAACTGCTGCACGCCGAGATCAGCGAGTTCTACGGCAACTTCCGCGTCACGGGCGATCTCATCGAGCTGCGCAACCTGGTCCAGGTCGCGGAGCTGATCATCCGCGCCGCGCTCAAGCGGCGAGAGAGCCGCGGCCTGCACTACACGCTCGACTATCCGCAGCTCGACGATCTCAACTACCGACGCGACACGGTGCTGCGCGCCGGCGACTTCAGCTAGGTGCCGCCGGTGGATCTCGCGGGCCAGACCTTGCTCGTGACCGGTGCGAGCCGCGGCATCGGCGAGGCCGTGGCGCGGGCGGCCGCGGCGGCCGGCGCGATCGTGGTGCTGATGGCCCGCGATGTCGGCGCCCTGCAGCGCATCGCCGATGACATCGAAGCTGCGGGCGGCCCCCCGCCCGTGCTGGCGCCGGTCAACCTGGAGGCCGCGACGCTGGCCGATCACCAGGCCGTCGCCGAACTGCTCGCCGAACGCTTCGGGCGCCTGGACGGCGTGCTGTTCAATGCCGCGGCGCTGGGTGAACTCGCGCCGCTCGCGAGCTACGACCCGCAGCTCTGGCCGCGCGTCTTCCAGGTCAACGTGCACAGCGTCTTCATGATGGTCCAGAGCCTGCTGCCGCTGGTGTTCGCCGCGCCGCGCGGAACGCTGCTCTTCACGCTCGCCGCCGAGGGACTCGATGCCAAGCCGCACTGGGGCGCCTACGGCGCCTCCAAGGCGGCCCTGCGCGCGTTGATGGAGATGCTGGCCCAGGAGCACACCAACCAGGCCGGCTTCTCGGCCGTCGGCGTGGTGCCGCCGCCGACCCGCACACGGCTGCGCTTCGGCGCCTATCCTGGCGAGGATCGTGCGCGCCTGACGGAGCCTGCCCAGGTGGCCCCCGCGTTCCTCGAACTGCTCGGGCCGCGAGGCCTGGCCGCGCGTGGCCAGGTGCTCAGGCTGACGGCGGACGGGCGCTTGCCGTCATGACAGCCGGGCGGCAGCAATTGCCGCCGAGTCGGGTTTCCGACGCGTTCAGCCTCGGCGCGCGTGACGGAAGCTTGACGTCACGCGCCCACGCTGAGCGCCGGCCGCCCCGCCCGCCCCCCCGAAGGGCGGTAAAACCTGCCCCATTGCGGGGTTGCAGCACCCTCCTCGACGACCGCTCATGCGTTTTGCGCACTGGTTGGCACAATTCTCGCAGGCTCGCGACCAAGTCCACTTCGCTGGAAGCATGGCAGAACAAGATGAGCACTCCCATCAAGCAGGTAATTGGCGCCGAGCCTTGGCGCAATGGCAGCTTCGTCAACGAGATCCTGCCCTTCACCGTCGACCAGGATCGCGGACGGGACATCGTCTCCGATGCCACCAAGCTCCGCATCTCGACCGCCTTGCAGTCCAGTCTCTACGTGCGCGACGTGGTACGCGGCTTCGCTCGGGAGGTGCGGCGCATGGTGCGTGGCGTCGCGGTGCGCTACCGCCACAGCGTGCAGAAGATTTCCATCGACGACGGCTCCCGCGAGCTGAACAGCTACACCTACGAACTCAACCTGGTGGGCCGCTACCTGGGCGAGATCACCTTCTCGCGGGCCACGGCGCTGGCCGAGAGCGAGCTCACGGTGCTGGAAGTCCTGCTCTGCACCCTCATCTACCCGCTTCGCAACGCGCTACAGTACGAGCGCGCGCTCAAGATCGCGTTGAAGGACCCGCTCACCGGCGTCAACAACCGCGCGATGCTGACCGCCCAGCTCAAGCATCACATCTCGCTCGCCCAGCGCCAGGTCTCGCCGCTGTCGCTCCTGATCATCGATATCGATCACTTCAAGTCGATCAACGACCGCTTCGGCCACATCGTCGGCGACGTGGTGCTGACCCAGATCGCCAACCAGATCGTGCGCTGCACGCGCACCTCGGACGGCGTCTACCGCTACGGCGGCGAGGAGTTCGTGGTGATCCTGCCGAACACCGCCACCGCCGGCGCGGAACTGCTGGCCGAGCGCATTCGGGGCGAGATAGAAAACATGCAGGTGGAATCGCTGCCCGCCAGTGAACACGTCACCGCGAGCCTCGGCGTCGCGCACTTCGTGCCGGGCGAGACCCACGTGGATCTCATGCAGCGCGCGGACGATCTGCTGCTGACCGCCAAGCGCGGCGGTCGCAACCGGGTGGTGGTGGCGCCGGAGATCAAGGCGCCGGTCTGAGCCACGCCCCGACCCGCGTCGGCTCGTCCAGCAGCGCGAGCAGCGCGTCTTCGTCCAGCACCGGCACGCCCAGTTCGACCGCGCGATCGAGCTTGCTCCCGGCCTCCGCGCCCGCCACCACCAGGCTGGTCTTCTTCGACACCGAGCCAGCCACCTTGGCGCCGAGCGCCGTCAGGCGCGCCTTGGCATCGTCCCGCGAGAGCGTCGCGAGGCCGCCGGTCAGCACCACGGTCAAGCCGTTGAGCGGCAGCGTCTCCGGTGGCGCCACCTCGTGCTCCGGCCAGTGCACCCCGAGCGCGACCAGGTCGTCGACCAAGGCCGCATTGCCCGGCTCGGCGAACCAGGCAGCGATGCTCGCGGCCACCACCGGGCCGACGTCGCGCACCGCCTCCAACTGCTCAGGTGTCGCGCGGCGGAGGTTCTCCAGCGAGCCGAGCGCATTGGCCAGGTTGGCGGCGGTCGCCTCGCCCACCTCGCGAATGCCGAGCCCGTGCAGCAGCCGCGGCAGGGTTGTGTCCTTGCTGCGCTCGATGGCCTGCACGACGTTGGCCGCGGACTTCTCCGCCATGCGCTCGAGCGCCGCGAGTTCCTCGGCCGTGAGGCGGTAGAGGTCCGCCACGTCACGCACCTTGCCGACCGCGACCAACTGCTCGATCAGTTTCTCGCCGAGGCCCTCGATATCGAGCGCGCGGCGCGAGGCGAAGTGGATGATGGCCTGCACGCGGCGCGCCTGCTCCTGCTCGGGCACGCTGTCCGGGAGTTCATAGGGCTGGCTGTCCGCGGGGCGCAGCTCCGGCACCACGCGAACGATTTCAGGGATCACGTCGCCGGCGCGGCGCACCACCACGGTGTCGCCCACGCGCACGTCCTTGCGTCGAATCTCGTCGGCGTTGTGCAAGGTCGCATTGGTCACCGTCACTCCGCCGACCAGCACCGGCTCCAGCCGCGCCACCGGCGTCAGCGCGCCGGTGCGGCCGACCTGCACTTCGATGGCGAGCACGCGGGTGGTGCGCTCGTCGGGCGGAAACTTGAAGGCCGTCGCCCAGCGCGGCGCGCGCGATACGAAGCCCAGCGCCGCCTGCTGCGCGAGGTCGTTGACCTTGAACACCACGCCGTCGATTTCGTAGGCCAGCGCCGCGCGGCGTGCGCCGATGCCGGCGTAGTAGTCGAGGCTCGCGGCGACGCCGCGCACCACGCGCGTCTCCGGCGATACGCGCAGGCCAAGCTCGCCGAGCCAGGTGAGCGTCGCCATCTGCGTTTGCGGGCGTTCGGGCGTGTCCATCTCCCCCACGCCGTAGCAGCACATGGTGAGTGGACGTTCGGCGGTGATGCGCGGATCGAGCTGGCGCAGGCTGCCCGCGGCGGCGTTGCGCGGATTGGCGAAGGTCTTCTGCCCCGCCGCGGCCTGGCGCGCGTTCAGTGCCTCGAAGCCGCGCTTCTCCATGTAGATCTCGCCGCGCACTTCGAGCAGCCGTGGCGCACCTCGCAGACGCAGCGGGATGGCGCGAATGGTCCGCACGTTGTGCGTGACGTCCTCACCCGTGCTGCCGTCGCCGCGGGTCGCGGCGCGCACCAGCCTGCCCTGTTCGTAGATCAAGCTGATGGCCAGGCCGTCGAGCTTGGGCTCGGCGACGAACTCCACCTCCTCGATGCCGAGCTGCTCGGCGCATCGACGGTGGAAGTCCGCGAATTCCTCGCCGTCGAACACGTTGGCCAGCGACAGCATGGGCAGCGGGTGGCGGACCGCGGTGAACTGCGCCGCAGGGCTCGCGCCGACCCGCTGGGTCGGCGAGTCGGGCGTCACGAGGTCGGGATGTTCGGCTTCGAGCGCCTGCAGTTCACGCAGCAGGAGATCGTAGTCGGCGTCCGAGATGACGGGATCATCCAGCACGTAGTAGCGGTGATTGTGCTCTTCGAGCTCGCGCCTGAGCCTGTCGGCGCGACGACGCGCCGCTTCAGACGCGGGCATGGCTGAAGCTCGCGGCGCGCTTGCGCAGCCGCGCGATGGCCGGCGGGTCGAGCGAGCTCTTGGGATCGGCGTAGAGTTCGCCGCCAGTCAGCTCGGTCAGGCGCTGGGCGGTGTTGAGCAACAGTTCGAAGGCCACCGGCCCGTCCAGCGGCCCCGGCAGCTGCAGGAACAGCGCGACCCCCGCGGTGCGGAAGGCCTCGATGCGCCGCAGGTCGAAGGTGCCCGGTTCGAACATGTTCGCGGCGCTAAACACCGGCGTCTTGCACTTCAATTCGCCCGCGCCGTAGTGATGGAAGATGGCCATGTCGCCGTGCTGCAGGCCGACCGCGTTCAGCGCCTTGACCAGCGTCGTGCCGCTGAACTGCTGGCCATCGTGGGCGCGCACGTAGAGCGTGATGAGGCCGTTCTCCGGCTCCTTGGGCGGCTCGCGGTAGGTGCGGCGCTTGACCGCGGGCGGGTCCTGCACCGGCGTCGGCGGCGGGTCGCCGAACAGGTCGAGCTGATCCAGACGCTTGCGCGCATTGCTCGGCTCCGGTGGCGGTGCGATGTCGTTGCGCACCGCCGGCAGGTCGGCCAGGGCCTGGTCCTGCGGCGGCAGTACGACCTTGCCGGGCAGTTCCAGCCGAGCGACGGGCGGCTCGGGCTCGAGCGCCACCAGTGGTGGCGCCTCCACCGGCGCAGTGGGCGGCGGCGCACTCGCCTGCGGGGCGATGGTGGGTTCGTGATCGGGTTCCAGATCCGGCAGCGCCGTGAACACCGGCGGCGTGTCCGGCGGCGTCAGCGCCGCGATGCGCTGCGCCTCGGCCTCGGCGGCGAGCTTCTCGGCCGCCGCCCGGGCCTTGCCCACCAGCCCGCGGCGCGGGGCCGGCTTGAGTGGCGGCACTTCGTCGGGCGGCAGGGTGCGCACGGCGATGATCTCGTCGAAGCCCTCGCCGCGGCCGCCGGTGCGCGGCAGATCGCCGCTGTCGTCGCCCGCGTGCCGCGCGCCGGCGTCCGGCCCTTCGACCCGGCCGAGGTGACGATCGATGCTGAGGCGCGTGTCGCGCCGGAGCTTCCAGGCGGTGAACAGCCCGACCGCCAGCACGATCACCGCGCCGATGATCAGTAGCAGGGTGCGCAGCGAGAGTTCCGCCACGATCGGTCTCAGGCGGTGGCGGCCAGTTGCACCGCTTCCTCCATGTTCACCGCCACCAGGCGTGACACGCCCGCTTCCTGCATGGTCACGCCGATCAACTGCTCGGCGATCTCCATGGTGATCTTGTTGTGGGTGATGAACATGAACTGCACCGAGCGCGACATCGAACGCAGCATCTCGCACAGGCGGATGACGTTGTTGTCGTCGAGCGGCGCGTCGACCTCGTCCAGCAGGCAGAAGGGCGCGGGGTTCAACTCGAAGATCGAGAAGATGAACGAGATCGCGGTCAGCGCCTTCTCACCGCCGGACAGCAGGTGGATGGTGCTGTTGCGCTTGCCCGGCGGCCGCGCCATGACCGTGACGCCGGTCTCCAGCAGGTCCTCGCCGGTCAGCTCGAGGTAGGCGTGACCGCCGCCAAACAGCACCGGGAACAGGGCCTGCATGCCGTTGTTGACCTTGTCGAAGGTCTCGCGGAAGCGCGAGCGGGTCTCGCGGTCGATCTTGCGGATCGCTTCTTCGAGCGTGGTGAGCGCTTCGGTCAGGTCGGCGTGCTGGCTGTCGAGATAGGTCTTGCGCTCGGAGAGTTGGTTGAACTCGTCGATCGCCGCGAGGTTGATGGGCCCTAAGCGCGCGATGCGGCTGGAGAGCTTCTCCAGCTCTTCCTGGATCGACTCCTCGCTCTCGCCCTCCGACAGGAGGCCCAGGGTCTCCTCCAGGTTCTCGCCGGTCTGCTCGAAGCGGCTGACCAGTTCCTGCAGACGCACTTCCAGCGCGCGCTGGTCGAGCCGCACCTGCTCGAGCTGGCGACGCTGCTCGGTGATGGCCTGTTCGACCTCGGCGCGCTCGCCGCCGGCCTTCTGCAGCTCGGCGTCCAGCTCGGCCAGCGCGCGGCGCGCCTCGGCGAGACGATTCTCGGCGTCGAGCTTGTCGCGCAGTGCGATGTCGAGCTGCGCGCGCATGTCGGTGCGCGGGGCCTGGTGGGCCTCGATGGCGGACTCGATGTCGGCGCGGCGGCGCTCAGCGCCGTCCCGCGCGCCGCCGTTGCGGGCGATCGCCTCTTCGAGCGTCGCGCGCCGCGAGCGCAACTGCTGGAGTTCCAGTTCCAGCTGGTGGGCGGCGTCGCGCAGGTTGCGCCACTCGGTGCGCGCGGCATCGAGCCGCGTCTGGATCGCGCCGCGCGCGTCGCTGATCTCCGCGCGGCGTGCGCCGTGCGTCGCGAGCGCCTGGGCAGCGGCCTCGCGCTCGGTCTTCAGCGTGGCGAGATTCTCCTGGTGCGCGGTGGTCAGCTTGCCGAGCCGTTCGAGCTCGGCGGCGACGTCCGCCGCGCGCGCCTGGCGGCGCTGGAACTCGGCTTCGAGCCGCGCGAGCTCGGAGCGCGTGCGCTGCAGGGTCTGCACGCCGCGATCGAGTTCCTCGGTGTGCCTGTGCTCGGCCTGTTCGACGTCCTTGATGCGCGCGCGTACCGCGTCGCTCTCCGCGCGCAGCCGCGTGATGTCCGCCTCGTGGGCGCCGATGCGAGTGGTGATCTCGCCCATCGCGCGTTCGCGGGAGAGGATGGTGTCGGCGCCGGCCTGGGCGCCGGCGACCTGCACCCAGTTCGCGCCGAACAGGCTGCCGTCCGGCGTCACGATCACGGCTTCCGGCGCGAGCTGCGCGCGCAGCGCGAGCGCGGCCTCGGCGTCGGGCGCGCAGTAGACGCCCGCGAGCAGTGGCGCGAGGTCCACCTTGCTCACGATCTTCGCCAGCAGCCGCGACTGTTCCAGGCCGGGCGCTGCCGACGGCGCGGGCGCGAGGTCGATGATGGTGAGGCCCGCGGCGGCGCGGTCGAAGCCGCCGCTCTGGCGGATGCGCTCGGTCAGCTCGGGCCCGCACAGGGCGCCGAGCGGAATGCGTAGCGCCGCTTCCAGCGCGCGCTCCCAGCCCGGCTCGACCTCGACGAAGGCCGCGAGGCGATTGAGATCCTCGATGCCGCGCGCCTTGCAGAACGCCTCGATGAGCTTGTGATCATTGCCGTAGGCGGCTTCCTGCAGCGCCTGCAGGGAGGACAGACGGCCACGTGCCTGCTGCAGCTGGGTCTGCTGTTCGTGCAGCGCCGCACCCAGGGTCTGCACCTCGGTGCGCGCCTGGGAGAGCTCGGCGCGCAGCGCATTGCGCGCTTCGGTCAGCTGGGTCCGCTGCTGGTCGCCCTGCTCGATGTCCGCACGCAGCTTGTCGATCTGCCCGACCAGTTCGCCGGTCTCGTTGCGACTCGCTTCGCCGTGCAGCACCTGCACGCGATGATCGGCGTCGGAGATGCTGCCGAGCAGCGCCTCGAGGCGAATCTGCGCGCCGTGCTCGCGCTGCGCGAGCTCGGTGTTCTCCTTGTTGAACGCGTCCCAGGTGTGCTGCCACTGGTCGAGTTCCGCCTCGACCGCGCGCACCGACTCGAACGCGCCCTGTTCGGCGCCGCGCTGCGACTGGAAGCGCGGTTCGAGCTCGGTCAGCCGCGTGGCGACCTCGGTCAGCTGGGTACGGTCCTGGGCAATGGTGGCAGTCAGTTTCTCCAGGGTCGCGACGGCGTCGGCCAGGTCCTGGCTGAGCGACTGTTCGCGCTCCTCGGCGTGCTTGATCGCCTGCTCGAGCCGCGCGATCTCGCCGCTCTTGGCGTAGAAGTCGGTCTGCAACTGGTTGAAGGCGTCAGTCGCCTCGACCTGGGCGTCGCGGCTCGCCACCTGGCGCGCTTCGATCTCGCGCAGGCGCGCGACTTCTGCTTCGAGCGCGGTGGTCTGGCGCTCGACCTGCTCGAGCGTGCGGCTGCGCTCGGCGTCCAGCGCGCGCCAGCGCACCGCGAGTCCGCGCGCCGTGGTCTTGCGCTCCTCGGCCTTCAGCTCCTGGTAGCGCTCGGCGGCGCGCGCCTGGCGCTGCAGGTGGTTGAGCTGTTTCTCCAGTTCGTCGCGTATATCGTTCAGGCGGGCCATGTTCTCCTGGGTATGGCCCATGCGATTCTCGGTCTCGCGTCGGCGCTCCTTGTACTTGGAGATGCCGGCGGCCTCCTCGAGGAACGCGCGCAGGTCCTCGGGCCGGGCTTCGATCACGCGCGAGATCATGCCCTGCTCGATCACCGAGTAGCCGCGCGAGCCGATGCCGGTGCCGAGGAAGGCGTTGGTGATGTCCTTGCGCCGGCAGCGCGCGCCGTTCAAGTGATAGGCGGAGACCCCATCACGGCTCACGGTGCGCTTGATGGAGATCTCGCTGAAGCTCGCGTACTGGCCGCCGATGGTGCCGTCGGAGTTGTCGAACACCAGCTCCACCGTGGCCTGGCCGACGGGCTTGCGCGTGTTCGAGCCGTTGAAGATGACGTCGACCATGGAATCGCCACGCAGGTGCTTGGCCGAACTCTCGCCGAGCACCCACAGCAGGGCGTCGATGATGTTGGACTTGCCACAGCCGTTCGGGCCGACGATGCCGGTCAGGTTGCCCGGCAGGGTGAGCGTGGTTGGGTCGACGAAGGATTTGAATCCCGCGACCTTGATTCGGGTAATGCGCATGGGAGCGCAGTCTACTCCATGGCGATCGCGCCGCACAACGCTCGTTCCGCATCGACGGCGGGGTTTTAATTTATTGAAAAATATGGCGAAATAGACCTATCTATCACGCTGCGGGCGGGCCCTGGAACAGCCCCGCGCGCGGCCCTTTGCAGAAGCCTTGAACGCACCAGCGAGCCCATGACCACCAAGCCCACCAAGCAACTCGACACCTTCCCCAATCCCAAGCCCGAGCGCGACTTCCTGATCAGCATCCGCCTGCCGGAATTCACCTGCCTGTGCCCGGTCACCGGTCAGCCCGACTTCGCCGACATGACGCTCGCCTACATCGCCGACGCGCGCTGCGTGGAGCTGAAGTCGCTCAAGCTCTACATCTGGTCGTTCCGTGACGAGGGCATGTTCCACGAGGCGGTGACCAACGCCATCCTGGACGACGTGGTGGCGGCCTGTGCACCGCGCTATGCACGCCTGACTGCCGCCTTCAACGTGCGCGGCGGCACCTATCCGACCATCGTCGCCGAGTACCGCCAGCCCGGCTGGACGCCCGGGCCGGCCACCGTGCTGCCGGCTTGAGAGGCGGCTTCCTGGTCGGCGCGGGCTATGCGCTCCGCGGCGCGCGCCTGCTTAAGCAACCAGGCCTGCGCCGCTTCGTGATCGGGCCGCTCGTGATCAACGTGCTGGTGTTCAGCGCCGCGCTCGCGGGCTTGGGAACGCTGTTCGAGCAGACCCTTGCGACGCTCTTTCCCGACCTGCCCGAGTGGCTGGCCTGGCTCGCCTGGCTGCTGTTCGGCGCGTTGCTGCTGCTCACGCTGTTCTTCACCTTCTCGCTGGTGGCGAACGTCATCGCGAGTCCGTTCAACGGCCTGCTGGCCGAGGCCGTCGAGCGCCACCTCGCCGCGCCGGACGCGCCGCTGCCCTTCGACTGGCGGAGCCTGTTCGCCGAGGCCGGGCGCGCCTTCGCCGGGGCCCTGCGCAAGCTCGCCTACATCGGCCTGCGCGCGCTGCCCTTGCTGCTGCTGAGCGTGATCCCGGGCCTCAACCTGCTCGCCCCTGCGCTGTGGCTCCTGTTCGGCGCCTGGATGCTCGCCATCGAGTACCTCGATTGTCCGCTCGGCAACCACGGCGAGGTGTTCCCGGCGGCGGTCGCGCGGCTGCGCGAGGCGCGCGCCATGGCGCTCGGCTTCGGCGTGGTGCTGAGTCTCATGACCATGGTGCCGGTGCTGAACTTCCTCGCGATGCCGGTCGGCGTGGCGGGCGCGACGGTGATGTACGTGGAGCGCTTCAGGCGATGAGCGCGGCGACGCCGGTGGTCGGGCGTTTCGCTCCGACGCCGAGCGGGCCGCTGCACTTCGGCTCGGTGGTGACCGCACTCGCGAGCTGGCTGGACGTGCGCGCCCGCGGGGGACGCTGGCTGCTGCGCATCGACGACCTGGATCCGCCGCGGGTCGTGGCGGGCGCCGAGGCTGAGATCCTCGCCACGCTGGAAGCGCTGGCCCTGACCTGGGACGGCGAGGTCGTGCGGCAGTCGCGCCGCGGCGCCGCCTACGCCGCCGCGTTCGAGGGCCTGCGCGCCGCCGGCCGCATCTACCCCTGCGCCTGCAGCCGACGGGAGATCGGCCGCGGCCCCTACCCTGGCACCTGTCGGCAGCGCGTGCCGCCACCTGCCGGTCGCGTCGCCTGGCGGCTGCGGGTGGACGGCGAGGCGCCCGTGCGGGTGAAGGACGAGCTGCAGGGCGAGTATAGCCAAGACATCGCGGCTGAAAGTGGTGACTTCGTCCTGCGCCGAGCGGACGGCGTGTATGCCTATCACCTCGCGGTGGTGGTGGACGACGCCTGGCAGGGCGTCACGGAGGTGACACGCGGCGTGGACCTGCTCGACTCGACGCCGCGCCAGGTGCTGCTGCAGCGCCTGCTCGGTCTGCCCACGCCTCGCTACGCCCACCTGCCGGTGGTGCTCGATGCGCTCGGCGACAAGCTCAGCAAGCAGACCCACGCGCCACCGGTCGGGCCGGCGGCGGCGTGCCTGGCCGCTTGGCAGGCGCTGGATTTCCTGGGGCTCGCGCCGCCCGCCGCGCTGCGTGGCGAGGCCTGCGCGGCGCTCCTGGCCTGGGCCTTGCCGCGCTGGCGGCTGGCCTCGCTCGATCCCGCGCCGCGCCCCTACGCGTTCGCGGCCTGAGGGCGTCTCAGCCGAGGTGCTCGGCGAACTTCGCGCGCAGTTCCGCGTAGGTGGTGGCGACCGGCAGGTCTGGATGATCGCGGGTGACCTTCTCCGAAGGCTGGAACAGGAAGCCGGCGTTGGCCTGGCGCAGCATGGAGATGTCGTTGTAGGAGTCGCCGGTCGCGACCACCTGGTAGTGCAGGGCTTGAAACGCCTGCACCGCGTGACGCTTGGGGTCGGCCTGGCGCAGGGTGTAGCCGACCACGTGGCCGTCGGCATCGATGTTCAGCCGGTGACAGAGGATCATCGGGTAGTGCAGCTTGGCGACCAGGGGCGCGGCGAGTTCATGGAAGGTGTCGGAGATGATCGCCACCTGGTAGTTCGAACGCAGCCAGGTGAGGAATTCCGGCGCGCCCGGCAGCGGGTCCAGCGCGCCGGCGGCGGCCTGGATGTCGGCGTAGCGCAGACCGCGCTCGCGCATGATGCGCAGGCGCAGGGCCATCAGTTCGTCGTAGTCGGGAATGTCGCGGGTGGTGACGCGCAGTTCTTCGATGCCCGTGCGCTCGGCCAGGCTGACCCAGATCTCCGGGACCAGGACGCCTTCGAAATCGATGCATGCAACTTTCATGGAATGGGAAATCCTCGCGCGGCGGGCTGGCCCGGTGAAAAAAAGGAGCGGGAGTCTAGCAGACCTACGGTGGCGTATGGGGAGGCATCCGGGGACAGACCACGTTTAGCGATGGGCCCCTAATGGGCCCCATCGCTAAACGTGGTCTGTCCCCGATTACGCCTTCAGCCCCGCTTCCGCTGCCACATCACCTCACCGGCGCCCGAATCGCGGGCCAGGATGCGCGCGGCGACGAACAGCAGGTCGGACAGGCGATTGAGGAAGTTCAGCGTGTGGGCGTTGACCGGCGCCTCTGCGGCGAGACCCAGCACGGCACGCTCGGTGCGGCGGCACACCGCGCGGGCCAGGTGGCAAACTGCCGCGGCGCGACTGCCGCCTGGCAGGATGAATTCCTTCAACGGCGGCAGCTCTTCGTTGTACAGGTCGATGGCGTTTTCGAGCTTGGTCACGGCCTCGGCGGCGATGAAGGTGCTGCCCGGAATGGACAGTTCACCGCCGAGGTCGAACAGGTCGTGCTGCACGTCGAGCAGCAGCGCGTGCAGGCCGGCGCGCAGCGGCTCGGACAACAGGAGGCCCAGGTTGCAGTTCAGTTCGTCGACCTCGCCGATGGCGTGCATGCGGGCGTCGGTCTTGGCGATGCGCGAGCCGTCACCCAGGCCCGTCGTACCGTCATCGCCGGTGCGGGTGTAGATCTTGGACAGGCGATGTCCCATGGCGCGTTCTCCGGGCGTGTGACGAGTAGCGGCGCATTCTCGGGGGCAGCGCGGCGCACTGTCAAAACGCCGGCGCGCGTCGTGCCGACCGGCCCCGCCTGCTAGAATCCGCGCACTTTCGCCACACCCGCGCCAAGCCCGCCCGCCAGGCCCTCTCGATGACCGACCATCCCTCCGCCGCGCCTCGCGCGCAGATCCGCTATTCGGTGGTGGTGCCGTTCTATAACGAGGAGGACAACGTCCTGCCGCTGCTAAGCGAGATCGTCGCGGCCATGACGCCGCTCGGGACCTACGAAGTGGTGGCGGTGGACGACTGCTCGCGGGACGCCACCCGCGCGCGCCTGCGGGACGCAACGACGCTCGGACCGGTGCGGGTGCTCGCCCACGCGGTCAACCGCGGCCAGAGCGCGGCGATCTGCACCGGCATCGATGCCGCGCGCGGCGAATGGGTGGTGACGCTCGACGGCGACGGGCAGAACGACCCGGCCGACATTCCGCGACTGTTGCGCGAACTGGACGGCCCCGCGCCGCCGCTCCTGGTATGCGGCCATCGCCAGAAGCGGCGCGACAGCGGCCTGCGCCTGCTCTCCTCGCGGGTCGCCAACGGCGTGCGCGCGCGGCTGCTCGGCGACGCCACGCCGGACACCGGCTGCGGCCTCAAGATCATGCAGCGCGCGGCGTTCCTGAAGCTGCCGCGCTTCGATCACATGCATCGGTTCCTGCCGGCGCTGATGCGCCGCGACGGCGGCCGTATCCTGTCGGTGCCGGTGTCCCATCGGGCGCGGGTGCACGGGGTGTCGAAGTACGGCGTGTGGAACCGCCTGTGGGTCGGCATCGTCGACCTCGTGGGCGTGATGTGGCTCAAGCGGCGCGCCTTCCGCGCCTCGACCGTGGAGGAACTCGGCGGTGAGCGTTGATCAAGCCTGGATAGCGCTCGGCATGGGCGGCAACCTGCTGTTCTTCTCGCGCTGGGTGGTGCAGTGGGTGGCGAGCGAACGCGCCCGGCGCAGCGTGATTCCCGTGGCCTTCTGGTACCTGAGCATCGCCGGCAGCCTGGTGCTCCTGTGCTACGCGCTCTATCGCCGCGACCCGGTGTTCATCGTGAGCCAGCTGCCGAACAGCATCATCTACCTGCGCAATCTCCATCTCCTCCGGCGTGAGCGGCAGGCCGGCGAGGCGCCGTGACCCTCGCCCGCTACTTCGTCCGCGAGACGGTGCGCATCACCGCCGCCATCGTCGGCGGCCTGCTGGTGCTGTACCTCACCATGCGTCTCGCGAGCGCGCTCGGCGAGGCCGCCGACGGCAAGGTCGCGCCCCAGCACGTGGTGCGCATGGTCGCGCTGAAGATGCTGGTGTCGATGAAGGACCTGCTGCCGATGTCGCTGTTCCTGGGCACCTTCGCCGCCACGACCCGCATCCAGCTCAACTCCGAATGGGTGGTGATGCGCGCCGCGGGCCTGAGTCACCAGGCGCTGCTGAAGCCCCTGTTCGGCGTGGGCCTGGCCGCGGCCGTGGTGGTCGGCGTGATCACGCTCGGCGTCGGGCCGCAGGCCGAACTGACCTTGCGTGAACTGAAGGAGATCACCGAGAACGAGGCCACCATCGCTGGCGTCAAGGCCGGGCGCTTCCGCGACCTGGCGGGCGGGAAGCGGGTGTTCTACGCCGAGTCCATCGCCAGCGACGACAGCCACCTCGAGCGCGCCTTCGTGCACTCGCGGGACAAGTCCGAGGGCTTTGGCCGCGAGACCGCGCTGCGCGCCGACCAGGCCGCGATCGAGACCGACGCGCGCACCCGCGACCGCTTCGCGGTGTTCGAGAACGGCATGGCCTACGCGGGGGAGCCCGGCCAGTCCGACTACATCATCACCGAGTTCGAACGCTACGGCGTGCGCATCGAGGATCCGGAGCCGACCCGCTTCACCGATCACATCGCGTTCGTGCGCACCCGCGACCTGCTGAAGCACGACGCGTTC
Organism: Gammaproteobacteria bacterium; assembly: GCA_019747795.1. Classification (GTDB taxonomy): domain Bacteria; phylum Pseudomonadota; class Gammaproteobacteria; genus JADJYF01. The sequence goes on along the minus strand of JAIEQK010000286.1, from coordinate 8,973 downwards.
TACTACAAGGTCGAATTCCAGTCGCGCTTCAACCTGCCGCTAGTGGCGTTGATGTGCCCGGCGCTGGCCTTCCTCATCGGGGTCGGCAACCGGCGCGGGCACTGGTACCTGGGGCTCATCACGGCGGTGTCGGCCTACTTCGCCTACACCAACCTGCTGGGCGTGGGCCGCGCGCTGCTGCTGAAGGGCGTGCTGCCGGCCGCCCTCGGCCTGTGGCCGGTGCACCTGCTGCTGGCCGCCGTGCTGGCCACCCTGCTCGCCTGGCATCGCCGCGTGCTGCGCCTGCGACCGCGTCGGCGTTTGCCGGCGGTCGCGACCGATGCCGCGCCCGGCGACGCCGGGTAAACTGCCACTCCTGCTTTTCACGGGCCGACCGCCGATGCACAACCCTGCCAACCTCGGGGAATTCCTCGCCACCCGCATCGCCATCCTCGATGGCGCGATGGGCACCATGATCCAGCGGCACAAGCTCGACGAGGCGGCCTATCGCGGCGAGCGCTTCCGCGATCACGCGCGCGACCTCAAGGGCAACAATGACCTGCTGGTGCTGACCCGCCCCGAGGTGATCGAGGGCGTGCACCGCGCCTACCTCGAGGCCGGCGCCGACATCATCGAGACCAACAGCTTCAACGCCACGCGCATCTCCCAGGCCGACTACGCGCTCGAGCACATCGTGCACGAACTGAACGTCGAGGCTGCGCGCTGCTGCCAGCGCGCGCTCGCGGCCTACCGCGCGGCGAGCGGCGACACGGCGCCCAAGTTCATCGCCGGCGTGCTCGGCCCGACCAACCGCACCGCCTCGGTGTCGCCGGACGTGAACGATCCCGGCTTTCGCAACGTCGATTTCGAGACGCTCCGCGAGGCCTACTACGAGGCCACCGAGGGTCTGCTTGACGGTGGCGTGGACCTCATCCTGATCGAGACCATCTTCGACACGCTGAACGCCAAGGCGGCCATCTTCGCCGCGCGCGAGTGCCTGGCCGATCGCGGTGTGGACCTGCCGATCATGATCTCCGGCACCATCACCGACCGCAGCGGCCGCACCCTGACCGGCCAGACCACCGAGGCATTCTGGAACTCGGTGCGTCACGCCGAGCCTATAGCCATCGGCTTGAACTGCGCGCTCGGCGCCAAGGATCTCCGCCAGTACGTCGAGGAACTGGCGCGCGTCGCCGGCACCCACGTCAGCGTGCATCCGAACGCCGGCCTGCCGAACGCCTTTGGCGAGTACGACGAGACAGGCGACTACATGGCGGGCATCCTCGGCGAGTTCGCCGCCAGCGGCCTGGTCAACATCGTCGGTGGCTGCTGTGGCACCACGCCAGAGCACATCGCCGCCATCGCACAGGCCGTGCGCCGCCATCCGCCGCGGCCGATCCCGGCCATCGCGCCGGTGTGCCGCCTGAGCGGCCTCGAGCCGCTCAACATCACCCCCGACAAGGGCTTCATCAACGTCGGCGAGCGCACCAACGTCACCGGCAGCCCGAAGTTCATGCGGCTCATCAAGGACGGCGATCTGGAGGCCGCGGTGGAAGTCGCGCGCCAGCAGGTCGAGAGCGGCGCCCAGGTCATCGACATCAACATGGACGAGGGCATGCTGGACTCGGTCGCGCTGATGCGCCGCTTCCTGGCGCTGTGCGCGTCCGATCCGGACATCAGCCGCGTGCCGGTGATGCTCGACTCCTCCAAGTGGGAAGTGCTGGAGGCTGGCCTGCGCTGCCTGCAGGGCAAGGGCATCGTGAACTCCATCAGCCTCAAGGAAGGCGAGGCGAAGTTCCTCGAGCAGGCGCGCCTGGTGCGACGCTACGGCGCGGCGGTGGTGGTGATGGCCTTCGACGAGCGCGGCCAGGCGGACACCACCGAGCGCAAGTTCGAGATCTGCGAGCGCTCCTATCGCCTGCTGACCGAGCAGGCCGGCTTCGCGCCGGAAGACATCATCTTCGATCCCAACGTACTGACCGTCGCCACCGGCATCGCCGAGCACAACGACTACGCGCGCGCCTTCTTCGAGGCCACGCGACTCATCAAAGAACGCCTGCCCCACGCGCTCGTGAGCGGCGGCCTGAGCAACGTGTCCTTCTCGTTCCGCGGCAACAACCCGGTGCGGGAAGCCATGCACTCGGCGTTTCTCTACCACGGCATCCAGGCCGGTCTCGACATGGCCATCGTGAACGCGGGCCAGCTCGGCATCTACGAGGAGATCGAGCCGGAACTCCTGAAGCGCATCGAGGACGTGCTGTTCAATCGCGACGAGAGCGCGACCGACCGGCTCATCGACTTCGCCCGCACCGTGTCCGGCGAGGCGCGCGAGGTGGAACGCGATCTCGCCTGGCGCAACGCCCCGGTGCGCGAGCGCATCACCCACGCGCTGGTGCGCGGCATCGCCGACTTCATCGTCGAGGACACCGAGGAGGCGCGCCACCTGTTCGATCACCCGCTCAAGGTCATCGAAGGCCCGCTGATGGACGGCATGGGCGTGGTGGGCGACCTGTTCGGCGCCGGCAAGATGTTCCTGCCCCAGGTGGTGAAGAGCGCGCGCGTGATGAAGCGCGCCGTGGCCCATCTGATTCCCTTCATCGAGGCCGAGAAGGCCGCCGCCGGCGACACCCGCGCGCTGGCCAAGATAGTGCTCGCGACCGTCAAGGGCGACGTGCACGACATCGGCAAGAACATCGTCGGCGTGGTGCTCCAGTGCAACAACTTCGAGGTCATCGACCTCGGCGTGATGGTGCCCCTGAAGGACATCCTCGACACCGCAGAGCGCGAGCAGGCCGACGTGGTCGGCCTGTCGGGCCTCATCACGCCTTCGCTCGAGGAGATGGTGCTGGTCGCGCGCGACATGCAGAAGCGCGGCATGGACCTGCCGCTCCTGATCGGCGGCGCCACCACGTCCCGCACCCACACCGCGGTCAAGATCGCGCCTGCCTACCGCGGGCCCACCGTACACGTGAAGGACGCCTCGCGCGCCGTCGGCGTGGTCTCCAGTCTCTTGAGCCGCGACCAGCGCGCGGGCTACGTGGCGAAGATCGCCGACGAGTATGCGACGGTGCGCGCGCGCCACGCCGAGCGCCAGGGCGCGACGCACCTCGTGGCGCTCGCCGAGGCCCGCGCCAACCGCGCCAGCACCGATTGGCGGAGCTATCGCAGCCGCGCGCCGGAGAAGCCCGGCATCCACGTGTTCAACGACTACCCGCTCGCGGAACTCGTGCCCTACATCGACTGGACGCCGTTCTTCATGACCTGGCAGCTGGCCGGCAAGTATCCGCGCATCCTGGACGACGCGGTGGTAGGCGAGCACGCCCGCCAGCTCTACGCCGACGCGCGGCGCATGCTGGACGACATCGTCCAGCACGATCTCCTGCACGCCAACGCCGTGGTCGGCCTGTTCCCGGCCGATGCAATCAACAACGAAGACATCGCGGTGTATGCCGACGACAGCCGACGGGAGACCCTTGCCATCGTGCACAGCCTGCGCCAGCAGGGGCGCAAGCCCGAGGGGCAGCCGCACTTCGCGCTGGCGGATTTCGTCGCGCCCAAGGACAGCGCGGTGGCCGACTACATGGGCGCCTTCGCGGTGACCGCGGGCATCGGCCTGCCTGCACTGGTGCAGCGCTACGAGGCCGAGCACGACGACTACTCCGCCATCATGGCCAAGGCGCTCGCCGACCGCCTGGCGGAAGCCTTCGCCGAATGTCTGCACGCGCGCGTGCGGCGCGAGCTGTGGGGCTACGCCCGCGACGAGCGGCTCGGTAACGACGACCTCATCGCCGAGCGCTACCAGGGCATCCGCCCGGCGCCGGGCTATCCGGCCTGCCCGGATCACACCGAGAAGCGCCTGCTGTGGGAACTGCTGGACGTCGAGGCGCGCACCGGCATCCGTCTGACCGAGAGCTACGCCATGGATCCCGGCGCGTCGGTCAGCGGCTGGTACTTCGCCCATCCCGACGCGCGCTACTTCGGCGTCGGCCGCATCGGCCGCGACCAGGTCGCCGACTATGCCTCGCGCAAGGGCATGACGGTGGCCGAGGCAGAGCGCTGGCTGGCGCCCAACCTGAGCTACGACCCGGACGAATAGACAAACATGGCCGCCTTTCCCGGACGCGTCGCCGTCAACGAGCTGCTGTCCGCCACCAGCGCCCACCAGGGCGTGACCGTGGCGGGCTGGGTGCGCACCAAGCGCGAGTCGAAGGACTTCGCCTTCGTCGAGGTCAACGACGGCTCCTGCCTGGCCAACCTGCAGGTCATCGTCGATGGCCGCACGGCGGGCTACGAACACCTGGGCGAAGTCGGCACCGGCGCCGCCATCGCCGCGCAGGGTGACCTGGTGGAATCGCCCGGCAAGGGGCAGCGCTGGGAGCTCAGGGCCGCCTCGCTGCGCGTGGTCGGGCACTGCGACGACGACTACCCGCTGCAGAAGAAGCGTCATTCCGACGAGTTCCTGCGCTCCATCGCGCATCTGCGCGCGCGCACCAACAAGTACGGCGCGCTGGCGCGACTTCGCTCGCGGCTGTCCTTCGCCACCCACCAGTTCTTCCAGCGCCGCGGCTTTCACTACGTGCACACGCCGATCATCACCGGTTCGGACTGCGAGGGCGCGGGCGAGATGTTCCGCGTCACGACGCTCGATCCCTACCAGGCCGGCGCGCGCGCCCAGGACGACGACTTCTTCGGCAAGGAGGCGCACCTGACCGTCTCCGGCCAGCTCTCGGTCGAGACCTACTGCCTGGCGCTGTCCAAGGTCTACACCTTCGGCCCGACCTTCCGCGCCGAGAACTCCAACACCAGCCGGCACATGGCCGAGTTCTGGATGATCGAACCCGAGATCGCCTTCGCCGACATCCATGACGACATGCAGCTCGCCGAGGACATGGTGCGCGAGCTGGTGGCCTTCGCACGCGAGGACTGCGCGCAGGATCTGGAACTCTTCGCCAGGTTCGTCGACCCGGCGCTCTACGCGCGCCTCGACCAGGTGATGCAGAGCGAGTTCGTGCGCCTGCCCTACACCGAGGCCATCGACATCCTGCGCGCGAGCGGACGCAGCTTCGACTACGAGCCGGCGTGGGGGCGCGATCTGCAGTCCGAGCACGAGCGCTTCCTCACCGAGGAGCACTTCAAGGGGCCGGTCTTCGTCTACGACTGGCCGAAGGAGATCAAGGCCTTCTACATGCGCGCCAACGACGACGGGCGCACGGTGGCGGCGATGGACCTGCTCATTCCGCAGGTCGGCGAACTCATCGGCGGCAGCGCGCGGGAAGAGCGCCTGGACCTGCTGAAGATGCGCATCAACGAGCTCGGCTTCGCCGAGCAGGACTACTGGTGGTATCTCGACACGCGGCGCTTCGGCAGCGTGCCGCACGCCGGTTTCGGCCTCGGCTTCGAACGCTTCCTGATGTTCGTCAGCGGCGTGTCCAACATCCGCGACGTGATTCCGTTTCCGCGCACGCCGCGCCATCTCGAATTCTGAGCGTGTTTCCAGGGGAGGCCTGACATGAAGGTGATGATCGATCTGTGCGTGGTGCCGTTCGGCGTGGGCCTCTCGGTCTCGCCCTACGTGGCGGAGTGCGAGCGGCTCATCCAGGCCGCCGGCCTCGCGTCCCAGCTCCACCCCTACGGCACGGTGATCGAGGGCGAATGGGACGCGGTGTTCGCGGTGGTGAAGCAGTGCCACGAGCGCATGCACGAGATGGGCGCCCCGCGCGTCTTCACCACGCTCAAGGTCGGCACGCGCACGGATCGCGAGCAGAGCATGCAGGACAAGGTCGACAGCGTGCTCGCCAAGCTCTAGCAGGCTGGTGAAAAACGTCGCGAGCGAAGGCAGTTTGCGTTCACGCCGGAGCGGAGGAACCGCAGCGTATACGGAAATACGTGAGGATTCCGAGCACCGCCGGGACGCAAAATGACGAGCGCAGTAGTTTTTCACCAGCCTGCTAACAGAAGTAGGACGCGGATTCACGCACTCGGGGAGAGACCCATGGCCGGCAAGGTGCCCAGTTACGTCAGCGGCGCGGCGGCGCAGCCGCTCTTGTTCCACACCATCGGCGAGGCGCTCGCGCTCGCCGCCGAACGCTGGGGCGAGCGCGAGGCGCTGGTCGTGTGCCAGCAGGGCGTGCGCATGACCTACCGCGAGCTGGACGCCGCCGCCGAGCAGCTCGCCGCCACCCTGCTCGGCCTGGGGCTCAACCCCGGAGAACGCGTCGGCATCTGGTCGCCGAACCGCGTGGAATGGGTGCTCACCCAGTTCGCCACCGCCAAGGCCGGTCTCATCCTGGTCAACATCAACCCGGCCTATCGGCTGGCGGAGCTCGAGTACGCGCTGAACCAGGTGCAGTGCCGCGCGCTGGTGATCGCCGAGCGCTTCAAGAGCAGCGACTACGTCGGCATGGTGCAGACGCTCGCGCCCGAGCTGGCCAGCTGTCCGCCTGGTCGGCTGAAGGCCGTGCGCCTGCCCGATCTCGAGACCGTGATCTGCATGGGCGAGTCCGCGGTGCCCGGCATGTACCGCTTCGCCGACCTGCGCGCGGAGGACAGCGAGGCGGGGCGCGTGCGGCTGCGCGAGATTGCCCCGAGCCTCGATCCCGACGACCCGATCAACATCCAGTTCACCAGCGGTACCACCGGCAGCCCCAAGGGCGCGACGCTCACCCACTTCAACGTGGTGAACAATGGCTTCTTCGTCGGCGAGGCCATGCGCTTCAGCGAGCGCGACCGGCTGTGCATCCCGGTGCCGCTCTACCACTGTTTCGGCATGGTCATGAGCGTGCTGACCTGCGTCCCCCACGGCGCGGCGATGATCTTCCCGGGCGAAGGCTTCGATCCGGGCGACGTGCTGCGCGCGGTCGCGGCCGAGCGCTGCACGGCGCTGCACGGCGTGCCGACCATGTTCATCGCCGAACTCGATCACCCGGACTTCGGCAAGACCGACTTCTCCACGCTGCGTACCGGCATCATGGCAGGCGCCCCCTGCCCCATCGAAGTCATGAAGCGCGTGCGCGCCGACATGCACATGGAAGAGGTCACCATCGCCTACGGCATGACCGAGACCAGCCCGGTGAGCTTCCAGAGTTCCACCGACGACCCGCTGGAGAAGCGCGTTTCCACCGTCGGCCGCGTCCTGCCGCATGTGCAAGTGAAGATCGTCGACGCCGACGGTCGCGTGGTGCCGCGCGGCGAACGCGGTGAACTCTGCACCCGCGGCTACAGTGTGATGCGCGGCTACTGGGGCGACGCGGAGAAGACTGCGGCCTCGATCGACGCCGGCGGCTGGATGCACACCGGCGATCTCGCGACCCTGGATGACGAGGGCTACTGCAACATCGTCGGCCGGGTGAAGGACATGATCATCCGCGGCGGCGAGAACGTGTATCCGCGCGAGATCGAGGAGTACCTGTTCCGCCATCCGAAGGTGCAGGACGTGGCGGTGTTCGGCGTGCCGGACCAGCGCTTCGGCGAGGCGGTCGCGGTGTGGATCAAGCTGCGCGACGGCGAGTCCGCCACCGAGGCCGAGATCCGCGCGTTCTGCGAAGGCCAGATCGCGCACTACAAGATCCCGGCCTATATCCGCTTCGTGGAGAACTTCCCGCTCACCGTCACCGGCAAGATCCAGAAGTTCATGATGCGCGACGCGATGGCCGAGGAACTGGGGCTGGCGGCGGCGAAGACCGCCTGACGCGCGGCGCGTCGCGCGTGATAATCGGCGGGTCATCCTCGGAGACCCGCCATGGCCCTCACGCTCTCCTGCGCCTTCGCCACCTCGCTCGACTCCCACGAACACGCGCGTATCGCCGAGGAACTCGGCTATTCCCGCGCGTGGTTCTACGACTCTCCGGCGCTCTACCCCGACGTGTGGGTGCAACTCTGCCGCGCGGCCGATCGCACCAGCCGCATCGGTCTCGGGCCCGGCGTGCTGGTGCCGCACCTGCGTCATCCCATGACCACCGCCGCGGCGATCGCGACCCTGGTATCGGCGGCCGGCGCCGAGCGCGTGGTGGTCGGCATCGGCTCGGGCTTCACCGGCTGCGTGAGCATGGGGCGCCGGCCGCTCACGTGGCGCTACGTGTCGGACTACATCCACGTGCTGCGCGCGCTGCTGCGTGGTGAGGAAGTCGAGTGGGAAGGCGGCATGATGCGCATGCTGCACTGGCCGGGCTTCGGCGCGGCACGGCCCTTGGACCTGCCATTCGTGATCGCCGCGGGCGGCCCCAAGGGGCTCGCGGTGGCGCGGGAACTCGGCCAGGGCGTGTTCACGCCTTTCACGGCCGGCGGCGAGGGCTTCGACTGGAGCGTGGCCCTGATCATGGGCACCGTGCTCGACGAGGGCGAGTCGCCCGGCGCGCCCCGCGTGATCGACGCCTCCGGCCACGGCGCGGCGGTGATGTTCCACTACGCCGTCGAACACGGCCTGCTCGACAGCCTCGAGGGCGGCCAGGCGTGGAAGCAAGTCTACGATGCCGTGCCTGAGCCAACCCGGCACCTTGCGTTGCACGACGGGCACCTGGTCGGTGTGAACCCGCGTGATCGCGCCTTCGTGACCGGCGAGATGCTCGCCCGGCAGGGCCTGGCCGCGTCGCGCGACGCGTGGCGCGAGCGCGTTGCGGCGCTCGAAGCGGCCGGTGCCACCGAACTGGCCTACCAGCCGGCGGGTCCTGACATCCCGCGCGAACTCGAAGCCTTCGCGCGGATGGTCCAGGGCTGACGGGGCGTTGAACGAGGCGGGCTCGCTGTGCATGGCCGATTGAAATCGGCCATGTAGGGCGGGTTTCAACCCGCCATGCACAGCGCGTCATTCATCGCCATTCATGGCCGATTGAAATCGGCCCTACAGGAATCGCCGCACCCCATTCGCTTCCAGTGCCCCCCGAACCCGCGCTCCGCTGACATCGTCGCGCGGCGCCGCGGGCGTAACGTCGCCCGATGGCCGGGGCTTCGACCGCCGAACCCGCGGTGTCGGCGCCGGCCGGCGACCGCGGCATCCTG
>JAIEQK010000328.1 GCA_019747795.1 Gammaproteobacteria bacterium | reverse complement strand
CGTTCACGTTGCAGGCGCGCGCCGGGGGTCGCGCCGCGCGGGAGCAGGGCATTGCCGCCGAGCGCGACCACCAGGCGCACGTCAGCGCCTCCCGCCGTCGCGCCGCACAGCCGGCGAGCGTCTGTCGCGCGCGGTTCTGACCCGCGTCACCACGCGCGTCGCGGGGCGGCGCGATGCTGATGCTCGATAAGTGCTCATCCGCGACGCGGACCAAGAGGAGGGCGACATGCTCGAAGTATCGGACAAACAGCGGCAGCGCGTCTTCGGCCTGCTGGAATCCTTGCGCACCGAGCGCGATGAACTACGCGTGCGCATGTATCTCGCCCGCGCCGAGGTGCGCGACGAGTGGCAGGCGCTCGAGCAACGCTGGGAGCACTTCGAGTCGCGGGTGCGGGCGGCGGCGGCGGCGGCCGAGGCGGCGCGCGAGGGCGTCGGCGAGGCGGTCGACCTGCTGGCGGAAGAACTGCGCAAGGGCTATGGGCGGGTGCGCCAGGCCCTGCGCCACTGACGTCGTCCGCCGTCGCCACCGTATCGGGGAGGGCGTGCGCGTCACGCAGGCGCTAGGCTTGTGCCCAGGGCCCTCACGCCGACGGGGAGAACACGCGTGGCACTCGACCTCCTGATCAAGCATGGCACCGTGATCGACGGCACCGGCGCGCCGCGCCGTCATGCCGACGTCGGCATCAAGGACGGCCGCGTCGTCGCGCTCGGCGACGTCGACGAGAGCGCGAAGCGCGTGATCGACGCTTCCGACCTCGTCGTCGCGCCGGGCTTCGTCGATCCGCACACCCACTACGACGCGCAGATCTGCTGGGACGGCGCGACCACCCCCTCGCCCTGGCATGGTGTCACCAGCGTGGTGCTCGGCAACTGCGGCGTGGGTCTCGCGCCCTGCAGGCCGGAGACGCGTGAGGTAGCGATGCGCGACCTGGTCAACGTCGAGGCCATTCCCTTCGAGGTGCTGGAACGCGGCATCACCTGGGAATGGGAGACCTTTCCGGAATTCATGCAGGCCGCGGCCGCGCGCCGGCCGGGCCTCAACCTCGCGTTCCTGGCGCCGCTCACCCCCTTCCGTCATTACGTGATGGGTGACGCGTCCATGGAACGCGCGGCCACGCCGGAGGAGACCGCGCGTATCGCGGCGCTGCTCGGTGAGGCGATGGACGCCGGTGCGGTGGGCTTCTCGAGCACGGTGCTGAACCAGCACATGGGCTACGGCGGTCGCCCGCTCGCCTGCCGCAATGCGAGCCGCGAGGAATACCAGGCCTATGGCGGCGTGCTGAAGGCGCGCGGCCGCGGCGCCATCGAAGTGGCGCTCACCCGCCAGCTCGGCGTGGTGGAGGACGACGGCTACGAGTTGCTCGAACTGCTGGTCGAGGCCAGCGCGCGGCCGGTGACCTTCATCGCGATGTTCGATCGCGACGACATACCGGAGGCGGTGCGCGACTCGCTCAGGAAGTGCGCGCCGCTCATCGCGCGCGGCCTGCGCCCGCAGACCTCGCCGCTGCCGCTCACCCGTGAATGCAACATGCGCAATCCCTTCGTGTTCGCGGCCTTTCCGTCGTGGCGCCGGGTGTTCCTCGACCAGTCCAAGGACGCGCAGCGCGCGGTCTATGCCGATCGCGCGTTTCGCGACGCCTTTCGTGAAGATCTGAAGAAGCCGCAGACCTTCGGCAACTGGACGCGGGTGCGGGTGCACGAGATGCGCACGCCATCGCTCAAGCAATTCGAAGGCCTTTCGGTCGACGAGATCGCGCGCGCCGAGGGCAAGGACCCGGTGGACGCCTTCTTCGATCTCACGCTCGCCGACGATCTGGATCTCGAGTTCACGCTCTCGACCTTCAATCACCGCGTCGAGCGCATGAAGGAGATTCTCGCCAACCGCGACATGCTGCTCGGGCTCGGCGACGGCGGCGCGCACGTCGACATGCTGTGCGACTCGGGCTACCCGACCTTCGTGCTCGGCACCTGGGTGCGCGAACACGGCGCGATCAGCCTCGAAGAAGGCGTGCGGCGCCTGACCAGTGATCCGGCTGACTTCTTCGGCCTGCGCGATCGCGGACGCCTCGCGGTGGGACTCGCCGCCGACGTCGCGATCTTCGACCCGACCACCGTCGGTTCGAGCAACCGCGGCGAACGGCGTTTCGACCTGCCGGGCGGCGCGAAGCGCATGGTGATGCCGTCCCGCGGCGTGACCCACACCATCGTCAATGGTGAATGCCTGTACGAGGACGGTGCGCTGACCGGCGCGCGGGCGGGGCAGGTGTTACGCGGCTGAAAAAAGACCGCCGCGGCGGGCGCGAGCCACGCCGCGGCAGGCAGGGGAGGAGAGAAGAGAAGGTGGGGCGTCCCTGCCCCTCGCGACCGAGGCCCGCGGGCCGCAGTCACGAATCCAGGCGCGAGTGGCCAGGTGGCATGGGACTGCTTGGGGCCGTCGCCTCGGCGTCCCGCTCGCGCAGCGGCGGCACGGCCGCGTTCAGGAGCGCGACCAGCTCGCCCTGCTTATGCACGCCGGCCTTGTCGTACACGCGCTTCAAGGTGAAGCGCACGCTCTCGTAGGTGGTGCCGCACTCGGTCGCGATTCGCGGCAGGGTGAGGCCACGAGCCAGGTGCATGGCGACCTTCGCCTCCGCGGGCGTGAAGCGGAACAGCGCTTCCAACTGCTGGCGCTGCCAGGCGCGCCCCCGACCTTGGGGACTGGTGACGAACACGAAGGCCGCGCCACCGGCGTGGGCGCGTGCCGCGGCCGGACAGGGATCCACCGTCACCGCGAGCGTCTCGCCGGCCGCACCGCGCAGCAGCACGCTGCCACCCTGCGTGCCCTGCCGGGTCAGCGCGGCCTTCTGCAGCGCCTGCAGGCGTGCGGTCTGCCGATCGTCCCCGCTGACCAGGCGCCCGCCGACGCAGCGCAGTGCTGATCGTGGGCCGCACAGCGCGCGAGCCGCGGCGTTGGCGAACAGGATCTGCCCGGTCTCGTCCAGCACCAGCACGCCGGTGGCGAGGCGGTCGAGCAATTGCGCGTGCAGGCCCTGGCCGAGTTCAGCGCTCGCGATGCGCAGCTGCGCCTTCACGGCACGCGCAAGCCGCGGCTGCAGCGTCTCCACCATCCGCCGGGCTTCGCCGGAGGGCTGGTTGATGCCCCGCGGGAAATGCACGCCCAGGTAGGCGCGCAGCGTGCCGTCGTTGCACGGCACCGCGGCGAGGCACCCGCCCATCCCGTTGCGCGGCAGGAAATCGGCGTAGTACTCGTGGGTGCGCAGGGTCTCGGCATCGGTGATGTCGAGATCGGTGACCACCCGCCCGGCGGCGAGACCGTGCAGCGCCAGCGAGCGTGGCTCGCGGTGCAGGAAGCGTTCGACGTACTCGGCGAGCACGTCGGGTGGCTGCGCGCCCATGTAGGCGGCGAGCGGCTGCTCGTGGCGCAGCAGGTGCAGGTCGGCGCCCACCGCGCCGAGCTGGTGGGCGAGCTCGTTCAGCACCGCCGGCCAGCGCGACGGCTCCACGGCCGCGTCGAAGAACGCGTCGGTGAGATGCTCCAGTCGTGCCTGCTGTTCCATGTTCCCTGCCTCGGCCTTCACGCCGTGGCAGGGAGTCTAGGAGGGCTCGAAGAACAACGAGAATGGGAATTCCCACATCCGGGCGACAATCTCGGACCGGATGCGGCAACGGGCTAGTCGAAGCGCATGCCTGGGTAGCTGGCCTCCGCCTCGCGCACCAGGGTTTCGACGTACTTCGGCGCGCCGCCGTTATACACCATGTGGCGAATCTTGCCGCCTTCGTGGCCCTCGACATTCGAGTTGTAGCCGGTGAACCAGCTCTTGGCCTTGCGCATCAGCATCACCTCGTACATCTGCGCGACGTGCCGGGTCCAGCGTTCTTCGGACTCGGGACGCGCCTCGACGCGCGTGTAGCCGCGTTTCCACATGAACTCCAAGAGGCCGGTCACCCAGCCGACCGCCGCCTCGATGCTGCGCGGGAAGTTGGTCGAGGACGAGCCGCTCTGCGGACCGGCCACGGTCAGGAGATTCGGAAAGCCGCTCACCTGCATGCCGAGATAGGTCACCGGGCCGTCGCGCCACTTGTCCTTCAGTTTCTCGCCGCCGACGCCGCGGAAGTCGATGCGATCGTAGGCGCCGGTGATGGCGTCGAAGCCGGTGGCGTAGACGATGACGTCGAACTCGTAGTCGCGTGCGCTGGTGCGTATGCCGGTCGGCGTGATCGCCTCGATGGGCGTTTCCTTCACATCGACCAGCGTGGTGGTCGGCAGGTTGTAGGCCTCGTAGTAGCGCGTCTCGAGCGGCACGCGCTGCACGCCGAAGCCGTGATCGCGCGGAATGAGCTTCTCCGCCACCTCGGGATCCTTCACGCGCCGACGAATGCGGTTGGCGATGTACTCGGAGAACTCGGCGTTGGCCGCCTCGTCGGTGAAGATCTCGCGGAAGTTGGCCAGCCAGATGCCGAAGCCGGGTTCGTCGTAGAGCTTGTCCCACATCGCCACGCGTTCCTCGCGCGAGACTTCGTAGAAGCCCCGCCGGTCGGGCTCGTGTTCGAAGCCGCCGGGGGAACGCGCGCACTTGGCGAAGATTTCATCGAAGCGCGAGCGGATCTCGTCCATGTCCGCGTCGGACAGCTTGCTGTTGTTCAGGGGGGCGCACCAGTTGGGGCGACGCTGGAACACGGTCAGCGAGCCGCACTGGTCGGCGATGGCCGAGATCACCTGCACGCCGGTCGCGCCGGTGCCGATCACCGCGACGCGCTTGCCCTTGAGGTCGACCGGCGTCTGTGGCCAGTAGAAGGTGTGATAGGCCTCGCCCTCGAAGCTCTCCACGCCGGGAATGCGCGGCATGGTCGGCGCCGACAGGAGGCCCAGTCCGGTGACCAGGAAGCGGCAGGTGAGCTCACGCCCGTCCTCGAGGAACATGCGCCACAGGCGATTCTCGTCATCGAAGTGCGCCGCCTTCACCATGCAGTTGAACTGGATGTCGCGGCGCAGATCGAACTTGTCGGCGACATGGTTCAGGTAACGCAGGGTCTCGGGCTGAGAGGCGAAGCGCTCGGACCAGTTCCACTCGGCGAGCAGCTCCGGCGAAAAGGAATAGCCGTAGGTATAGGATTCGGAGTCGAAGCGGCAACCCGGGTAGCGATTGAAGTACCAGGTGCCGCCGACGTCCGGCGCGCGCTCGACCACCGTGCACTTCACGCCCAGCTGGCGCAGGCGATGGAGCTGGTACATGCCGGACACGCCAGCGCCCAGAATGATGACTTCGTATTGCGGATCGACGCCGGGCGCCGCTTTCAATTGAGTGCTCATCGCAAAGGTCCTCGACGCGGGCGCGCGCGGGCGCGTCCGTCGGTTGTTGCCATCCACGAAGACCTTGCCCGGCGCTGGTGGCGCGGTCTTCAACCGGGTGCGGGGACCGTAGCACGCACGTTCACGCGCTCGACATGCGGGAATCTACGTGCCTCGAAGGGGGAGGTGGGTGGCTTCGAGGACCGCGGGTGGACCCCTGCTTTCGCAGGGGTGACGGAGACGTGAAAACTCGACGTCTTCCGTCATGCCTGCGAAAGCAGGCATCCATGCGCTTCGCCAACCGTCGCTGGACCCCTGCTTTCCCAGGGGTGACGGAGAAGTGAAAACTCGCCGTCTTTCGTCATGCCTGCGAAAGCGGGCATCCATGCGCTTCGCCAACCGTCGCTGGACCCCTGCTTTCGCAGGGGTGACGGAGACGTGAAAACTCGCCGTCCTCCGTCATGCCTGCGAAAGCGGGCATCCATGCGTTTCGCCAACCGTCGCTGGACCCCTGCTTTCGCAGGGGTGACGGAGAAGCGAAAACTCGCCGTCTTTCGTCATGCCTGCGAAAGCAGGCATCCATGGGCTTTGACCACCGTTGACGAACTCTCGCTGAGCTTGAGCCATGAAGTAGTAACGCAACTCACGCCTCGTCTTCCTCTTCCAGTCGCTCGCGGATCAGCGCTTCCAGTTCCTCGTCGGTGATGCCGAGGCGCGCCTCTTCCGCCTGGTCCAGACCGTCGCCCAGTCCGGCCTCGGCTTCCGCCACGACGCGGTCCGGCAGGATCTCGGTGCCCGGCTCGGCCTCGACGCCCGGCTCGATGCCGGGCCGCTCACCCGTCCCATGGCGATCGCCCGTGCCGTCGAGGCCGGCGATGGGCGCGCCCACCAGGTCCGAGCCCGAGTCGGAACTGTCGCTCGGCCCGAGCGAGCGCAGGTCATGGCCGGGAGGGTGTCGTTCGTCGGGTCGGCCCAGGGGCAGGTTGTCGGGATCGAGTGTGCTGCCGGCGCCCATGGCGTGGTCCTCGTGTGTGCGGTTGGCGCTCAGGTTCGCGCCGCGTCCTGCGGCGCACTGTCGGCGCGGCACGCCGTCCGCTGTCGGCGCGCCCGACGCGCCCACGCACGGCGCAGGATTTCGCCTGTGCTCGGGCCCTGACCGCCATGGCACCCGGATTGAGCGCCTCAATCGACGCGCGCAACAAAATCGATTTCCGTCCCGGCGCGGGCCTGCCTAGGGTATGGGCAGGAGGAAAGCCAGCATGACCAAGACCATCACCTTTGCCTGCCTGCACTTCAGCGTGGCCTTCGGCGTGGCCTACGCGCTGACCGGGAGCGCGCTCATCGGCGGCGCGATGGCGCTGGTCGAACCCATGATCAACACCGTGGTGTTCTACTTCCACGAGCGCGCCTGGCGGCGCTGGGACGCGGGTCGCGCGAGCTCGCTGCAAGCCGCTTGAAGAATTCGCACGGCGCCGTGAGTGACGGCGCCGTGCAGCGACGGTCTCAGGCGAAGCTGTCGTAGAACAGGCTGTCGGCCCAGGTGAACATGTCCTGGTAGCTGTCCTGGTTCACCTCGCCCGCCGGGGCCTCGCCAAGGTCCACCCGGTGCATGCCCTTGCCCTTGATGCCGCCGTTGGCGTCGTAGATGTCGCCGTAAATGAAGTTGGCGGACAACCACGACGCGCTGCGCGAGGTGATCGGGCTGTAGCAGGCGGAGCTGGTGGCGATGTTGGTGTCCGGCTGTTCGCCGTTCAACGCACGCAGGATGGCATCGGCGCAGACCTTGGCCTCGGAGTTCGCCATGTGGCCGGACTTCGGCACTGCCTTGCCGTCGCTCGCCGGTACTGCGCAGGCGTCGCCGATGACGTGCACGTTCGCCACCCCGCTGACCGCGTAGGTCAGCGGATCCACCGGCACGAAGCCGCCGGCGTTCACGCCCAGGCTGGCGCCGATGGCGCCCGCGCGATGCGCGGGAATGATGTTCAGCACCTTGGCGTTCGACACGCTCATGGCGCTGGTGACGATGCTGCGACTCGCCGAATCGACGGACTGCACCACCGCGTTGGGCACGTAGAGGATGCGTCCCGCATGGGTCACGTTGAACGCGCGCGTGAAGGCCTCGGGCTCGGCCTGGATGGACGGATTGGCATCCAGCACCGTGACCGTCGCGCCCGTGCGTCCCTTGCGCTTCAGATAGTCCGCGACCATGCACGCGCGCTCATACGGCCCGGGCGGACAGCGATAGGGCGACTTGGGAATGGTCATCACGAAGCGATCGTTGTTGCCGAGCGTCGCGAGCTGGTTCCTGAGCAGGGTCGTCTGCGGTCCCGCCTGCCAGGCATGCGGCGTAAGCGAGGGATTCCAGTTGCCCGGCGGCGGCACGAAGTCGATACCCGGCGCGACCACCAGGTGATCGTAGCCGAGCGTCACGTTGCCGTTCGCCGTGCTCACAGTCACGCGATTGCCGCCGGTGTCTATCCCTAGCGCGCGTCCCTGCACCACCTGCACGCCGCGGTTGTTGCGCAGCGCGGTGTAGCTCAGGTTGATGCGATTCATGCTGAGCAGGCCGGTCACCACGAGGTTGGACAGGATGCAGGACACATGGGTCGCGTTCGGTTCGACCAGCGTCACCGCCACGCCCGGGTTCCACATCCGCAGGTAGCGCGCGACGCTGGCGCCGCCGAAGCCGCCGCCCAGCACCACGACCCGCGCGCCCACCGCGCGGCTTTGCGGCGGCAGGGCGGCGGCGCCGGCAGCCGCCGCGGTCAAGCTGAGAAATTTTCTTCTGTTCAAGGTTTGCATGGCTGTTCCTCCCTCAGTCCCCGCCGCCTGGCAGCGACGCCAGGTAGGCCGCGAGCGCGCGCATCTGCGCGTCGGTGTAACCACGCGCCTGGCGGTCCATGATGCTTTCTATGCGCGTCCGGTTCTTCATCTCGACCAGCTCGTGGTAGATCTCGCTGGCGGACTCGCCGGCGAGTTCCTCGAAGCCACGACCGTTGCCATCGAGGTCATGACATTGCGCGCACTGCGCCGCGAGCAGTCGCCCCGCCGGCGGGGCCGCGTGCGCAGCGCCGATCACGGTCAGCGCGATCGAGGCGGCCAGGGCCGAACGCAGTGCCTGGGTTCTTGGTGTGTATCGCATGGAGTTCCTCCTCCGCCGGCCGACCTGGCCGGCTTCCTTGTTGCGAGGCTCGGAAGCTACTCCCATGGGTATCTGGGTTTGCGACTTTGATCACGCCGGGGGGTATCGGGGGAGATGCAAGTCGCGCAGTGCAAAGCGTTACGCAAATCAGGGAAATCGCGCAAAAAAAAACCTGGTCCCGCGACCCGGAAAACTGCGTCGCGTTTGATCTCTCTCAAGCGGGCCGCGGCGTTTTCGCGCTTGGCGAAGGGCGTCGCGCGCTGGCCCGCTGGCGCGGCAAGCTCGCTATACTCCGAGCCCCACTCCACCAATCAGAGAAACGCCGGCCATGAGCGACTCCTCGACCTACACGCCACCGAAAGTCTGGACCTGGGATGCGGGCTCGGGCGGACAGTTCGCCAACATCAACCGGCCGATAGCGGGCGCTACGCACGACAAGGAACTGCCGGTCGGCAAGCATCCGCTGCAGCTGTATTCGCTCGGCACGCCGAACGGCATCAAGGTCACGGTGCTGCTGGAGGAACTGCTCGCCCTCGGCCACAAGGGCGCGGAGTACGACGCGTGGCTGGTGAACATCATGGAAGGCCAGCAGTTCGGCTCGGGCTTCGTCGCGGTCAATCCCAATTCCAAGATCCCGGCGCTCATGGATCGGAGCACCAACCCGCCGACGCGGCTCTTCGAGTCGGGCGCGATGCTGGTGTATCTCGCGGAGAAGTTCGGCGCGTTCCTGCCGAGCGCCGGCGCGGCGCGCGCCGAGACTCTGTCGTGGCTGTTCTGGCAGATGGGCGCAACGCCCTTCCTGGGCGGCGGCTTCGGGCATTTCTATGCCTACGCGCCGACCAAGATCGAATACGCCATCAACCGCTACGCGATGGAAGCGAAGCGCCAGCTCGACGTGCTGGATCGCAACCTCGCCGAGCGGCGCTTCCTCATCGGCGACGAGTACACCATCGCCGACATGGCGGTGTGGCCCTGGTACGGCGTGCTGTGCACGGGCGACCTGTACAACGCCCAGGAATTCCTCGACGTGAAGTCCTATCGCAACGTGCTGCGCTGGGCCGCGGAGATCGAGGCGCGGCCGGCGGTCAAGCGCGGTCGTCGCGTGAACAAGACCTGGGGACCGGAGGCCGATCAGCTGCCCGAGCGTCACGATGCCGCCGACTTCGACAAGCCGGCCGGCGCCTGAGCCCGATGGCTGGCTTGCTCTCGCGCCTGTTCGGCAAGCGCGAGCAGGCGCCGGAAATCATCGACGCCGCGACGCTCGCCGCCTGGCTCGCGTCGCGCGACGATGTGTGCGTGATCGATGTGCGCAATCCCGACGAGTTCGTCGGGCCCCTCGGGCACATCGCGGGCGCGCTGAACCTGCCCCTCCCCGAGCTCGCCACGCGGCGCGCTGACATCGATGCGCTCGGCGATCGCACCTTGGTCATGGTCTGCCTGACCGACAAGCGCTCCGGACAAGCCTGTCGCGATCTCGTCGCCGCCGGTGTGTCGCGCGTGGTGCTGCTTGGCGGCGGCATGCGCGGTTGGCACGCGGCCAGCCTGCCGGTGGTGGAGGCCCACGGCTGAGGCCCTCGGATGATGGTGGCCGCGGGCTATACTCCCGGTCCTTCAATCAACGCTCGGAGTCACGCTCATGTCCCAGGCCGGACAGCGCAAATCCATCTTCATCACCGGCGCCGCGAGCGGCATGGGGCTCGAGACCGCGCGGTTGTTCGCCGCCAACGGCTGGTTCGTCGGCGGCTACGACGTCAACGAGGCGGGGCTCACGGCGCTGCGTGAGGAACTCGGCGCCGACAACTGCATCGTGCGCGTGCTGGACGTGGCCGATCGCGCGGTCTATGCCGAGGCGCTGATCGCTTTCAGCGCCGCGAGCGGCGGACGGCTCGATCTCCTGTTCAACAACGCCGGCATCGGTCGCGCGGGGCGCTTCGACGAGCAACGCTTCGAGGACATCCTGCGTGTGGTGAACGTGAACCTGGTCGGCGTGCTGAACGGCATTCACCTCGCCGCGCCTTTGTTGAAGGCCACGCCGAACTCGCTGTGCTTCACCACGTCTTCCTCGTCCGCGACCTTCGGCATGCCGGGCATCGCGGTCTACTCCGCCACCAAGCACGCGGTGAAGGGCCTCACCGAATCCTTGTCCACCGAGTTCGCGCGCTACGGCGTGCGTGTCGCCGACACGCTGCCGGGGGTGATCGACACGCCGCTCATTCCGCGCTCCCTGCGCGACAGCGCGCCAAAGGAGGGCATGTGGCGACTCGTGTCGCCGGTGGAAGTGGCGAAAGCGGTATGGGCCTCCTACCACGACGAGCCGGACAAGCTGCACTGGTTCGTGCCCGCCGAGGTGGGCGAACTCGACAAGGCCTCCGCGCTGGACCCGGAAGGCACGCGCCGCAAGCTCGGCGCGAACGCGGCGTTTCTCGATTAAGGCCGCGCAGGGCGCCCTGTAGGTCGGACTTCAGTCCGACATTCCTCCCAGAGCCCCCACGACGGCGCCGCCTTCCTCACGGTTGACGCCGCCGCCCGGCCCACGTCATGCTCAGGCCGGCGTGAAGGACCCCGCATGCACGGCGGTCGACACGTTCACGGATACGCCTGTTCGGACCAACTGCATCTGGGGAGACTGCAGCCATGCTCGACGATCGCGATGCCGAGTTTCACCCGTCCTCGCCCGATCAGCTGGACTGGGCGGAGACCAATTTCTTCGGCTTCTACAATGCCGAGGCGCACCTGAACGTCGGCGTCTACGCGCTGTTCCGGCCGAACCTGGGTACCGTCAGTTCCACCATCTGCATGAACTCGCGGCGCGTGCAGACGCCGTGGCATGCCGACTTCGTCGACTACCGCGCCCACCTGCCGATCCCTGAACCACGCAGCCTCCTGGACTACAGGCTCGGCAACTCGCTGCACATCGTCTGCACCAGGCCGAATCGCGAGTGGGACATCCGCTACGACGACGGCGAGGGCACGACCATCGATGTCCATTACCGGGCCGTGATGGTGCCCTTCGACATCCACGACCCGGCCCTCGATCCGATGTGCGCCGCCGGCACCGAGGCCGGCAAGTTCGCCTGGGGCACGGCCTACAACGGGCACTTCGATCAGACCGGTCATTTCACCGGCGAAGTGCGCGTGCGCGGCAAGCGCTACGCCATCGACTGCGTGTCGACCATGGATCACTCCTGGGGCCCGCGGCCCGAGCGCGGCAAGCCCAACATGAGCTGGCTGCACGCGCATGTCGACGACGGCAACGCGCTGCACGCGATCATGGGCTTCGACGCGATGGTTGACCAGAACCGCCTGACGCTCGCCCACGGCTACGTGCTGGTGGACGGCGAGCTGCGCGGTCTCGCGCGCGGCCAGGGCATCACCACGCGCCGCGTCGATCGCTTTCCGGACACGGTGGAACTCGAGTTCGCCGACGTGGCCGGCCGGCCCTACCGGCTCGCGGCCCGCGCACTGACCAGTTTCCCGTGGCAGTGCTGGCCGAACATGATCTCTTTCAATGCGTTGGCCGAATGGCAGTTCGACGGGCGACGCGCGTTCGGCGAGATCCAGGACTTCTTTGAACTGCCGCAGCTGAACCGACTGAACAGCGAGCCCGCCACCGCGCGCGGCCACGACTCGGCGGCGGCCTGATGCCCATCGCCGCCGTGCTGTTCGATTTCGACGGCACGCTGGTGGATACGCGGACCGCTTCGTGGCCGCTGTTCGCCGAGACCAGCCGTGCCTTCGATCTCGGCATCGAGACCCGCGAGCAGTTCTTCGCGCTGTTCGAACACAACATCTACGAGTCGCTGGCGCGCCACTGCGGCGACGCTGGGCGTGCGCAGGCGGCGGCGCAGCACTTCCTGGACCTCGTGCGCGATCACTACGCGCCACCCTTCATCGACGGCATCGACGCGGTGCTCGACACGCTTGCGCGCGAGCGCACGCTCGCGATCCTCTCCAGCAATCATTCCGGCACCGTGCGTCGCTTGTTGGAAGGCGGCGGCGTCGCCGCGCACTTCACCCACGTCTACGGCGGCGACATGCAGCCGAGCAAGGCCGCGGCCATCGCGGATTTCCTCGCCGGCGGCTGGGATGGGGCAGGTGCGCGGCGCTACGACACCGACGAAGTGGTGCTGGTGAGCGACACCAGCGGCGACGTGGCTGAAGCCCGCGCCGCCGGCATTCGCGCGCTCGGCGTCGCGTGGGGCATGCACGACGCGGCGCGTCTCGAGGCCGCCGGCGCGGCGCACGTCGCGCGTGAGCCTTCAGAGATCCTGCGGTGGATAGCCGCGGCCTGAGTTCCATCCACAGACGATCATCCGAACGCTGACGAGGGAGAGCATGAGCATCATCGCGGAAGGCTACAACAGCTTCGAAACGGACAAGACGCCCGAAGGGACGGTGATGTTCTTGCCCGATCCGAAGGCGGTGATCGGACTCCTGCAGAGCGGCAAGCTGAAGGATCACATCCTCCTCGCCGAGGGCGGTACCACCACCTTCCTCGCGCCCGCGCTCAGCATGGGCGCCATCGGTGTGCTGACGCTCTCCGGCGCGCCGGAGTCGCATCTCGGCATCCTGTCCCGCGAGTTCCAGATCCCCTGCATCATGACCACCTACCTCTGCGACAGCGACAGCCGCTACGTGACGGGCGGCAACAACGGCGCGCACTTCGCCGCCGTCACCGCCGCGCTGAACGGCAAGCGCGTGCGCCTGCACTGCACCGACGGCGACCTCGGTCGCGTCGAACTCCTGGCCTGAGGCGCGCGCCATGGCGGCCAAGTACACCCAGCGCTACGAGTCGAACGACAACGGCCTGCGCTTCCAGGAGCTGACCTACACCGGCAACTTCGTCGGGCTGGAACCCGTGCCGGACGGCATCCTGGGCGATCGCATCATGAAGTCGCGGGCGCAGAGCCATGTGCTGGAGCAGGTCTCCGAGGCGGACGTGCGCGTCGACGACTTCACCATCCCGGAGTTGAACGATCTCAACAACTATCTCGCCTGGAACATCTGGGACGTGCTGGTGATGCGCGCCACCGAGGGCGCATCCGGCATGATTCCCCGCCAGGAGTACGAGATCCTGGCGATGATGCACGAGTTCTATCGCTGGCCCGAGCTCCTGCGCATGACCACCGACGAAGTGGGCGTGGACGGCGTCATCGCCATCGGCGCGAGCGCGCGGCAGGAGATCGGCACCAAGGTCAACTGCGTGCACGACTGGAGCATCGGCGCGGTCGGCTTCGGCATGGGACGCTGCGGCCTGCTCGCGCTCGAGGTCATCGAGGCGAATGACTACATCGAGGAAAGCAACACCATCCTCAAGTTCATGCAGCGCGTGCAGTGGGGCAAGCGCCAGGACGGTTGGATCCTGAACTCGCAGAACCGCTACCGCTGCCAGATCCACGAGCCGGCGCTGCTGGACAAGCTCGCTATGCTGCTCGAGCGCTGCGAGCCGGGTAGTCCGAGTCATGACCAGCTGATCCGCTTCAATGCCGCGGCGGAGCTGCTGTCCTTCCTGGATCACTTCGACTGCCGGCTCGGTCTCGGCGACACCGGACCCTACCGCCTGGCGAACGGCAACCTGCTCATCATTCGGGATCTCTTTTGCAACGAGGACGCCTATCACTGGAGCGACGTGTGCGATCACGAGAACGTGCCGCACTGCTACACCGTGCTCCTCGAGATCGACGCCGAGGCGATGGCGTTGGAGGAGATCCGCGTCAACGACATCTCCACGACCTTCACCCGGCCGAAGAACTACATTCCCCACGTGGTGGGCGGCGCGGTGCTGGTGCGCGAGAAGTGGGACACCCCGATGGGCGAGGTCTACCCGGTGTCCATCGCCGAGCTGGGCCCGCGTCTCACCGGCATCCAGAACGCGACCTTCAAGCTCTACAGCAAGCTCGCGCGCATGTGTCGCCGGCAACTCATCACCAACGGCATGTACGTGTACTACGTCGGCATGATCCTGCCCCACCTGCGCAAGGCCGGCACCTATGACAAGGCCTGCGCCGACTACCAGTTATGGGAAATCGACCAGCGCATCTCGAACTACTACTACGACATCACCAAGCGCGGTTTCGCCAAGACCACGGTGCCGAACAAGATCTTCTCCGGCGCCGGCTACCTGCCGTTCGGCGAGAACGCCGACAGGCGTCGCTCGAAGTATCTCTGGAGCTGAGCGATGAGCGGCGCGGAAGCAGAGATGCACGACGCGACGGGGCTGGACGATGCGTCCTTCGCGCTGCTGAACGCCGTGCATCTGAAGCGCATGGTCGGCGAGGCCGACCTCGCGGCCCTGCTCGGCACCTCACAAGAAGACATCGCCGCGCGCCTCGCGCCCTGGGTCGAGAGCGGCTACGTCATGGCGCTGTCGGCCGGCGTGATGCTGATGCCGGAGGGCACGGCGGCGGTGCATGCCCACTACCACGCGCGCTACGCGGGCCTGCGCGGTCAGCCGTCGCTAGGCGACTGGTACACGCGCTTCGAGACCTTGAACACGCGCTTCATCGCCGCGCTTACCCGCTGGCAGCAGCAGGGCCAGGACGACGACACGCTGTTCCGCGCGCTGGAAATCGTCGAGGCGCTGGTCAAGGCGCTCGATGCGCTGACCCCGCTCGTGCCGCGCTACGCCGATTACCAGCGCCGTTTCAATGCCGCCATCGATGCCATCGAACAGGGCGACGCCGACCTGCTGGTCAATCCGCGCCGCGATTCGGCGCACAACATCTGGTTCGAATTCCACGAGGACGTGCTGTGCGTCCTCGGCCGTCCGCGCGACACCACCTGAATCCCGACGCGCGACGCTCACGCCAAGAGGAACGATGCCCATGAGTACTCCGGAACCCAAAGCGACGCCCATCCATCCCGGTCGCCGGCCCTACGGCGCCTACTACCGCCGCATGGACAGGCTCACCACCGAGCCGGATCCGGAACTCACCCGCGTCGGCCCCGGCACGCCCATGGGCGAGTACATGCGCCGCCACTGGCAGCCGGTGTGCCTGTCGCAGGAACTGACGGAGGTGCCAAAGGCCATCCGCATCCTCGGCGAGAACCTCGTTGCTTTTCGCGATCGTGGCGGACGCGTGGGCGTGCTCGAGCGGCACTGCGTGCATCGCGGCACCTCGCTCGAGTTCGGCATCATCCAGCAACGCGGCATTCGCTGCTGCTACCACGGTTGGCAGTTCGACGTCGACGGCAGCATCCTGGAGACGCCCTGCGAGCCGCCTGGCAGCCGCATGAAGGACAACGTCTTCCAGGGCGCCTACCCGGCCTTCGAGCGTGACGGCATCGTGTTTGCCTACATGGGACCGCCGGACGAGAAACCCGACTTTGACGTGTACGACGGCATGGTGCTGCCCGAGGGCACGAAGCTCGTGCCCTTCTCCAACATCTATCCATGCAATTGGCTGCAGGTGCACGAGAATCTCATCGATCATTTCCACTCGGCGGCGCTGCACAACAACATGACGGTGGACAGCGTCGACGCCGCGATCCGCGCCGGCACCAGCCTGGGCGCCGGCTTCGCGCGCCTGCCGGTGATCCAGTGGATAGCGACACGCGACGGCAACGGCATCGCCTTCACCGCCGCGCGTCGAGTGTCGGACGAGAAGGTGTGGATCCGCATGACCGAGATCCAGCTGCCCAATCTCATCCAGATCGCGTCCGTTGCGCCGAGCGCGGCGGAACTGCGCCACACCACGGTGTCCATGACCCGCTGGCAGGTGCCGGCCGACGACGAGAACACCATGGTGTTCGGCTGGCGGCACTTCAACGACGAGATCGATCCCGCGCATTTCGGCCGCGAAGAGGCCTGCGGCATCGACAAGATCGACTTCCTCGACGGCCAGACCGGCAATCGCAGCTACCTCGAGGGCCAGCGCGCGCCGGGCGACTTCGAAGCCATCACCAGCCAGGGCGCGATCACCGTGCACGGGCTGGAGACGCCGGCGCGCTCGGACGTCGGCGTGTACATGTGCCGCAACCTGCTGCGCCAGGCGGTGCGCGGCAACGCCGCCCACGACAGTACCCGCGATGCGGCGCGCCGGCGCGGCGAGCCGCTGCCGGTCTACACGTCGGACTCGGTGCTGAACATTCCGCGCCGCGTGGACGGCGACGACGACGAACTGCTGGCCGAGGTCGCCGCCAAGGTGTTCGCCATCATGAAAGAGTGCGACCAGGTGCCGAGCGCCGAGCGCAAGGCGCACGCCAAGCGCAAGCTGGACGAGATCGACGGCGGCGTGAGGTGATGACCTCGAGGCCGCCGTTGTAGGGCCGATTTCAATCGGCCAGGCACAGCGTCGATCGAAAGGCCGTGCGTGGCGGGTTGAAACCCGCCCTACAACGGATTCTTCAGGCCGTTCCGCGTCCTTCCCGAAACGCTCCCGGCGTCGCGCCGGTGCGGGCCTTGAACACCCGCGTCAGGTGCGCCTGGTCGGCGAAGCCACAGTCGGCGGCGACGCACTTCAGCGGCAGCTGGCCGGCGCGCAGCAGGCGCGCGGCGCGCGCCACGCGACGCTGCATCACGTAGGCGTGGGGGGCGAGGCCGAAGCTCGCGCGGAAGCGTCGCGCGAAGCTCGACAGGCCGAGCCCCACGACATCCGCCAGCGTGTTCAGATCGAAAGCCTCGTGCAGGTGGCTCTCGATGAAGTCGATGAGCAGGCGGCGCTGCGTGCTGCTCAAACGTCCGCCGTCCGCCCGCTCGCGCAGCACCAGCTCGGCGTAGTGGCGCAGCAGGTGCACGCCGAGTTCGGCGGCGACTGATTCCACGTAGAGCTTGCCGCCCAGCCCGGGCACGCGGGCCTCCTGCTGGATGGCGGCGACGCCGGCCGTCAGCACCGGGTCGGCGACGTTCAGCACGTCGTGCAGGCGAATCTCGCTCACCTGGTTGTCCAGCGCCTCGGACGCGAGCCGTGCGAGCAGGTCATGGTCGAGATAGACGTGGGTGACGTCGATGTTGCGGCTCCAGTTCCAGTCGGAGCGCTGCGCGCGGGTCAGGAGCGAGATGCTGCCGGGCGCGCAGCGGGTCTGCTGCCAGGCGCCGTCGAAGCGCCGCTCCATCGGCGTCTGGCCCTGGCGGTAGGAGACGATCATGTAATCCCGCATGGGCGGGATGTAGACGTCCTGGCCGAGATAGCGATAGCCGCGCAGCGCGACGCCCCGCCAGTCGAGCGCATCGCTCGCGCAGGTCACTTCTCCGGGTACCCAGTCCGGCAGTTCCGCCGGTGTGATCAGCCGTCCCATTGCCCCTGTTCTCACGTGGCCTGTCCCGGCCGCGAGTGGCCGGGACACCAGAACGGGGAGGCTAGGGAGTGCGGGTCCGGACTGTCAACCGCCCGAACCGTCAGGAATTGTGCCGGGCCGCTGCCGCGGCCCGGCCAGGCGGGGTATCAGTGCTGGGCGAAACCGGCGTAGCCGCTGGCGGCCAGCTCCTCGCACTTCTGCCGATAGGTGCCCACGCCGCCGATGTAGGACAGGAGCCGGCGCGGTTTGCCGTCGACGTTCGAGCCCATGTACCAGGAGTCGGTCTTGGTCACGAGGGTGGCGTTGGCTATTTCGTCGTGATGCGCGACCCAGGCGTCTTCCAATTCGCGGGTGGCCTCGATGACGGTCTTGCCGCTGGCGCGCAGATGCTTCAGGCAGTCGGTGATCCACTCGGTCTGCTGCTGCAGGCAGGTGGTCATGTTGCACAGCGCGGCCGACGGCGCGAGCGGCGCGCCAGTGGTGAAGAGGTTGGGGTAGCCGTGCACCTGCAGGCCGTAGGTTGTGCGGATGTCGCGCGCCCAGTCGTCCTTCAGCGAGCGGCCGCCGCGTCCGCGGATGTCGATGCGGGTCAGCGCGCCCGAGCCGGCGTCGAAGCCGGTGGCGAGGATCAGGATGTCGAGCTCGTGCACGGTGCCGTCGGCGAGCTGCACGCCCTCGGGCACCACGCGCGCGATGGGATTCTTCTTCACCGGTACCAGCTGCACGTTCGGTCGGTGATAGACCTCGAGATAGCCCTTCTCCAACGGTACGCGATGGGTGCCAAAGCCGTAGTCGGTCGGGATCAGCGCTTCGCAGAGCGCCGGGTCCTTCAGCCGCTCGCGCATCTTCTCGCGCACGAATTCCGAAACCTCCTCGCTTGCCTCCTCGTCCATGAAGAGCTCAGGACAGGTCGCAAGCCACAGCTTGAGCGAGCCCCAGGCCCAGTTGTCCTCCATCAGCTTGCGCCGCTCGGCCTTGGACTTGCTCTTCCAGTCGCCGGCCGGGAAATCGAACTCGAAGCCAGAAAAGGTGCGCGGCAGGGTGTCGCGCAGTTCCTCGAAGCGCGCGTGGTAGGCGGCCACCCCGGCGTCGTCGTACTTCGGGTTCTCCATCGGGCTGATGTACTGCGGGGTGCGCACGAAGACCTTCAGATGGCCGACCTTGTCGGCGATGGTCTGGATGACCTGGATGCCGGTTGCGCCATTGCCCACCACGCCGACCCGCTTGCCGGCGAAGTCGACTGGCGTCTTCGGCCAGCGCGCGGTGTGGATCAGCTGGCCCTTGAAGCTTTCCTGGCCCTCGAACACCTTGGTCAGCGGCGCGGACAGCATGCCGCTGCAGGAGATCAGGAACTGGCAGTCGAAGGTCTCGCCGGCGGTGGTGGCGACCGTCCAGCGGCCGCGCGCCTCGTCGTAATGGGCCGACGCGATGGTGGTCTCGAACTGGAATTCCTTGCGCAGGTCGAGCTTGTCCGCGACGTAGTTCATCCAGCGCTCGATCTCCGGCTGGCCCGGGAAGCGCTCGCTCCAGCGCCAGCCCTTGTACAGCTCCTCGGAGAACAGGTACTGGTAGATGTAGCACTCGGAATCGAACTTGGCGCCCGGGTAGCGATTCCAGTACCAGGTGCCGCCAACGCCGCTGGCGGCGTCGAAGCCGCGCACGCTGAAGCCTTGTTCGCGCAGTTGATAGACCTGGTAGAGGCCGGCCACGCCGGCACCGATGACGATGGTGTCGAAGGATTTGGAGGACGGATTGGCCGGGCTCATGGCGTTGAGATCTCCTGGTCTGGGCTGGGTTCGAGGTCTGGCCGGCGGCGCACGGGCGCAGGCCGGCGGGCGGCAGTGTGGCGACGTGCGACGCGCGGGTATTGAACAAAACGGGCACTGCGCGGGAGGCCGCCTGCCACCGGCACGAGGCCCCGCCGGCCGCCTTTTCGCGTGAGCCACTTCGCGCACGGAATTGGGGCGTCGGGCGCCGCCGTGGTCAGCGGACAGGCACTCATCGCTCACCCGCCTTCCCGCCTGGAGGACCCGCCATGCGCCCCCTGGGTTCCCGCCCGTTGCTCACCCTGCAGAGCGTCGCGCTGCTGTTCGGCGCCGAGGCCGCGTCTGAACCTCAGTCACGCCCCTCCGCGGCGCGCAGACGGGCGAAGGTCTGGGTCAGCGCCAGCACCCGTTCGACATAGCGCCATGGGTCGTGGTCGCCGCATTTCGCGCCCGTGGCGAGGCCACGGGCGGCGAAGCGCGCCGCCGCGCCGGCGCCGCACAGGTGGGTGAGGATGGCGAGTTCCTGCTGGCGGCGCAGGCTCGCGCCGCGCAGCCGCTGGCGGGCGAGGATCCGGCGGACCTTGCGGTCGAGATCGGCGGCCGCCAGTTCGATGGCGTGGGTGGGGATCACCCGTGCGTAGAAGCGGTTGAACCAGCAGCTCTCGAAGTCGTGCCAGGGGCCGTCCGCCACCACCCGGTGATGGTGGATGCAGTAGCGCCGCGCCTCATCGAAGGTACCGTCGGTGAACTGGTACATGCCGACCGCGCTGGAGGCCGGACGGTAGATCTCGAAGGGATTGGCGCTCTCACGCCAGCGCCAGTAGGTGCGCGCGACCGGGTTGCCGGAGGCCTCCTTCTGCGCCAGCGCCGCCAGCAGCTCGGGCGTCATGATGGCGGTCGAGTGGGCGCGGAATGCCGGGCCGTAGGCGCGCCAGGTCTCGGTCGGCGTCTTGAAATAATCCTCGCTCACCGGGAAGAAGAGCTCGGTCGGCTTGCGCGCCACCTGGTAGAGCCAGTTCACCGCCGGCAGCAGCAGCAACAGCGCGAGGAAGCCGCCGCCCAGGTAGACGAAGGCGGGAATCCGCGTGAGCGCGAGCAGCCGCGCGCGCCAGCGCTGCCAGCGGGACGGCTCGACCGGCGCGGGCGAGGGCGCGCGACGCGCGCCTGGCGCTGGCTTGGGGCGGACTTCACCCGTCTGACGGGGCGCACGCGCGACCTTGCCCGGCTTTTTCTCTGACTTCTGTCCCGGGCGCTTTGCGGGTCGCGCCTTCGCGCCGGCCTCGGCCGCGCCCGCGGCGGACACGCGTTTACGACGGGACGGCGGACGGTCGGAGACGGAAGGCACCGGCGCAGTCTAGCGCGCCCTGCCGGTTGTGCCGCGACAGCCTGCTCAGCGTGAGACAGGCGCTGCCGGCGCCGTCAGCGCCGCGGTGTACGGATGGGTGCGGCGCTCGGCGAAGCCGTCCACCAAGAGGCCCACGCCGGCGAAGAACACCAGCGCGACGCCGAGTCCCTGCAGGAAATCGCCACGCGTCGCGAAACGCAGACCCAGGCCCGTCACACCGAACGCGGCCCACAGCACCAGGTAGTACTTCCACGCCGCGTTGACCTTGGCCATGCGCGCGACCTCGGCCTCGCGCGCCGCGGCCGGCGCGCTCGCGAGCGACGCCTCGAGCGTCGTCACCTGGCTCGGCGTGCGATAGCCGACCGTCGCGCCGACGATGGTCAGCACCAGGCCCATGACCAGGCAGGGCAGGGCCACGCCGCGGGTGAACGCGCTGCCGCCGTCGGTGATGAGCCAGGCGCCGAAGGCGAGGCTCACGAGCCCCATGGGGAGGATGAAGATCAGCGCTTCGAGCTTCTCCCCCTGGAAGTAGATCTCGAGCGCGCGCAGCAGTTCTAGCGTCGGCGTGCTGTCCATGGATACCTCGCTGTGATGAGTGGCGGTGCAAGCAGGCGCGCGTGGCCCTGCTCGCGTCGGTCGTCGCGGGCGTTATAGCATGCAAGGCACCATGGCCAGGAATCGACGGCGGCGCCGCAAGCACACGTTAACGATGGACTGAGCGCGCCGTCGGGCGTGGCCGCGGGTGAGCCCTCGAGTCGCGCTGGCGCTGTCCATGGTCGCCATTCTGCTCATCGGCTGGGTCGATTACGCCACGGGCATCCAGATTCGCATCTACGCGCTGTACTTCGCGCCCATCGCGGTGATCAGTGCCTACGCGCCCCGTCGGCGCGACGGCTTGATGGCCGCGGCGCTCTGCGCCGGCGTGTGGCTGTTCGCCAACTGGCACGCCGGCATGTCCGCCTATTCCGCGCTGGTCAACACGATCAACACGGTGGTGCAGTTGAGCTCGTTCATGCTCGTCGCCTTCCTCATCTCGAACTACCGCGACGCGCTGAACAGCGAGCGCGCGCTGGCGCGCAGCGATGCCCTGACCGGCTTGCTCAACCTGCTCGGCTTCACCGAGCGTGCGAACGTCGAGATCGCCCGTTGTCGGCGCGGGCGCGGTGGTCTCGCCCTCGCGCTGCTGGACCTGGATTCCTTCAAGCTGGTGAACGACACGCACGGCCATGCCATGGGGGACGACATGCTGCGCGCGGTCGGCGGCATCCTGCGCCAGCGCCTGCGGCGCACCGACGTGGCGGCGCGCCTCGGCGGCGACGAATTCGCGATCCTCATGCCGGATACCAGCCTGGCAGGCGCCGAAGGCTTGTTGGAGAGCATTCGTGAATCGGTGGCGACCGCCGCGCGCTTCCGCGACCTGCCCGTGACCGCAAGCATCGGCTTGAGCATGTTCTCCGACCCTGTGCCCGGTCTGGAAACGATGCTGCGCGACACCGATCAGCGCATGTACGACGCAAAGCTTGCCGGGCGCAACCGCGTCATCTCGAGCGTCTAGGTCTGGGCGCGAGGGGCGCAGCATCTCGCCGCGCAGAAACGCGAGACCCCGCCGGGGCGGGGTCTCGCATGCAACGTCGGGCGCGAAGCGCTTACATCATGCCGCCCATGTTCGGCATCCCGCCGCCGCCGCCCATGCCGGCGTCGCCGCCGTCCGCATTGGCCACCATCGCCTCCGTGGTCAGCAGCAGCGAAGCGACCGAGGCCGCGTTCTGCAGCGCGGCGCGCGCGACCTTGGTCGGGTCGAGAATGCCCATCTTGATCATGTCGCCGTACTCACCGGTCTGCGCGTTGTAGCCGAAGTTGCCCTGCCCGGCGGCCACCTTGGCGGCGACCACGGACGGCTCTTCGCCGGCATTGGCGACAATCTGGCGAATGGGCTCTTCGAGCGCCCGCACCAGGATGTTCACGCCGATGCGCTGATCCTGGTTCTGGGTCTCGACAGCGCGCGCCTTGGCCTGCGCGCGCAGCAGCGCCACGCCACCGCCGGGGACCACGCCTTCCTCCACCGCCGCGCGGGTGGCATGCAGCGCATCCTCGACCCGCGCCTTCTTCTCCTTCATCTCGACCTCGGTGGCTGCGCCGACCTTGATCACCGCCACACCGCCGGCCAGCTTGGCCACGCGCTCCTGCAGCTTCTCACGGTCGTAGTCGGACGTGGTGTCCTCGATCTGACGGCGGATCTGGCTGACCCGTGCCTCGATCGACTTCTGCACGCCGGCGCCGTCGATGATGATGGTGTTCTCCTTGCTGATCTGCACTTTGCGCGCGCCGCCGAGGTCGTTCAGGCTGGCCTTCTCGAGGCTGAGTCCCACTTCCTCCGCGATGACCGTGGCGCCGGTCAGCACCGCGAGATCTTCCAGCATCGCCTTGCGGCGATCGCCGAAGCCGGGCGCCTTCACGGCCGCGACCTTCACGATGCCGCGCAGGTTGTTCACCACCAGCGTGGCGAGCGCCTCGCCCTCGACGTCCTCGCAGATGATCAGCAGCGCACGGCCGGACTTGGCCACCTCTTCCAGCACCGGCAGCATGTCGCGGATGCTGCCGATCTTCTTGTCGTGCAGCAGGATCAGCGGGTCGTCCATCTCGACGCCCATGGTCGCCTGGTTGTTGATGAAGTAGGGCGAGAGGTAGCCACGGTCGAACTGCATGCCCTCGACCAGCTCGAGCTCATTGTCGAGGCCGGTGCCTTCTTCGACGGTGATGACGCCTTCCTTGCCGACCTTGTCCATCGCCTCGGCGATGAGCGAGCCGACCTGCGCGTCGGCGTTGGCGGAAATGGTGCCGACCTGGGCGATCGCGGTGCTGTCGGCGCAGGGCGTGGACAGCGCGTGCAGCTCGGCGACAGCGGCGATCACCGCCTTGTCGATGCCGCGCTTGAGATCCATCGGATTGATGCCGGCGGACACCGCCTTCAGGCCTTCACGCATGATGGCCTGGGCCAGCACGGTGGCGGTGGTGGTGCCGTCGCCGGCCACGTCGGAAGTCTTGGACGCGACTTCCTTCACCATCTGCGCGCCCATGTTCTCGAACTTGTCGGCCAGCTCGATTTCCTTCGCGACGGACACGCCGTCCTTGGTCACGGTCGGTGCGCCGAAGCTCTTCTCGATGACCACGTTGCGGCCCTTCGGCCCCAGGGTCTGCTTCACGGCATTGGCCAGGATGTTGACGCCGGCGGCCATGCGCAGCCGCGCGTCATCACCAAATTTCACGTCTTTTGCGGACATTGTTCTGTGCTCCAGGATTCAGTGGGGGACCGGTGACGCTCAGGCGCCGAACACGGCCATGATGTCGTCTTCGCGCATCACGACCAGGTCCTGGCCGTCGACCTTGATCTCGGTGCCGGCATACTTGCCGAACAGGATCGTGTCGCCGACCTTCAGGTCGAGCTTGCGCAGCTTGCCGTTCTCGAGCAGCTTGCCGTTGCCGATCGCGATCACTTCACCGCGCACCGGCTTCTCGGTCGCCGAGTCGGGAATGACGATGCCGCCGGCCGAAGTCCGGTCTTCTTCGATGCGCTTGATGATGATGCGGTCGTGCAGGGGGCGAATTTTCATGGACAGGGATCTCCTCGAAGGTCGTTGCTAAGGGCGTGGCCGCCCGGCGCTGAAGCGCGGTCCGTGAGCGGTCGAACGTGAATGGAGGCGGAGATGGAGCCGCGCGAGGCGCGGGCCAGGTCGTGCCTGAGCGCGGCGCGAAGTGCCGCCGCGCGGGTGAGTGGACCGTGGTCCTAGCGGGAGGTCCCGCGCTTCGCGGTGGGCCGAGTGCCCGCCGAGGCGCCGCCGAACGTGGAGACGACGGTGGCCGTCGGCTTCTTCACTTGCTTGGGCTTCTTGGCTTCCCGTGTGCTGCGTAGCTGGCCTTTGGCCATGGGTCTTTCCTTGTTCTTTTCGTCTGAGTGACCGGGGACGGTAGCACGTTTATCGCTACGCGTCCGATTGGCGTGTCGAGGCGGGAAGCGCTGCGTCAGCGCCGCAAGGCCTCGAGGCGCTGATGCAGCCGCTCGCGTGTGTCGTCAGCGAACGGCTGTGCGCGCTTCGTAGCCCGGTTCGCGTATCGGCAGGCAGGCGAGGGCCGCCAGCGTCGCGAGCACGATGTCGGCGTACCACATCCAGCGATAGTCGCCCGCCGCGGCGAGCGCCACGCCCCCGAGCCAGGCGCCGAAGAAGGCGCCCACCTGGTGTGAGAGGAAGGTCAGGCCAAACAGCGTGGCGAGATGCCGGGTGCCGAACAGCTTGCCGACCAGGCCGGCGGTGGGCGGTACGGTCGCGAGCCAGCTCAAGCCCAGCAGCGCTGAGAACACGTAGAAGGTGGTTTGTGTGCGCGGCGCGACCAGGTAGACGGCGATGATCAGCGCGCGGCTCGCGTACATCGCGCCGAGCAGGTACTTCATCGGCATGCGGTTGCCGAGCGCGCCGGCGGCCAGGCTGCCGGCGATGTTGAACAGGCCGATCAGCGCGATCGATCGCGCCGACACCTCCGCCGGCAGGCCGCACAGCGACACTTCACCGGGCAGGTGGGTGACCAGGAAGGCGATGTGCAGACCGCAGGTGAAGAAGCTCAGGTGCAGCAGCACGTAGCTGCGGTCGCGGCACGCGGCGGCGAGCTGCGCGCGCAGGCCGGGACT
>JAIEQK010000276.1 GCA_019747795.1 Gammaproteobacteria bacterium | reverse complement strand
GCGCAGTTCGTGCGCACCGACGTCACCGTCACCGCCCAGGTGCAGGCCATGATCGCCGCCAGCGTCAGCGCCTACGGGCGTCTCGACGGCGCGTTCAACAACGCCGGCATCGAGGGCAAGTTCACCTCCATCACCAAGATGACCGAGGAGGAGTACGACTGCACCCAGCTCGTCGACCTGAAGGGCGTGTGGCTGTGCGTGAAATACCAGATCGAACAGTTCCTGAAGCAGGGCAGCGCCGGCAGCATCGTCAGCACCGCCTCGGTCGCCGGCCTCATCGGCACGCGCGGCGGCACCGCCTACTGCGCGGCCAAGCATGGCGTGGTGGGACTGACCAAGTGCGCCGCGCTCGAAGTGGCACGCAAGGGCATCCGCGTCAACGCGGTGTGCCCGGGCATCATCCAGACGCCGATGGTGGATCGCATGATGGCCGGCACCGGCATCGTGCCGCAGAGCCTCATCGACCAGGAGCCCGTCGGGCGCCTCGGCCAGCCGCGGGAGATCGGCGAGGCCGTGCTGTGGCTGCTGTCGGACCACGCCTCCTTCGTCACCGGCATCGCCATGCCGGTGGACGGCGGCTACGTGGCACTGTGAACGACGCGGTTCACGCGCGCGCTGGCCGCGCGCGTGATGCCGGGCGTCAGGCGAAACCCAGCCCCAGCGGGCCGCGGAAGAAATACACGCCGCAGCAGATGATGGTGAGCCCACCCCAGAAGCGCAGCCAGCGCTGCTCGCCCTTCATGCCCATCACCAGCAGCGCGATACCGCACAGGAGCGTGACCCACACGGTGAACTCGACCACCCCGCCGGTGTTCTCCACCGGCGCCATGGACCCGTCGGGCAACAGTCGATAGCGCATCGCCGCGTCAACCGTTCGCCGCCGCGCGACGCTGCTTCTCGAGCTCGCGCAGCTCGCGCCGCATGATCTTGCCGGTGGTGGTCATCGGCAGGCTGGTGACGAACTCGATGAGCCGCGGCACCTCGTGCCTGGCCACGCGCTGACGGACGAAGTCGCGCAGTTCCTCGGCCAGCGCCTCGGAGCCCTCGAAGCCGGGCTTCAGGATCAGGAAGGCCTTGATGATCTCGGTGCGCACCGGGTCCGGCACGCCGATGGCGGCCGCCATCTGCACCGCCGGGTGCTTGAGCAACGCGTCCTCGATCTCGCCCGGACCGATGCGGTAGCCGGAGCTGGTGATGACGTCGTCGCCGCGACCGTGGAACCAGAAATAGCCGTCCTCGTCCATGTGGCCCACGTCACCGGTGATGAGCCACTCGCCGATGAACTTGTCGCGCGTCGCCTCCGGCTTGTTCAGGTACTCGAGTAGCATCACCGGATGCGGCCGCTTGCAGGCGATATGGCCCTCCTCCCCCGGCGGCAGGATGTTGCCCGCGTCGTCGATGATCGCGCACACCGTGCCGGGCGTGGACTTGCCGAGCGAACCGGGCTTGACCGGAAAGACCTTGCCGTTGTTGCCCAGGATGACGTTGCACTCGGTCTGGCCGAAACCCTCGTTGATGCTGATCTTGAGCTCGTTCAGCGCCCACTCGTGCAGGCCGGCGCCGACCGACTCCCCGCCGGACAGCACCGCACGCAGCTTGAGCTGGTAGCGTTCGAGCGGGTTCTGCACCGTGCGCATCAGCTTCAGCATGGTCGGGGTCAGGAGCGCGAGCGTCACGCCGTGCTGATCGAGGATGCGGTAGGCCTCCTCGGGCTCGAAGCCCTTCATGGCCGTCGCCACCACCTTGCAGCCGTGGAACCAGCCCGGCATCAGCACGTCCATCAGGCCCGCCATCCACGCCCAGTCGGCCGGCGACCACAGCGTGTCGCCCGCCTGCGGGAAGAAGTCGTAGATGAACTCGAGGCTCGGCATGTGGCCGAGCATCATGCGATGCGGCTGCACCGAGCCCTTGGGCATGCCGGTGGTGCCGGAGGTGTAGCTGATCCAGGCGATGTCGTCGGCCCGCGTGCGCACGTTGGTGAAGTCCGCGCTCGCGCCCTCGATGGCCTTCCACCAGTTCTGCGCGCCCTCGGGCTCGCCGTCGACGACCAGCACTCGCTCGAGCCGCGGGCAGTCCTTGCGCAGCGCGGCGACCTTCGGATAGTTGGCCATGTCGGTCACCAGCACCTTCGCCCCGCAGTCGTTCAGGCGATAGGTGATGGCGTCGCCGCCGAACAGCACCGAGCAGGGGCCGGACACCATGCCGGCCTTCCAGCAGGCCACGTGGCTGATGGCGCACTCCGGGTCCTGGGCGAGGAGCAGCGTCACGCGGTCGCCGCGGGTGAGGCCCCAGCCCGTGAGGGTGTTGGCCAACTGGTTGGCCAGGCGCCGGACCTCGGCGAAGGTGTAGGTGCGCGGCATCTTCTGCGCGTTCTCGTAGACCAGCGCGACGCGCGCCGGATCCGCCGCCCAGCGGTCGCACACGTCGTCGGCGATGTTGTAGAACTCAGGAATGTTCCACTTGAAGTTGCCGTAGACCTC
Source organism: Gammaproteobacteria bacterium (assembly GCA_019747795.1). Classification (GTDB taxonomy): domain Bacteria; phylum Pseudomonadota; class Gammaproteobacteria; genus JADJYF01. Next base: position 22,817 of record JAIEQK010000276.1, on the reverse strand, counting down.
TTCGTAGGTCGTTCCGCGCTTGAGCAGATTGGTCATGGTCTCTCCCCAGGATCGATAGGTGCGGCCGGGCGGCCAGGCGCGCGGGCGGCGCTGGACCAGCGACGCGCCGCACACAGGGCGCGGGGCCGCGGCGCGAAGGCCGCGAAGATAGCACGGGCGTCGGCCGGCGTTGCCGTATACGGGTGACCGCCTCGCGATCGCGTCCTCCCGCGCTTGACCCTGCCGACCTTGGCTTCCTACATTCCGGCGCGAGCGTGGCAGGCAAGCGGCGCGAACCATCGGACGCGGGTGAACGAAGGACCAGACCCCGCGCCGCGCCGTGAGGGGGGTAACGAGCATGGCCGCCATGCAGCGCTTCGAGGCCGCGTTCGTGCGGCTGGTGCTAGGGCACAGGCCACTCGTGATCCTGCTCGCGCTCGTGCTGGTCGCCCTGGCCGGCAGCGGCGTCCGTCATCTCTATCTCGATTCCAGCTACGAAGTGTTCTTCGCGGCGGACAACCCGCAGTTGCAGGACTTCCAGGCGCTCGAACGCACCTACTCCAAGGACGACAACGTGCTCATCGCCATCGCACCGCGGGCGGGCACGGTGTTCACCCGCGCGGGCCTCGCGGCGCTGCAGGATCTGACCGAGGCCGCATGGCAGGTGCCCTACGCCCACCGCGTCGATTCGCTGACCAACTTCCAGTGGACGAGCGCCGACAACGACGAACTGGTGGTCCGCGACCTGGTGGAGGATGCCGCGCACCTTACCGACGAGGCGCTGGCCACGGTGCGCACCCGCGCGCTCGGCGAACCGGCGCTCCAGCGTCGCCTGGTCTCGCCGGATGGCCGCGTCGCGGCGGTCAACATCAAGGTGCGCATTCCCCACGAACTCGCCACGCGCATGACGCCGGTGGTGGTCGAGCATGCGCGCGACATGGTGGCCGCGTGGAAGACTCGGCATCCCGGCATCGATGCCTACCTGACCGGCATCATCGTGATGGACAACGCGCTGTCGGAGGCCTCGCTGTCCGACATGCGCACCCTGGTGCCGGCGAGCTTCGCGGTGATGCTGACCGCGCTCGCCGTGCTGATCGGCGGACTGTCCGGCACGGCGGTGACGCTCGCCATCATCGCGCTCGCGACGGTGGCGGCCATGGGGCTGGCGGGCTACGCGGGGCTCCCCATCACGCCGCCGACCTCGGTCGCACCGATCATCATCCTGACGGTCGCGGTCGCCAACTGCGTGCACCTGCTCACCACCTACCGCGACGAACTGGCGCTCGGGCGGCCACGCCTGGACGCCATGGCCTCAAGCCTCGGTCATCACCTGTGGCCGGTGCTGCTGTGCGGACTGACCACCGCCATCGGCTTCCTGACGCTGAACTTCTCCGACATCCCGCCCTTCAACCACCTCGGCACCATCGTCGCGGTCGGCGTCGCGGTGGCGCAGGCGCTCGCGCTGACCTTCGTGCCGGCGGTGCTGACCTACCTGCCGATGCAGGTCAGCGTCACCGAGCGGCGCCATGCCGAGCGCATGGCGCGCTTCGCGGACTTCGTCATTCGCCACGCCCGCGCGCTGCTGTGGGGCTCGCTCGCAACCATCGCGCTGCTGCTGGCCGCCGTGCCGCGCAACGAACTGAACGACGTGTTCGTGAAGTACTTCGACCGCTCGCTGACCTTCCGCACCGACACCGACTTCATCCTCGAGCACCTGACCGGGCTCTACACCGTGCACTTCTCGCTGGACAGCGGCGCCTCCGGCGGCATCGCCGAGCCGGATTACCTGCGCCAGGTGGAGGATTTCTCGCGCTGGCTGGAGACCCAGCCGGAGGTCATCCACGTCGACCGCATCACGCGCGTGATGGAACGCCTGAACCGCAACATGCACGACGACGACCCGGCCTTTGAGCGCCTGCCCGAGGCGCGCGACCTGGCCGCCCAGTACCTGCTGCTCTACGAGATGTCCCTGCCCTACGGGCTCGATCTCAACAACCAGGTGAACGTCGACAAGTCGGCGAGCAAGGTCTCGATGATCCTGCGCGTGCTGTCCAGCAACCAGATGCTGGACCTGGAGCAGCGCGCCCAGGCCTGGCTCGCGGACCACGCGCCCGCGGTGAAGTCTTCCCGCCTGGCCGGCACGGCGCTCATGTTCTCGCACATCGGCCGCACCAACATCCGCTCCATGCTGCTCGGCACGGTGGTCGGCATGGGGCTCATCGCGCTGTTGCTGGTGGTCGCGCTGCGCTCGCCGCGGCTCGGGCTCGTGAGCCTGCTGCCCAACGTGCTGCCGGCAGGCATGGCGTTCGGCATCTGGGGGCTGACGGTCGGCGAGGTGGGCCTGTCGCTGTCGCTCGTCACCAGCATGACGCTCGGCATCGTCATCGACGACACCATCCACTTCCTCGCCAACTACCTGCGCGACCGCCGCGAGCATGGGCTGTCCGCCGAAGCCGCGCTGCGCCGTGGGCTTGCGACCGTGGGCCGCGCGCACTTCATCACCGCCACCGTGCTGGTGCTCGGCTTCCTGACGCTAGGCACCTCGAGCTTCGCCCTCAATTCCGGCATGGGTCTCATGACCGCGCTCGTCATCGTGCTGGCGCTGGCGGCCGAGTTCCTGTTCCTGCCACCGCTCCTGCTCTTCTTCGAGGACCGTGACCGCCATGTACCGCCCGCTGCTCATCGCTCTCCTCCTCGCCCTCGCGCCGCCTGAGCCGGCGGCCGAGACCGCCGCGGAGAAGGGCCTCGCGCTCTTCACCGAGTCCGATGCGCGCGACCGCGGCTGGGGCGACGGCCGCGCCGATCTCGAGATGCTGCTCACCAACGCGCAAGGTGAGGAGAGCCGGCGCAGCCTGCGCATCCAGAGCCTCGAGGTCGAGGGCGACGGCGACAAGACGCTCACCGTGTTCGACAGCCCGCGTGACATCAAGGGCACGGCGCTGTTGTCCTACACCCACGCGCTCACGCCCGACGACCAGTGGCTCTACCTGCCCGCGCTGAAACGCGTGAAGCGCATCGCGTCGGCGAACAAGTCCGGCCCCTTCGTCGGCAGCGAGTTCGCCTACGAGGACCTCACCTCGCAGGAGGTCGAGAAGTTCACCTACGCCTACCTGCGCGACGACGCCATCGACGGCCGCCCGGCGTGGGTGGTCGAAGCCCGTCCGGCCTACGCCAACTCGGGCTACACGCGCGAGATCATCTGGCTCGACCAGGCCATGTACCAGCCACTCAGGGTCGAGTACTTCGACCGCCGCGACGCGCCGCTCAAGGTGCTCGATTTCAGCGGCCACCAGCAATATCTTGGGCGCTACTGGCGGCCGGCGCGCATGGTCATGACCAACCTGCAGACCGGCAAGCGCACGGCGCTGACCTGGTCCAACTACCGCTTCCGGACCGGGCTCACCGCCAGCGACTTCGACCAGAACACGCTCAAACGGGCGCGCTGAGCGCTCATCATCCTGACAGGAGGTTGCATCGTCATGGCCTACAAACTGCTGGGCGCCAATGTCTCGCCCTTCGTGCGCAAGGTGCGCATCCAGCTCGCGGAGAAGGGCATCGCCTACGAGCACGAGCCGGTCAGCCCCTTCGCGCCGCCGCCCGGCTGGCGGGACCTGAGCCCGCTGGGCAAGATTCCCGTCCTCGTCGACGACGGCAAGGTCATCAACGACTCGTCGGTCATCAGCCAGTACATCGAACGCAAGAACCCCGCCACGCCGCTGCTGCCGAAGGACGACGACGGCTACATCCAGGCGCTGTGGCTGGAGGAGTTCATGGACGGCGGCTTCGTGCCGATCGCCGGCGGCAAGGTGTTCCTGCCGTTGATAGTCATGCCGATGATGAAGAAGCAGCCGCCCGACGAGGCGGCGCGCGCCGGCGCCGCCAAGGCCGTGGCCGAGGACCTGCCGCCGCTGTGGGCCTACCTCGAGGCCCAGCTCGGCGACCGGCAGTTCTTCGTGAACGATAGTCTCAGCCTCGCCGACATCGCCGTGACGTCCATGCACGTCAACCTGCGCCACGCCGGCGTCGGCGTGGACGCGACGGCCTTTCCACGCCTCGCCGCCTTCATAGAGCGCATGTTCGCCCGTCCCAGCATCAAGGCGCTGCTGGACGAGGAAACGCCGATGTGGGCGATGAAGCAGGCGTGAGATCTCAAGCCCGCCGCCGCGCCGGCCGCTAGCCGGCGTCGGCCCGGCGGATATTGCAGGTCGTGGTGCCGTGGGCGTAGAGCACGCCCGCGGTGTCCCTGAGCCAGGCCTGGGACACGCCCACGCTGCGTGACACGTGCACCAGAGCCGAGGTCGCCACCAGCGGCACGCCCACGGACGGGGCCTTCAGCAGCTTGACCGCGAGGTCGACGGTGATGTGCCGATCGTCCGGGCCGATGCTGGTGTAGATCGCAAGCCCGAGCACGGTGTCGAGCACGGCCGCGACGTAGCCGCCGTGCACGCCGCCGAAGGCGTTCAGATGGCGCTCCTCGGGCCGCGTGGTCATTTCGATGGCCCCGGACGCCAGGGCGCCGACGCCGAGCGCGAGGTTCGCCCACATGGGCGGCATGGGCAGAGCGCCCGCGCGGATGTGCTCGAGGCGGGCGAGCGCCACGTGGTTGGTCTGTTGCAAGAAATGCGCTCCCGTTCACACACATGAGAGGGGGCGCGCGCCGGGCACGTGGCCCGGCGATCGCACCCAAGTCCCCGTCGCGGCAGCGCTTTGCCGCCTTCCGCGGCAAGCCTTGCCGCCACCCCTAAAGTTCTTCGCCGCCCGCGCCGATACCTGTGTCCGGAGGCGGTGAATATTCGAATCCGAATATATCCGTCAAATATAAACGACGTCGCTCATTGACCCAGCGGCGTCTGTCTCGGAGAGCATCGCAATGCCCCAGTCAATCAATACCAACGTCATGTCGCTGAACGCGCAGCGCAACCTCAACAAGACCCAGATGGACTTGTCGACCTCGATCCAGCGCCTGTCTTCCGGTCTGCGCATCAACTCGGCGAAGGACGACGCCGCAGGTCTCGCGATTTCGACCCGCATGAGCACGCAGATCAGCGGCCTGACGGTGGCGGTGCGCAACGCCAACGACGGTATCTCCATCGCCCAGACCGCGGAAGGCGCGATGGACGAAATGACCAAGTCGCTGCAGCGCGCCAATGACCTGGCCCTGCAGGCCGCTTCCTACAACACCGACGGCGACCGCGCCTCGATGAACCAGGAAGTCACGCAGATCATCGAAGAACTGTCGCGTGTCGTGAACCAGACCCGCTACAACGGCCAGCAGCTGCTGACCGGCGGCTTCAGCGCCGACGTGCAGGTGGGCACCAATGTGAACGAGACGATCAACGTCTCGGTCAGCAACCTGTCGCCGACCGGCCTGGGCGTCGCTTCCGAGTACGCCGCTGTCAATGCCCTGTCCGATGCGAACTTCGCCGACCGCACCCGCAACACCTTTGACGGTGCTCTCGACGGCACCGCCGACGCCGTGAACGGCGTCGTGCTGTCAGCGGTGAGCGCGAGCTCCAACTCCAAGGCCAAGGTCGACGCGATCAACGCCGTCACCGCCCAGACCGGCGTGTCCGCGTTCAGCTTCGGCAACAGCGCCGTGGCCTCGACCGACGTCACCGACGCCAACGCGACCGGCGCGGCCGGTCTGACCATCGGCAACAACGCCATCACCATCAACGGCGTGTCCGTCAATGGCAACGGCGCCAACACCACCATGGACGACCTGATCACCAACATCAACGCCAAGAGCAGCGAGACCGGTGTGACGGCGGTGCGGGACGCCGGCGCCGCGGCCAACCAGAGCCGCCTGGTGCTGCTGAACCGCACGGGCGCGGCCATCTCGGTGACGGTGAACGACGCCAACGCCGCCACGGCCACCGGCTTCGCCTCCGGCACGACCTCGGTCGACGCGGGCGCGAACGGCCTCATCGTGCTGAACGACAAGCTGAACAACACCACCGTGAACTACGACGCGGCCGCCACCGGCTCGGCGATCACCGGCGTGTCTGCTGCGTCTACCACGCTGACCAACGCGCCGGTCAACGCGCAGAGCATCTCCACCCAGGCGGGTGCCAACCTGGCGCTGCTGGCCTTCCAGTCGGCACTCGACCAGATCAACAGCAACCGCGCGGCGCTCGGTGCGAAGCTCAACCGCTTCGACTCGACCATCCGCAACCTGCAGAACGTGCAGGAAAACATCACCGCCGCCCGCGGCCGTATCCAGGACGCGGACTTCGCGGCCGAAACGGCCTCGATGACTCGCGCGCAGATCCTGCAGCAGGCGGGTATCGCGATGGTGTCCCAGGCCAACTCGGTGCCGCAGGCGGCACTGTCGCTCCTCCGGTAATCCGACCGGCGGGCGCACAGGCCATCGTCACGCGCCCGGGGTCGTAGACCCCGGGCGCCTTTACAGCAAGAGGTAGCGTCATGGTCACACATGTCGCCATGCAGACCACGCCCACGCCGACCGACCTGCGGGTCCGTCGCGCGCCCGTGGATGCCTACAACAGCACGTCGGAAGCGACCGCGGCCACGCCGCCGATGCGCCCTGGCGCGACCGCGCCGGCGCAGGAAGGCGCAGCGCTGCCGCCGGTGAACCCGGAGGCCCTGCAGAAGGCCGTGGACGATCTGAGCAAGGGCGTGCAGAACCTGCAGCGCTCGCTGCAGTTCTCGATCGACGAGCGCAGCGGACGCACGGTCATCAAGGTGGTCGACAAGGACACCAAGGAAGTCATCCGGCAGATCCCCGAGGAGCAGGTGCTCGAGCTCGCGGCGCGACTCGAAGAGCGCCACGCCGGCATGTTCGTCAAGGACGAGGCCTGACACACACCGAGGAATTGGCCTCCAAATTGCTACTTATCGCGCGAGCGGAACACCGTTCCGCGCATGACTCCGAAGGAGGCGCACAGTGGCATCACTCAGCACCCAAGGCGTAGGCTCCGGGCTCGACATCGCGGGCATCGTGAGCAAGATCATGACGCTCGAGAAGGCCCCCCTGGTCAAGCTCGGCACCCGCCAGGTCGAACTGCAAACGCAGTTGAGCGCCTACGGCAAGCTCAAGAGCAGTGTCGCCAAGCTGCAGACTGGTTTGACCGACATGGTCGAGCCCGACAGTTTCGAGGCCGCGAAGGCCAGCTCCTCCACCCCCACCGTCCTGACCGCGAGCGCCGACGCCGGCGCAGCCAAGGGCAGCTACGTGGTGGAGGTGAGGCGCATCGCGGAGGCGCACCGCATGGTGGCGGGCACCGTGCTCGCGAACGCCGACACCGCGACCGTCGGCAGCGCCGACGAGACCATGACCCTCAAGGTCGGCAGCAAGTCCTTCACCGTCAACGTCGGTGGCAAGACGCTGAACCAGATCCGCGATGCCATCAATTCGGCCACCGGCAACGCTGGTGTCACGGCCTCGATCCTGCGCGACGACCAGGGCTCGCGCCTCACCCTGTCGGCCAACAGCACGGGCGCCGCGGGCTTCATCGAGGTCAGCTACCAGTCCGTCTCGGCCCCCTCGACCCCCGGTCCGGACCTGCTCGGCCTGACCGCGACGAACGTCGATCGCAACGCGAGCGGCGGCTTCACCAGCGCCGATCTCGACGCCGAGCTCAGGCTCGAGAACAGCTTTACCGTGACCAGTTCGACCAACAACGTGTCGGGCGTGCTCGACGGCCTGACCCTGAATCTCATCGCGGCCGGCACCTCCACCGTCAGCGTCGCGCGGGACACGTCCGGCGTGACGGCCGGCATGCAGCAGTTCGTCGCCGCCTTCAACGACGTGCTGAAGACGCTGGACGATCTGCGCGCCCAGACGCTGAGCGACGACTCCGCGTCGCTCCTCGCCTTCGAGACGCAGCTGCGCAACGCGATCGGCGCGCGTGTGAGCGGATCCAGCCAGTTCAGCACGCTGGCCGAACTCGGCATCGTCACCAAGAAGGACGGCACGCTGACTGTCGAGGCGAGCAAGTTCACCAAGGCGATGGGCAAGGATCCCGACGGCATCACCGCCATGTTCACCAACACCGTGAACGGCGCGGCCGTGCGCCTGAAGCGCGTAACCGACGACGTGCTCGGCGCGGGCGGCATGTTCGACGGCCGCGAACAGTCACTGAAAGGACGCATCCGGCAGACCGAGAAGCAGCGCACGAACATGGAATACCGCCTCGGGCAGCGTGAGATCGCGCTCAACAAGCAGTTCAACACGCTGGACACGCTGATCGCGGGCCTGACCACGTCTGGCAACTACATCAGCACGCAGATGGCCGCGCTCGGCATCGGCAAGTGAGGATTCAGTTGCGGGCCGCGCGGCCGCTAACTTCTCCTGACGTGGACACGCTTCTGCCGTGGCGCCGCGTCGCAACCGCACGCACGCTTCGGTCGACGTGACCGGAAGGACAATAAATGACCTACTCACCCACCGCATTCAACGCCATCGACGAGTACGCGCGGCTGGCGCTGCGTACCGACATCGAGACCGCCTCGCCTCACCGCCTCATCCTTCTCCTGCTGGACGGCGCCCTGGACAAGCTGCGCGCCGCCCGCGCCGCCATGGCGCGCGGCAACATCGCCGCGAAGGGCTCCAACGTCACCTGGGCGATGTCGATCATCGACGGACTGCGCGCGAGCCTGAACCACGAGCGCGGCGGCCAGCTCGCGGCCAACCTGGACGCGCTGTACGAATACATGAGCCGCACCCTGCTCGCCGCCAACCTGCACAACGACGACGGCAAGCTCGCCGAAGTGGAGAAGCTGCTGGGCGAGATCCGCGCCGGCTGGAAGGGCATCGAGCGCCAGGTCGATCATGGCAAACAGGCGCCGGTGCAGAACGAAATCGGCGCCACGGCGCGCGTCTATGGCTGAGCCCGCTGTCGACGCGGTCGCACCCTGGGCCGAGACGATCGCCGAGCTGGTGCGGGCGCTGGAAGCCGCCGCGGTGGAGAGCGACTGGTCCGAAGCGCAGCGCGTCACGGCCGAACTCGCTGCCCTGCTCGCCGCGCCTCCCGCCAGCGTCGGACGTCAGTACGAACCGCTGTTCCGCCACGCCTTCCAGGCGGTCGGTCGGGTGAGCGCCGCCGCGCGCGCCGCCCAGGACGCGGTACGCGCCGAGCTGCAGCAGCTCGCCAGCGGGCGCAAGGCCGTCGCCGCCTACGGGTGAGACGACGCCTCGCGTTCGCGGGCATAATCGCCGCGTGATGCGCTCCTCCTCCTCCCAGTCCGTCGCGCCCGCAGGCCATGCCAGACCCGCGGCGTGAAGTGCTGGTGGTCGGCGCCGGCTTTGCCGGCGCGGTGGTGGCCGAACGGCTCGCGCACGCCGGCCATCGCGTGCGGGTGCTGGAGAAGCGCGAGCACATCGGTGGCAATGCCTTCGACGAGTTCGACGCCCACGGCGTCCTGGTGCATCGCTACGGCCCGCACATCTTCCACACCCAGTCCGACCGGGTCTTCGACTACCTCTCACGCTTCACCGCCTGGCGGCCCTACGAGCATCGCGTGCAGGCCCTGGTGGAGGGCGACTTCTACCCGATACCGATCAATCGCACGACCCTGAACCGCCTCTACGGCCTGGACCTCGACGAGGCCGGCGCGGCGGCCTACCTGGAACGGGTGCGCGAGCCGCGCGACGCCATGCGCACCAGCGAAGACGTGGTGCTGGCGAGTGTCGGGCGGGACCTGTGCGAGAAGTTCTTTCGCGGCTACACGCGCAAGCAATGGGGGCTCGATCTCGGGGAGCTCGCAGCCGGCGTCGCGGCGCGCATCCCGACCCGCACCAACGACGACGATCGCTACTTCACCGACAGCCACCAGGCCATGCCGCGGGACGGCTACACCGCGATGTTCACGCGGCTGCTCGACCATCCGCGCATCAAGGTCGAGACCGGGGTCGATTACTTCGCCCTGCGCGCGCGTCTAACACCCGCGCTCACCGTATTCACCGGGCCGGTGGACGCCTACTTCGAGCACTGCCACGGCCGCCTGCCCTATCGTTCCATCCGCTTCCGACACGAACACCACGCCGTGGCCCGCTTCCAACAGACCGGCACCGTGAACTACCCGAACGACGAGGCCTGGACGCGCATCACGGAGTTCAAGTACCTGACCGGTCAGGAGAGCGCAGGCACCTCCATCGTCAAGGAATTCCCGCAGGACGAGGGCGACCCCTACTACCCGGTGCCGAACCCGGCCAACGAGGCGCTGTACCAGAAGTACAAGGCCATGACGCGCGGCGAACAGGGCGTGTTCTTCGTCGGCCGCCTCGCCCAGTACCGCTACTACAACATGGACCAGGTGGTGGCCGCCGCGCTCAAGACCGCGCGCGAGATCAGCGGCGCCGCCGACGAGTTCACCGAGCCGGGCGCCTGAGCCCCACGAGCCCGGGACGATGCGCATCCTGTGCCTGTTCAAGCGTCGCTACATGAGCAAGGACGTGCTCAGCGATCGCTACGCGCGGCTGTACGAACTGCCGCTCGAACTCGCGCGCCGAGGCCACGAGGTGCACGGCATCTGCCTGAACTACCGCGGCGCGGGCCGCGACTTCGTCGCCGTAGACGAACGCTGCGACGGCCGTCTGCGCTGGCAATCGTTCGATCTGGGTCCGCTGCTGCTGCCCGGCCTCGCCGCCTGGCGGCGCGGCGTGCGCGCCGCCATCGAGCGCTTCGCCCCGGACCTGCTGCTCGGCGGCTCGGACAGCCCGCACGTCGCCGCGACCCATCGCTTCGCGCGCGAGGCCGGCCTGCCCTTTGCCGTCGACCTGTTCGACAACTTCGCGAGCTTCGGACTGTCGCGCCTGCCGGGACTGGAAGGCGCCTACCGCGCCGCGCTCGGCGCGGCCGATGCCATCACCTGCGTGAGCGAACCGCTGTCCCGCATGGTGGGCCGCGAGTACGCGCCGCGCGGCGCGGTGATGACGCTCGAGAGCACCATCAATCGCACGCTGTTCAGACCGCGCGAGCGCGCCGCGTGCCGCGCGGCGCTCGGCCTTCCGCCAGACGCGCGGCTCATCGGCACCGCCGGCGCGCTCGACGCCGGGCGCGGCATCGACACGCTGTACGCGGCCATCGCGCGACTGCGCGCGCACGACTCGAACCTGCACCTCGTGCTGGCCGGCGCCACCCACGACGGCACGCCGCTGCCCACCACGCCCGGGGTGCTGCATCTCGGGACGATCGACCACGCGCGGGTCGCGGAACTCTTCAGTGCACTCGACGTGGCGCTGGTCTGCCTGCGCGACACGGCTTTCGGCCGCTACGCCTTTCCGCAGAAGGCCTACGAGATCATCGCCTGTGGCACGCCGGTGGTCGCGGCGCGGGTCGGGGCGCTGGAGACGCTGCTGGCGGACACACCGCATGCGCTGTACGACCCCGACGACGTCGACGAACTGTGCCGCTGCCTGACCGCGCAGCTCAAGCAGCCCACGCCATGCGCCGTCCAGCCACCGGACTGGGCGAGCCAGGCCGCGCGGCTGGACGCGTTGCTCGGCAGCGTGCTCACGCGTCGCGCGGCCTGAACGCACATGTGGGCGAGCCTCACCAAGCTCCTGACCCTGCTGAGCGGGGCCGAGCGCCGCAGCCTCGCGATCCTGGTCGTGCTGATGCTGTTCGAGGCGGCGCTCGAGATGCTGGGCGTGGCGGTGGTGCCGCTCTACATCACCGTGCTCGCCTACCCGGAGCGACTCATCGACAACCCGCTGCTCGCGTCGCACCTGCCGACTGCGGCGCGCGCGTGGATGACACGCGATCATCTGCTCGTGTGGGGCGGGCTCGCGATGCTCGCCTTGTTCGCGACCAAGACCGCCTACAGCGTGTTCCTCGCCTACTGGCGCGCGCGCTTCGCCCAGACCCGCGCGCTCAAACTGAGCCTGCGGCTCTTCACCGCCTACCTGCGCGCGCCCTACGTCTTTCACCTGCGCAACAACTCGGCCGAACTCCAGCGCAACATCAACCAGGAATGCTCGCAACTCGCGGTGCGGGTGCTGATGCCGATGGTGGAGTTCTTGAGCCACCTGCTGGTGCTGACCGGCATCACCGCGGTGCTGATGCTGATCCTCGACTTGCGTGTGCTGGCCTGGCTCGGTGGTTTCCTCGCCGTCGGCATGGGGCTCGCGACGCTGCTGCAGAACCGCGTCAAGCGGCTCGGCGTGGAGGCCCAGCATCATCGCGGCGCGATGATCCGCAGCGTCACCGAGGGACTCGGCGGCGTGAAGGAAATCCAGGTGCTGCAGCGCGCGGCGCCGTTCGTCGAACGCCTGCGCGTGGCGATGGCCAACGTGTTCCGCATCCAGCGCACCATGCAGGTGCTGGCGCGCGCCATTCCCCAGCTCATCGAACTCATCGGCATCTTCGGACTCATCGGTGTGACGCTCATGCTGTTCCACCGCGGCGCCGACAACCAGGAGATCATCGCCACGCTGAGCGTGTTCGCGGTCGCCCTCACGCGCATGAAGGGCGCGGTGCGCGGCGTGATGGACACCTACACCGAGGTGCGGCACAACGCCGCCTCGCTGGACATCGTGCACGCGGGCCTGGCCGAACTCGAGACCACCGACGAGTCCGCTCCGAGCGACCACGGGACCTTGCCGCTGCGCGCGACCCTGGAACTCGACGGCCTCTGCTACCGCCACCCGGGCGCCGGACAGGACAGCCTGCGCAACGTGTCCTTGCGCATCGCGCGCGGCGAGGCCATCGGCATCGTCGGCGCGAGCGGCGCCGGCAAGTCGACATTGATCGATCTCGTGCTCGGCGTCCTGGCGCCGTCCAGCGGCAGCATTCGCGTCGATGGCCAGGACATCCGCGCCGCGCTGCCTGCCTGGCAGCGCGGTCTGGGCTACGTGCCGCAGGCGCTGTTCCTGGTCGACGGCACCTTCACCGAGAACATCGCGCTCGGCATTCCTGCCCGTGACCTCGATCGCGCGCGCCTCGAGCGCGCGGCCCAGGCCGCCGAACTCGGCCCGCTGATCGCACGTCTGCCGCAAGGCCTCGACACCGAGATCGGCGAGCGCGGCATCAGGCTCTCGGGCGGCGAGCGCCAGCGCATCGCCATCGCCCGCGCGCTCTACCACGAGCCCGACGTGCTGATCCTGGACGAGGCCACCTCGGCGCTCGACAACACCACCGAGGCGGCGGTCATCGCCGCGGTGGATGCGCTGAAGGGTGATCGGACCATCCTCATGATCGCCCACCGCCTGTCGACGGTACGGCGCTGTGATCGCATCGTGTTCCTCAAGGACGGCGCGATCGACGCCATCGGCAGCTTCGACGAACTGGAAGCGCGCCATGCTGCCTTTCGCGACATGAGTCGCGCATGAGCCTCGGCTTGGGCGCCGGCGTCGCGGGGCGCGTGTCGGTGGTGGTGCCGGCCTACAACTACGCGCATTTCCTGCCGCACTGCCTGGCGAGCGTGTTCGGGCAGGCGTGCGCCGATCTCGAGGTCATCGTGGTCGACGACGGCTCGAGCGATGACACCGCGGCCGTGGTCGCGCGCGAACCGCGGGCGCGCTACCTGCACCAGGCCAACGCCGGCCTGTCGGCGGCGCGTAATACCGGGCTCGTCGCCAGCACCGGCGAGTTCCTGCTGTTCCTGGACGCCGACGACCTGCTCGCGCCGCGCACGCTAGCCGCGCGGGTCGCGTTCCTGGCCGCCCGGCCGAGCGCGGGCGTCGCGGTATGCCGCAACCGCCAATTCATCGACACCACGCCCGACAGTCAGCCGCGGCCCGGGCCACCCTGGTACCTGCCGCCGCGCGATCTCGCGCCGCGCCTGCTGCACTTCAACCTCGCCCCGCCCCACGCCTGGCTGCTGCGTCGTCACGTGGCGGACGCGGTCGGCCTGTTCGATACGGAGCTCCGCGCCTGCGAGGACCACGACTACTGGCTGCGCGCGCTGGTGGCCGGACACGCGCCGCTCTACAGCCCGGTGGGGGAAGTGTTTTATCGCAAGCATTCAGCGAGCATGTCCGCCGATCACTCGCGCCAATGGCGGCACGACGCGATCCTCCACGGGCGGGTACTGGACGCCCTGGCCCGGCACGGTGACCTGGGCCTCGGCCGCGCGGCGTGGCTGGCGGCCTGGTCGGGCGCATACCTGACCCTCGCGCGCCTCGCGGAGCGCCTGCCGGACGAACATGAAAGACTCCTCACGCGCCTGGAGGCGGCGGCGGACGAACTGCCGCGCGTGACGCCGCGCGTCGCGGGCGCGAATGCCCTGCTGCTGCAGCACTACGCCAGGCTTCTGGCGCGCGCCGCGCGCGAGGCGTCTGCGCCCCCGGGGGCGCGGGCCTGCGCGCAGGCGGCGCTCGGCGCGCTCGGCGGGGTAGCCGGGAATCTCTCGACCGTGCTGTCGCTCGTCACACCCGGGGCCGCGCCGCTGGTCGACCGCTGGCGGCTGGCGCGACTGCTGCTTTCCTGAATCTCAGCGCGGATCGTGCAGGCGCGCGGCGATGCCGCCGTCCACCTTGAGCGCCGCGCCCGTCACGAACCCGGCCTGCGCCGAGGCCAGGAACACCGCCATCGCGGCGATCTCGCGCGGCTCACCAAGGCGCCCGAGCGGCTGCGTGGCGGCCACCGCGGCATAGCCCGCAGGATCGTCGGCGAAGCCCGCGAGCAGCATGGGCGTCGCGGTCGCGCCCGGCCGAATCTCGTTCACTCGCACGCCGTGCGGCGCGAAGTCGAGCGCCAGCGCGCGTGTCAGGCCCGCGAGCGCCGCCTTGCTGACCGAGTAGGCGGTGAAGCCGGGCTTGGTGAGTTCCGCATGCACGCTGCCGATGTTCAGCACCACGCCGCGCGCGGCGACGAGTTCGTCGTACAGCAGGTGGCTGAGTGCATAGGGCGCGGTGACGTTGACCGCGAGGCTGTGGCTGAAGGCCGCGGGCGCGGTCTCCGCCACGCCGCCGAGCGTCTGCACCGCGGCGTTGTTCACGAGCACACCCAGTGGGGCGCCATCGAGCGCGGCGCGCACCGCCGCGGCGAAGCCCCCGCCCGCCGCGACATCGTCGGCGAGGCGCGCGAGATCGAGCGGCAGGAAGGCATCGCAGGCGCAGGGCCGCGCGTCACTGTCGGTCGCGAGCACGCGGTAGCCGGCGTCGCGAAACGCCGCGCACAGCGCCTGGCCGATGCCGCCGGTCGCGCCGGTCACCAGGACCGCGTTCATGCCGGCGCCGCCAGCAGGCGCGCGAGTTCGGCGATCGCCCGGCGGCTGGTGCGGCGCACCGCCTCGACGGTGTTGGAACCGTTGTGCGAGCCGAACACCACGTTGGCGAAGCGCCGCAGTTCGGCCTCGGCGGCGAGCGGCTCGATTTCGAACACGTCGAGCGCCGCGCCGTGCACGCGCCCGTCGCTGAGCGCCGCGAGCAGTGCGACGGTGTCGATGAGCGGACCGCGCGCGACGTTCACCACCCGCACACCAGGCTTGCAGCGCGCCAGCGTCGCGTCATCCAGCATGTGCCGGTTGGCCGCGTTGAGCGCGCAGGTGAAGACCAGGAAATCGCAGGCCTCGAGCCCCGTCGGCCAGGCCAGGACGGCGCGTCCGTCGGCTGCGGCGGCGGCGCTGGCGGCCGCCCCTGGATCGTAGACCTGCACCACGAGCCCGGCGGCGTCGAAGCGCCGCGCGCAGGCGCGGCCGATGTTGCCGTAGCCCACCAGGCCCACCACCTTGTCGCGCAGCGACGTGCCGGCCGGCTTCGGCCAGGCGCCCGCGCGCACGCCGCGATCGACTTCGAACAGGTGGCGGGCGAGCGCCGTGACGTAGGCCATGGCGTAGTCGGCGACTTCGTCGCCGAACATGTCGGGCGTGTTGATGAAGCCGAGCCCGAGTTCGCGCGCGGCGGCCA
The DNA here is from genome assembly GCA_019747795.1 of Gammaproteobacteria bacterium. Classification (GTDB taxonomy): domain Bacteria; phylum Pseudomonadota; class Gammaproteobacteria; genus JADJYF01. The sequence continues at coordinate 7,024 of JAIEQK010000276.1, read as the reverse complement.
CGTCGACGTTGTCGATGCCGATACCCCACTTCACCGCGGCGCGCAGCCGGCCGGCGCGACCGGCCGCGAGTACCGCGCGGGTGGCGGGATCGTCGCCGATGATCCAACCGTCGCACTCGGGCAGGCGCGCAATGAGTTCCCGTTCGGACAGCACCTGCACCAGGCGCGGGGCCTCGCAGTCCATGCCGTGGGCGGCGAAGTCGTCCAGGAACTCGTGCAGCAGGCCGAGCATGGGAGGGCAGCTGACCAGTACGTGCCTCGTCATCGCGCGTGCCTCACTCGAGCCCGGCGGCGAGCAGCGCCGCGACTTTCCAGTCGTCCTCGTCGTCGATGTCCACCGCCTCGTGCTTCGGTATCGGGAACAGGATCGGGCGCGCGCCGATGCGCGCCTGCGTGGCGGCGAAGCTCGCGGCGCTGAAGAGATACATGCAGGAATTCTCCTCGTACCAGGGCTCGAGGTCCTGGGTGCGGATGAGATTGGCCGGATCGTGATTGATCGCGCTGCCGTCGCCGCGATAGAAGCGCGTCTGGTGGCGGGTCACGGTGAAGAGCGAGTCGGCGCTGCCGTCGGCGACGCCGGCCTGGTAGGCCGCGAGCGCGCGCCGGATGGTGGCGGCCGACAGGAATGGATTCGTCACGTGGGTCATCAGGTAGCCGCTCGCGGGCACGGCCGCGATGTCGTCGGCGATGACGAGATTCATGCTGACGAAGTCGCCGCACAGCTCGGGCTTGCGCCGGCGCAGCAGCACGCGCGGGTTCCGAAGACGCGGGTCGTCGCCGAACTCCGCCTCCGCGTCGGTGTTGATCACGACCCGCGCGATGCCCTCCACCGCCAGCAGGGTGTCCAGCATCCAGGCGAACAGCGGCCTGCCGGCCAGCGCGCGGAAATTCTTGCCCGGCACCCGCTCGCTGTGCGCCTTCATCGGCAGCAGCGCCACCAGCTCGCTCATCGGCACGCTTCCCGCTCAGGTCTCGTCGTCGTCCGCCAGCGCCGCGTAGGGGATGCGCAGCCGCGCGCGGCGCTCGTCGTGGTGGATGTGCGGTTCATGATCCCAACCCTTCGGATAGTAGAACGTATGTTTGAGCGTGTCCGAGACCGCCGCGCCGTCGGCGAAGCCCCGCCAGGTGCCCCAGAACTGCATGAGACGGAACAGGAAGACTTCGCGCCATACTTCGCCAAGGCGCGCTTCGCGGTGCGCGTGGCGCAGGTCCGACCACACGTTCCGCGCGAGGCAGGACAGGAAGTCGCCGAACGCGAAGTCCTCCTCCGGCGCGATGCGCTTCAACGCGATGGCCTCGCGGCGATAGCGGTTCATCACCTGCCGCCAGCGCTCCTGGTGGACGTGCACCACGCTGGCCTCGCCCTGGTAGCACACGCGATGGCCGCGGCCGACCATGGCCTTGGCCCAGGCGAGGTCCTCGAGTCCGGTCAGGCTCTCGTCGTAGGGCAGCTCCATCCACAGCGCGCGGCGCACGGCCGCATTGGCGTTGTTGCAGAAATAGCCGTCGGTGAGGCGCGCCGGGCCGTCCGGGTAGAGCTTCTCGAACAGCTGCTGCTCGGCGTACTTGCTGCGATCGTCGCCGCGCTGCTGGCCGTAGACCAGCGCCACGCTCGGGTCGGCGAAGGGCGCGACGAGTTTCTCCAGCCAGTCGCGATACAGCGGGTAGACGTGGGCGCTGGCCAGCACCAGGAACTCGCCGCGTGCGGCGCGGCAGCCCAGGTTCAGTGAACGACCGAAGGAGAAGTCCTCGCGGGCGATGTGCTCGATCCGCACCGGGTAGCGCGAGGCGATGGCGAGCGTCGCGTCGGTCGAACCGGAATCGACCACCACCACCTCCACCTCGTCGAGCGTCTGCTCGAGGATGCCGGACAACAGGCGCCCGATGTGCTGCTCCTCGTTGCAGCAGCGCACGATGACGCTGACCTTGGGCGCGGCGCTCACCATGGCTCAGAACAGGCTCGCGTAGTCGACCCGTTCGAACACCTCGAGGTGCCCGCCTATGGTCGCGTTGCGCACCTTCACCCCACGCGCCTCGTACTCGGCGCGCGCGCGCCGATAGGCGGTCTCCATGCGGTCCACCTGCGGGTCGTGCCAGCGATAGCCGGCGCCGAAGTACTCCGGGTGGAAGTGGTTGGGATCGTCACCGTGGGAGGTCCACACGTCGCCGACGCTCCGCACGTGTTGCGGCCGACGGTAGTTGTGGTCCATGCCGACGAGGTAGACCTCGCTGAAGCCCATGTACAGCGCGAGCTGCAGGCAGATGTAGGTCACCGTGCCGCCGATCCACATGAGCCGCGCGGCGTTGGCCGAGAAGTTCGGAAAGCCCGAGCGCGGATCGAAGTCGTAGATGGCGCGAAAGTAGTGATGGCTCGGGCGGTCGAAGGCCGGGTGGCGGAAGTGCTCGGGGAAGAAGCAGGTCGAGCGCCGCACGTCCTCGCGGATCCGCTGCCAGCGGTCGGCATAGACCAGGAAGTCCTCCACCACGTAGTAGGTCGGTTCGAAACCCAGCCAGTCGTAGATGAGGAAGATGCCGTTCACGCCGAAGGTCACCTCGTTCTGCAACGGCGCCGGATCGATGAGCTTCAGTGACGGTCCGCCGCCCATGATGAAACAGCGCTGCCCGACGTGCCGTCCGGCGAAGGGCGTGAGGGCGGGCAGGTCGCGATGCCAGTCCTGGTAGGCGCGGTAGAACAGGCGTGACTGACCGAGCGCGCGCGCGACCTTGAAGGTCCAGCGCTCGAGCGTGCCCATGCCGTCGAGGTAATGGGGCTCCCGCGGAGCGTAGGCCACCGGCGCGTGGGTCACGGTGGGACGCCTGGGATCAGAACTGGCGACGCAGCTTGCGCCAGCCGGCGGCGGCCTTTTCGCGCAGGTAATGCAGGCCATAGGGCAGGAACAGGGTGTGATCGTAGAACGACACGCCGAGATAGCCATGGCGGCGCATGAAGGCTGGCACGCTCTCGGCGTCGGCCAGGGCCGGGTCGTCCCAGGGATGGATCTCGAGCAGGAACAGCGTACGCCGCGCAGCGAGGATGCGAGTCGCGCCCTTCAGCATGCGTAGCTCGGCGCCCTCGACGTCCGCCTTGACGAAGTCCGGCACGCGCTCACCGCACACCTGGTCCAGGGTCACCGCCGGCACGCGCACAGTCTGCCAGGCGAGGGCGGTGTCGCCATCGCGTGGGAACAGCCCGCCGCTGACGTTGGAATGGGTGGTGTAGAACGTCGCCTCGCCCGGCGTCTCGCTGACCGCCGCGTGCAGCGCGTCGATGACGAGACCGGACTCGGCCGCCCAGCGCGTCGCGTTGCGCGCCAGTTCCTCGTGGCGCAGCCCGTCGGCCTCGATGGCCAGCACGCGCCCGCGCCGCATGGCGCGACTCGCCGCGCGGGTGTACTGGCCGAGGCTCGCGCCGACGTCCACCACGAACTCCGCGTCGACCAGCAGCCGCGGCAGGTTCTCCAGCAGTTCGCGTTCGTGACAGTCCTCGCCGAAGTACGCGCGATTGAGTGTCGCGTAGACCTCCTGCTTTTCCATGCGTCCCCCGTCAGGCGAAGCTTGCGTCGGTGTAACGATAGCGATGATAGCGCGCCAACTCGGCCGTGAAGTCGGCCAGCGGGCGCGGTGCGAAGTCGGGAAAGTCGGCCGCGATCCGCGCGCCCGACACCAGCCGATCCTCGCCGAAGAAGGCGCGCAGGTAGTCGCGGTTCAGCGCGCCCGCGGCGGCGCGCGGCGCGAGCTCGCCGCGGCCCAGCAGCAGGCGCTTCATGAATTCCACGCCCTGGGCCGGCAGATGGCGGGCGATGCTCACCGCGATGCGATCGAAGGCAGGTTCGCGTCGCACGATGTGCATCAGCTCACGCAGGTTGCCGGCATAGAAGGCCAGGCCCGACTCGGGCTTCGCGCCCTGCGGATCGCGCACCAGGCGGCCACGGTCGACGATGGCGCGGAACACCTCGAAGAAATCGGACCAGCGCAGGGTCTCCGGTCCCGGCATGTTGTACACCCCGGGACGGAAGTCCCGCAGGCGCGCCAGCAGGAAGCGCGAGACGTCCGCGCCCGCGATGGGTTGGATGCGCCCGTCCAACGACGCGTAGGCGACGTCGCCGCTGCCGAACGCCTCGAACAGGCGGTCGGTCCACACGCCGCAATAGGGGCCGTAGACCACCGTCGGGCGCAGGTGCAATTGCCACCTGGCTGCGTCGGGCAGCGCGCGCAGCGCCTGCTCGGCGCGCACCTTCTCGCGCGCATAGCGGTCCACACGCGGGGGTTTGAGCGCCGCGTCCTCGTCGAACAAGTGCCCCGGCGCGAACGGTTCGTAGACCGACATCGAGCTGATGTGGATCAGCCGCAGGCGCGGGTTGCGCTCGCGCGCGCGCGCGACGAAACGCGCGAAGCCCTCGACCTGCGCCTGGCCGCTGATACCGCCGCGCCGCTCGAAGGGATGGGCGAAATTGACCAGCAGATCGATGTCGATCTCGAGGCTCACGCGCTCCGGTTCGTGGGACGGGTAGAGGCGGATGTCGAGTTCGTGGCGCGCGACGTTGGACAGGCTCTTGGCGCTGCTCGAATAGACCACCGGCACGATGCCGTCGGCGGCCAGCGCCGCGCGCACGAAGTCGTAGCCCAGGAAGCCCGAGCCGCCGAACACCGCGACCTTCATCAGAAGCCTCCCGCCAGCGGTTGCGCGCAGGCGTAGGCAGCCTCGATCAGGCGCACGCCAGTCAGCGCGTCGCGCGGTGTGACGCCGCGGTTGTCCCCCGGCACCACGAAGCGCGTGTAGAACGCGTCGAACAGCGCGTCGTAATCGAGCGTCGCGCCCGGGCCGGCGAGCGGCACGCCGCGCAGGCCGAAGCCCGGCGCGCGCTCGACCGTGAGGCTGTTGTCGCGCACGTCGACCGTCACCGTCGCCTGCTCGAACTCGAAGCGCGCGGTGTTGGAGAGGTTGCGGTTGCGGCTGAGCATGAGATGCACCGGCACGTCGCCGTCGGCAACGAGCGCGAGTTCGCAATTGGCCTCGATGGCACGCTCGCCCGAGCGCAGGTCGGCGTCCATCCAGGCCGCCTCGAGGCGCAGGTCTTCGAATACCTGCAGCAGGAGGTCGAGGGTGTGCGGACCGGTGTCCTGCAAGACGCCACCGCCATTCAGGGTGCGGGAGAAGGACCCCATGGAGGCCGCCCGCCAGCCGAACACACCGCCCTCCGCCACCCGCACCTCGCGCAGGTGACCGAAGATGCCGCGCTCGCGCGCGTCGCGCACGAAGGCGAAGCTGCCGAGCGCGCGTCGCAGGTGGCAGACGAAGGCCTGCGCACGGGCGTCATCCAGCACTTCGACCATGGCCTCGGCATCGGCCACCGTCGGCGCCAGGGGCTTTTCGATCAGCAGCCGGTCGCAGCGCTGGGCGAGCGTGGCGGCGTAGCTGGCATGGAAGCGCGGCGGAGTGGCGATCACCGCCACCGACCAGTGTTCGACCATGGGCAGTTCGGCCAGCAGGCGCAGATCGCGCCGGCCGCGGAAGCGCTGGGCGAGCGCCGCGCGCCGCTCGGCGTCCGGCTCGACCACTTCCACCACCTCGCAGCCCGCGAGCATGCGCAGGCGCGGCAGGTGGAAGTCGACGCCCACCGCGCCGCCACCGACGATCACCGCCCGTTCTCCGTCCAACGCAGTCCTACCCTTGTGTTCCCTGATCACGCGCCACGGCGTCGGGCGGCAAGCATAACCGTCGCTCAGCGACGGCGCGATGCGCCGGCTCGTGCACTCACCCGCATGTATAGCGGTCAGCGGGCGACGAAGTTTGAGCGGCGCGCCGAGGCCGTCGCCGACGTCAGCCTGGATTTCTCACAGGTGCTCGTCGCCCTCGCGACGAGCACCTGTGAGAAATCCAAGCTAGGATGGCCACGCGGCGACGCCGCGTACACTGGCAGGCTCGATGGGGAGAAGCGTGATGGCGGATTACGAAATTTTCGACATTCCAGGGTTCGCAACCCAGAGCGGCGTGACGCTCGACGTGAAGCTGGCCTACAAGACCTTCGGCACGCTCGCGCCCGGCGGCGACAACGTGGTGGTGATTCCGACCTTCTACGGCGGCCGCCACGCCGAGACCGAGTTCATGCTGGGCGCCGGGCGTCCGATCGATCCGGCGCGGCATTTCGTCGTCATTCCGAACATGCTCGGCAACGGTCTCTCCACCTCGCCGAGCAACACGCCAGCGCCCGTCGGCCGCGGCGGCTTTCCGCTCACCACGCTCTACGACAACGTGCTGTGCCAGCACCGCCTGCTGACCGAGCACCTGGGCGTGAAACGCATCCGGCTGGTCGCGGGCTTCTCCATGGGCGCCCAGCAGACCTACCAGTGGGGCGCGCTGTTTCCCGACCTGGTGGACGCCATCGCGCCGATCTGCGGCTCGGCGCGCACCAGCGAGCACAACCAGACCTTCGTCGCGAGCGCGGTCGAAGCGCTGATGCTCGACCCCGCCTGGAACCAGGGCTGGTACGAGACGCCGCCGCTGCGCGGCCTGCTGGCCTTCGGTCACGTGTACTCGGCCTGGCTGTTCTCCCAGGACTTCTTCCGCGAGCGGCTGTACACCAGGCTTGGGCTCAACAGCCGCGAGGACGTGGTGAAGTTCACCCAGAGCTATTTCCTGGCCAACGATGCCAACAATCTCATCGCCATGGCGCGCACCTGGATGGCGGGCGACATCAGCGCCAACCCGCGCTTCAACGGCGACTTCGACGCGGCGCTCGCGGCCATCGGCTGCCGCGCGATCGTCATGCCGGGCGAGACCGATCTCTATTTCCGCGTCGCGGACAACGCCTACGAGGTGAGCCGCATGCCGCAGGCCGAACTGCTGCCGATCCCGTCCAAGTGGGGCCACGGCGCGGGTTTCGGCGTGGACCCGGCGGACACCGCCTTCGTCGACGCGGCGCTGCGGCGCCTGCTCGCCTGAGCCGCGCCCGGACTCGCACGGCGGTGGCTAGAGGTCCCGCGGGGGCGCCGCGCCTGGCGCTCGCGCTGCTGGTCTGCGCGG
>JAIEQK010000169.1 GCA_019747795.1 Gammaproteobacteria bacterium | reverse complement strand
GTCCGACCTACAGCACCGCACCCTGTAGGTCGCACTTCAGTGCGACATTCCGTTCCAGAGCGCTCGTACACGCCGTTCTAATGTCGGACTGAAGTCCGACCTACAGCACCGCACCCTGTAGGTCGCACTTCAGTGCGACATTCCGTTCCAGAGCGCCCGTACACGCCGTTTCAATGTCGGACTGAAGTCCGACCTACAGCCCCGCCGTGTGCCCGCCGTCCACGGTAATCATCGTGCCGTTCATGTAGCGTGACGCGTCGGAGGCCATGAACAGGATGGCGCCGTCGAGATCCTCGGGCTGGCCAAAGCGGCCAGTGGGAATGCCCTTCAGGAGCTTCTGCCCGCCGGGGCTCGCGAGCCACTCGCGGTTCATCTCGGTCTCGAAGTAGCCGGGATTCAGCGCGTTGACGCGAATGCCCTTGGCGGCGAGGTCCACGCACAGCTCACGCCCGAGATTGATCAACGCGGCCTTGGCCGCGGCATAGGGCGCCAGGTGGCCGATGGGACGGAAGCCCAGGATGGAGGCGACGTTGATGATGTTGCCCGGCCGACCGTCGGCGAGCCGGTGCTTGATGATGGCCTGCGCGAGCGCCCAGGGGCCGCGCAGGTTGGTCTCGTAGACGCTGTCCCAGTCTTCGTCGCTGAAGCGCTCGGGGGCGCGCACGATGGCGATGCCGGCGTTGTTGACCAGCACGTCTATCGGTCCGTCCTGTTCGAGTTGGTCGACCGTGGCGCGAATCACGTCACGCTCGCGCACGTCGAGGGCCACGCACTTGCAGCGACCGCCGAAGGCGGCGATGTCGGCGGCCAGCGCTTCCAGCTTGTCGACGCTGCGCGCGGCCAGCAGCACTTCGGCGCCGGCGCGCGCGAGCGTCCAGCCGAAACGTTTGCCGAGGCCCATGGAGGCGCCGGTGACGAGAATGCGCTTGCCGCTCAGGTCGAACAGCGTGCGGGGATCGAAGGCGGGAGAGTTCATCGACTGTCGTATTCCGTGGATGAGTGAAACAAGTCTGGCCGCGCCCATGCGGGCGCGGCCACGGCGGCTCAGAGGCCGAGCTTGGGCCTGACCCAGGCCGCGTAGCGCGCGATGGCGTCGTTCGCCTCCGGCGCACGGCCGGCCATGATCTGGAAACAGTGCTGCATCTCGGGCCACACCTCGCACTTGATGTCGACGCCCGCCGCGCGCGCCAGGGTCTCGAAGCGCGTGGCGTCGTCCAGCAGGCATTCGTCGCCGCCGACCTGGATGTAGGTCGGCGCCAGCCCGCGCAGATCGGCATGCAGCGGGCTCGCGAGCGGGTCGTGCGGCGAGGCGCCGCCGAGGAAGGTCGCCGCCATGGCGAGCGTCAAGGCCTCGCTCGCCAGGCAGTCCTTGTCGGCATTGGTGCGGGTCGAAGCGCCCTTCGCCTCGAGGTCGTACCAGGGCGAAATCGGCATCGATGCCGCCGGCTGCGGCAGCCCCTTGTCGCGCGCCGCGAGACACACGGCGGTCGCGAGCGCGCCGCCGGCCGAATCGCCCAGGCTCGCGATGTGCCTGGCCTGGTAGCCCTGGGCGAGCAGCCATTCGTAGGCCGCCAGCGTGTCGTTCACCTGCGCGGGATGTGTGAACTCCGGCGCGCGGCGGAAATGCAGGATGAGCGACTTGCAGCCCACCGCCTTGGCGAAATGCGCGTAGACCTTGCGATGGGAATACATCGAGCCGGCCGCATAGCCGCCGCCGTGGGTGCAGAGCAGGACGCGGTCCTCGGCACAGCCCTTGGGCACCGCCCACATGGCCGTCACGCCCCCGGCGTCCACCTCGGTGTAGTCGACGCCCGCGGGGTCGGTGGTGAGATCGCCCCAGTGATCGAACAGGTCGCGCACCTCCTCGATGCCCATGTCGGGCTTGCGCGCCATCTCCGCCTTCCACTCGCGGTAGAGCTTCTTCATCGCCTCGGCTTGCTGACTGGCCATCTCGTCCTCCCCGAACGTCGGCGGGCAGCCTCGCCCGCCTGTGATTGAATGGCGGCGTCGAAGGCGCGTGGCCTCGACGCCGCGCTAGTGTAGCCGGCCGGCGCGGCTCAGCGCGCGCCGACGTTCAGCGACGAGGGCTCGAAGTCCTTCTGCTTCATCTTGCCGACGTTCACTTCGGTCAGCATCTGCAGCGTGGTGCAGTGCTTGTTCTGGATGTCGACCACCGAGGAGGAATCCAGCATGGGCACGCCGCTGCCGCGGTTCTGCGCCAGGTGGAAGTCCGGATGGGCGAGCCCCGCGAACAGGAACTTCCACAGCTGCCCGCCGCGGTCGTAGACCTTGCCGAACACCGGGAAGCCGGTCTGCGCGTCGACGTAGAAGTAGCGACGCGACAGCGGGTGATCGCTGCGCTTGGGGCGTCCCTCGAGCAGGTGCACCTTGCGCACCTGCCAGGTGATGTTCGGGAAGCAGCCGGAATGGCCGCCGAAATCGACGAAGGTGTAGTCGGCCTTGCGCGCCTTCTTGTCGGAGTGCGGCACCTGGTCCTGGCGGTACATGGGCAGCAGCACGTGGCTGTCGCCGAGATAGCTCCAGTCCATGTCCATGATGCGGCCGCTGTAGCCGAGGAAGTCCTCGATCATGATGTCGCTGCCGAGGAAGGAGTCGGTGCGCATGGTGGTGGCCACGCGTCGCACGCGCCGCAGCAGCGGCACGTACATCCAGCCCTGCTCTTCCGCGCGATCGTCACTGTTGTAGAAGATGAGGAGCTTGGTGCCGGTGACGTCGCCTGGATCATTGGCGGTCAGGGTGATGGCGTTGTAGACCTTGTAGCTGTTGTCGCTGATCTCGGGCATCGGCGGGATGACGTGGCGGTACATGAAGCGCATGGACTCCGCCTCGAACTCCAGCACGCGCTCGACCTTCTGGCTGCGCATGTCGCGGTAGTACCAGTACATCTCCGGAATGCGGCCACCGTCACCGGCGTAGGCGTAGCGCATGTTCCAGGCGAGCTTCTCGCCGGCGCGCGGGTCGTCCTTGGACAGCTCCCCCGGGAAGGGTCGGCCGCCGGCATAGTTCAGCAGTTCGCCCGGCTCGGCCCCGAGCTGCGCCTGGCCGGCGTGCTGCTCGGTGGCCGCCACGTAGTTCGGATGGGGATCGAAGGACAAGGGCTCACCGACGGTGATGCTCACCCAGCCGTCACGAATCAGCGTGGCGAAATCCGGGTCGACCAGCGCCGCCGCCTGGTCGAGGTTGGCGGCGGTGATCACCGTGCCCACCGGCGGCGACAGCGACTGCGCCTGGGTGAGGTCGAAATCGAATTCGCCGGCGACCGCGGCGAGCGGCAGCAGGGCGCCGCCAGCCAGGGCACGAAGAAGAGAACGCAGGGAATAGACCACGGGCAACAGTCCTCGAAGTGGCGGTCGGATAAGCCGGGGCGCGCGGTGCGTCGCGCGCCTCACAGCGTGGCGAAGGCGAGGTCGACGCGCTTGACCGCGCGCAGGGCCAGTGGCGGCGAGGCCCTCATCGCTGCATGCGACGGCTGGCCTTCGCCAGCCGTTCAGATTTCCACGCCCGCATCGTACTCGTCGCCGAGCACGCGGACGATGGCCCAGGCGGCCATCGAGCGGATCCCCGAATCCTCGTCACGGAGCATGGGCGCAATGCGCTTCAACCACGCGCGTTCCCGCCGCTCGCCCACCAGCCACACGGCCTGCATGCGCACCGCGGGATCGGCGTGGGTGAGACCCCACTCGAGCATGCGGGTCGGATCCGCGTCGATGCTGGCCCAGGACTCCAGGAGCCGCGCGGCGACCTCGGTATCGAGCTTGCAGCAGCCGGTGACCTGTTCGGAGATGCGGATGGCGACAGGCGGCGGCATGCGGCGCACGCTGGCCGCCGCCACCGAGCTGTCCATGCCGGTGCCGTGGGTGATGGCCTCGACGATGTGCGCGATCGCACCGTTCTCGCCGAAGCCTGCCTCGCTCGCAAAGGCCGCGAGCTGCGCGCGGGCGTTGCTCGAGGTCTCCAGGCGCTGCAGCGCGGCGCGGGTCTTGTCGTTCTTGACCAGGCCGAGACCGACGGCCGCCGCCTCCTGCGCGTCTGGACTGCCCTCGTCGGCCAGTTGCAGCAGCCGCTCCAGGGACTGGGTGCGGGCCGGCGTGTCCATCAGGACGTAATAAGCGTAGGCGCGGGTCATGGAGTCCTGCGCATCATCTTCGGCGATGGCCCGCACGCGGGTTTCCTTGTCGGTGAACGGCAGGGTGGCCAGCGCCTGCAGCGCGTGCTTCTTCACCCAGGTGTCGGTGCCACCCACCGCGCCCATGAGGAACTCCGCCATGTCCTCGCGCGGCCGCGTGGCGAGGGACTCGGACAGGAACTTGACGAACACGCCGTCGCGATTGCGCTGCGCGGCGCGGTAGATGAGGTCGACGCCGGCCGGATGCTGGACGTTCAGCAGCATGTCGATGGCCGAGCGCATCAGCGCCCAGTCTGTGTGATCCATGGTGTCGGCCAGGAACTGCAGCGCTTCCTTGTCGCCGACGTCGACCAGGGTGCCGGCGGCCGCTATCTGGTCGAAGGCGTTGTCGGACTGGCGCAGCTGCCGCGCTACGGCCACCGCTTCGCGCACCATGCGCGGCTCGGCCTCGTTTTCCTTGCTCGCGCCGTCGGCCGGCGTTACGGCGAGCGCGAGACCGGGCGTGACGAGGGCCAGGCTGATCGCGAGGACCCGTCCGACCAGGGCCAGGGAATATTTCTTCATGCGGTGCTACTCCAGATCGCCCGTGGGCGCTCGGGCTTCGAAAGCCGCGGCACTCTGGGGTTCCCCGGTTGCCTGCGCGGCGGCGCATCATACCAGCCGGGGCAGTTGCGAAGATCGCAGGCAGCCAAACGCAAACGGGAGGCTTCCGCCTCCCGTTCACGCGTCGGCTCAGGAGGGCGACCAAGGTCGCCTTCCTGAGGCAACAGTCCTCTTAGAACTGGTACTTCAGTTCGAAGAAGATTTCGTCGTAGTCACGCACCGCGCCGATACCCTGGCGGCCCACGCCCAGCACCGAGGTCACGAACGGATCCTGGCGGAAGGTCGTGTCCGAGGTGATGAAGTTGGTGAACGGACCGGTGTCGTGGGTGGTGTCGTTGGTGCCACCCCAGATGGTGTTCAGACCACCCTTGATCGACCAGTGGTTGTCCATCAGCCACTCGAGGTTCAGACCGCTGACCCAGGAGTTGCTCGCCTCTTCCCACACCACGAAGCCGGTCGGCTTCAGGCGATCGCGCATGTAGTTGCCGATGAAGAAGAAGGTCGTGATGAAGTTGTGTTCATCGACGAACATGCCGGTGTTCTTGTCGCCCTGGTAATCCAGATACCAGGTATCGAAGATCTGCATGGACAGGAAGAACGTGCGGTCCTTGTTCAGCCACTTCAGGAAGGTCGGACGGTCGATGCCGATGGACCAACGCATGACGTCGCTGTGCGACACCCAGTCGGCCGACTGCGTGTTGTTGACCAGCTCGCTGAGCGTCCAGGACGACTCCACGCGCCACACGGTGCCCGTGTACTGCTCGAAGTAGTCGAAGGACAGGCCGAGGGTGTGGGCCTGATCGTAGATGATCGAGGTCTGACCGCCGGCCACCGGGCTGCAGAAGGTGCCGCCACGCGGGGTGCCGTCACCGCCGACGCCGAAGCCATCACCGCAGTTGCCGAACGGCGCGTAGCCACCGCCACCCGCGGTCGGCGCGCCCTGCAGGACCGGGTTGGTGCCGGTCCACAGCGGCGCGTAGTTGCCGGTGCGGAGCGCATCCTGTGCGGCCTTGCGCAGACGCGGATCGCCGGCGCCCTTGGCGAGCAGACGCGCGGCCTGCTGCGGCTTGGTCACCAGGATCGGGTCGTTCACACCCACCACGCGACCCGCGTAGGGCGTGCGGTTGCCGGCGCGAATGGCGTTCCGCGCGACCGTGGTGGGGTTGCCCGCACCGGTGGCCGGATCGGCGCCGAACGCGCCACCCAGCGCCGCCATCGAACCGCGCAGCTCGGCGAGGTCGCCGACCAGCACGTCGTTCGGCAGCAGGCCCGGCACGTAGCGGGTCGGCAGGTTGACGGTGTTGAAGCGGAACACGGGGGTGTCGTTCCAGCCGTACCAGTGGGACAGCGCCACGCGCCAGTCGGCGACGCGGAACTCCCAGCGCGCGCCGGCCTCGGTGTTTCCGATCTTGTACCCAGGGCGCTGGTTGATGTTCAGACCCACCGGCTGTCCGAAGCCTGCTGGCGTCCGGATGTCGTTGGGTCCCGCCGTACCGCAGATATCGCTGAGCGGCAGGCCGCCCGCCGGGTCCACACCGGCACGCTGCGCACCGGGGGCCGCGCGGGCCGGGTTCACGCAGGGCTCAGGCGAGAAGTAAGTGTTGAAGATCGCGAAGGTCGAGATGTCCTTCGAGAACGGATGCGCCCAGAACTGCGAGGGGTTGCCGAGACCCACCGACTGGAAGCGATCGAAGTTCCACACCACCTGCACGGCGTTGTCGGTCAACGGACCGATGGAGCCCATCTTCCACTGGCCGGAGAACATCCACTGCGGGATGCGGATGTCTTCGAACGAGTCGAAGAAGAAGTGCTGGCCGAAGTCGACCGGGTTCGCGATGTCCTGCAGGCGGAAGAAGTCGGTCTTGCCCCAGACGATCTGCTGCTTGCCGAAGCGGAACCAGAAGTCGCCCATGACGGCATCCGCGTACAGTTCGCGGAACGGATACAGCCGACCGTTGGAGTCGGTGTTCATCATCGCCACTTCGAGCGGATCGAGATTCAGATCCGTGCAGCGCTTGCAGTCGAGGTTCAGGTCAGCCGACTTCTGCACGACCAGGGGGAAGAACGAGTTGTTGCCGGTGGCGAAGACGCCGCCCGGCAGGTTGGTCACCCGGCCGCGCTGGCCGTTGGCCGCACGATTGAAATCGACCTCGAAGTTCTCCTGCAGCCAGGACGGGTTCTGGTAACCCATGCTGACGATCTTGCCGATGCCGCCGGTGCTGGTGAAACCCTGCCCGGTGCTGGCGCCGCCGCCGAGGATGAAATCGAAGCCGCTGAAGCCGAGCGCGTCATTGGCGAAGTTGAAATCCTTGCGGCTCTGGATGCCGTGGCCGGTGACACCGCGGCCGATGTTGTTGCTGGTCAGGTCGCCGGTATCGTAGGCGACGTCGTATTCCGGCCGGATGATGCCGAAGAAGGTCAGTTCGTCGAACACGCCGACGTCTTCGTACTTGAGCCCGGCTTCGACCTGCAGGCGCTGGATCCACTGGCCCAGGTAGGTTTCTCCTGCGCCCACGCGTGCGCGCACGGTGCTGGTCAGGCTGCCATTAACTTCCAGTTCGCCGCCCATGGCGTCGAAGGTGACCACGGCCTGCGATTGCGACGCGCCCAGCGCCAGCATCGCCGCCAAGGCCGTCCTTAACGCGCCTTTCGGTTGCTTCATGGATCTATCTCCCATGTGTTCCCCCATTGAACAAAGCCGGCCTACCTCCGCAGGTTTCCGGCCACTCGCGCCGTCGTCCCGCTAGGGCGACAACGTTCTCTCGGGCCCAGTGCGCCGTGGTCTGCACGCCGAAGCAGGCATTCGTCAGCCGGGCATCCTGACCCCGCCGGCGTCGTCCCTTGTGGCGTTCGTGCCCGTTCAACGAGCAGTACTGCCGCAAATCCACCACGGCCACGGTCTGGCGCACGCGATTCTGCCACGCGCTTAGTGAAAGATAAACAACGGATTAGTTGCCGTTTCACCACAGCGCCGCAGAAGTCCCACGCTGGCCGGATTAGCGGCCTGCACCGGCGTTTCCGCAGCGCGGCCGCGCCGCGCGGCCCGCGACCCGCGCGGAGCATGGACTCCCGCGTCGCCCTTACGCCACGTTTTTCACGCGCCCCGACCCCGGTTGGCGCAGATCGCTACACCCGCACCTTCGTGGCGCGCCCACGACCCCGGCCAGCCTTGCGCCCACCCCGGGCTTGCATGCACAGTGCGAGGCCGTCCAGCACAGCAACGGCCAGCAGCACCATGAGCGATTCCAGCCTGACCTCCGAGCAGTTCCGTCGTGCCTGCGGGCAGTGGGCCACGGGCGTGTCCATCGTCACCACGGTCGACAAGGCGGGGAAGCCCTACGGCCTGACCATGAACGCCGTGACCTCGCTGTCGCTCAATCCGCCGATGTTCATCGCCTGCGTGGACAACAACTCCGACACCCTCGGCCCGATGCGCGAGTCGCAGGTCTATTGCATCAACGTGCTGACCAGCGCGCAGCAGGACCTCTCCAACCGCTTCGCCAAGAAGGGTGACGGCAAGTTCGATGGCGTGGACTTCGCGCCTGGCGTGACCGGCGCGCCGGTGCTCGGCGGTGCGCTGCTCGCCATCGAGTGCGCGGTCACCGCGGTACTGCCGGGCGGCGATCATCAGATCATGTGCGGCGAAGTGCGCCGCATCGTCGCCAACGACGCACCGGATGCGGCGCCCCTGCTCTACTTCGGCGGCCGTTACGCCGCGGTCGCCAAGCCCTGAGTGCGCGCGTTCCCGCGGTTGTGCGCCCTCCGGCGCATTGCTACTTTACCGGCCCCCTGGCGGACGGCGATCGCGGTTAGGAACTTCATCCAACGCGCGGGCGCAAATCGCCTGCCGCACACACCAGCCAATTAGAATGGGATAGCTCATGAGCGCATTGAACACAGCTTCGATAGCCGGCCTTCTCGTGCTCTGCCTGGCATCGGCCGGCAGCCTCGCACAGGATCCGCCCGCGGGCGAAGCCACCGCGACCAAGCGGATACCGCTGAAGACCGACCTCCTTGACGCGGCCTACGTGCCGGGCCTCGAGAGCGTGGTCATCACCGGTCAGCACGGCGTCGTCGGCCAGCTCAAGGTGAGCGAGAGCGCCGCCAAGCTCGAACTGCTGGCGAAGCATCCCGACGAGGACTTCACCTGCCTCGATGCGATCTCCGACAAGCTGGTGCTGATCGGCAGCGCCACGGGCAAGGTCTACAGCTACGACGGCAGCGCCGTCACCGAGATCGCCGCGCTGTCCGAGTTCAACGAGCCGGTGCTCGACATCTCCCACGAGGGCGACAAGATCTGGGTGGTGGGCGCACGCGGCCTGGTGGCGCGCAGCTCCGACGGCAAGACCTTCGAGACGGTGGAGATACGTGACGTCACCCAGCCGGAAGCAACATTCCCGGGCGGTCAGCCCGCGGACTGGTACTTCGGCGTGAGCAACATCGATCCCGAATCGGTGAAGTTCAACGCGACCGTCGGCGGCAAGCCGGCCGTCGCCGATACTGACTACACCTTCTACCCGGACGAAGGTTTCGTGCAGGTCGCGAACGCGCTGGACGAGAATCCCAAGCCGACCGTCAGCTTCAAGTTCAACCCCGGTCCGGCCTTCCGCCTCGGCGACGTGTCATGGAACGTGGTGCTGGTATCCAACGGCAAGGTCACCATCGCCGGCGAGTTCGGCATGGTGCTGCAGAGCGAGGACAACGGCGAGACCTGGATTCGCCGCGATACGCGCATCGTGCCCCACGAGCCGGAACCGGCCTACTGGCTGGCCGGCACCTCCAAGGGCGACGAGATCTGGCTGGCCGGCGCCGCCGGCATCAGCTCGGTTAGCCGCGACGGTGGCGTGACCTGGACCGACAACGCCCACTCCGGCCGCGAGGGCATCTTCGGCATCACCCTGCTGCCCGACGGCAAGCCGCTCATCGCAGGCGCCGTGGGGCTCATCGGCGTGCAGGACGGCGAGGCGTGGAAGCTCGCCGATCGCACCCAGTTGCACCTCCTTTCCTGGCTCAAGACGCCGGTCACGATGCCCGACGGTTCGGTGCTGGTGATGGGTGGACGCGCCACCGCCATCCGCTACAAGGACGGCGCCTGGAGTCGCGTGCAAGTGGAACTCTGAGGCGCTTCCCGCGCTGACCTTCAAACGGCGGTTCGATGAACCGCCGTTTTCGTTTGGGCCTCATCTGCCCGCGAGCGCGACCACCTCGCGTTGCCGAAAGCAGTCCTGCGTGTGGTCGTTGACCATGCCGACAGCCTGCATATGGGCGTACATGATGGTCGACCCGACGAACTTGAAGCCGCGCTTCTTGAGATCGCGACTCAAGGCGTCGGATTCGGGGCTCGTTGCGCGGAAGTCGGCGCGATCCCGCGGTGCATTGACCTGCGGCCGATCGTCGACGAAGCGCCACAGGTAGGCGCACAGGCTGCCGAACTCCTTCTGCACTTCGACGCAGGCGCGCGCGTTGGTCACCACCGACTCGATCTTCTGCCGGTTGCGCACCAGGCCCTCGTTCTCCATCAGGCTGGCCAGCCTGGCCGCGTCGTAGCGCAGGATCTTGCCCACCTCGAAGTTCGCAAACGCCTTGCGGTAGGCCTCGCGCTTGCGCAGCACCGTGTACCAGGACAGTCCGGCCTGCGCGCCCTCCAGGATCAGGTACTCGAACATCAGGCGATCATCCCTGACCGGCACGCCCCATTCCTCGTCGTGGTAGGCGACGTAGTCGGGTTTGCCGAGATCGACCCAGGGACAGCGCGTGCGCCCATCCGGCGGCGGCGTGACGACTTGCTTGCTCATCTCCATTCATCCTCTTGCACGACCTGGCGCCATGATAGTCATCGCCCCACCGACACGACGGTGCTTGTATCATGCGTTCCCCGCTTCGGGAGAACTTCCCATGAAATACTACGACTTTGCACTCGCCCCCAATCCACGCAGAGTCAACCTGTTCCTGCGCGAGAAGGGCATCGAACTGGACACGGTGCAGGTCAACCTGCGCGCCGGCGAACACCAGACCGAGGCCTTTCGCCAGGTGAACCCGCAGGTCATGGTGCCCTGCCTGGTGCTGGACGACGGCACCGTGCTGGCCGAGACGATGGCCATCTGCCGCTACCTCGAAGCGCTGCATCCCACGCCCAGCCTGTTCGGTGCCACACCGCTCGAGATTGGCCTCATCGAGCAGTGGAACCGCCGCGCCGAGATCGAAGGCTTCCTGGCGGTCGCCGACGCGTTGCGCAACGGGGAACCCCGCTTCGCCAACCGCGCCGTGCCGGGCCCGCGTGACTATGCGCAGATCCCCGCGCTCGCCGAGCGCGGCAAGGCGCGTGCGCTGGGCTTCTTCGAGGACCTTGACCGGCACCTCGCGGGGCGCGAGTTCGTCGCCACCGACAGGTTCTCGATGGCCGACATCAATTGCTACATCACGGTGGAATTCGCCGCGCGCGTGGACGTCCGGCCCACGGCTGCGATGCAGGACTTGAACCGCTGGTTCGCCGCGATCGCGGCGCGTCCGTCGGTGCAGGCGCTCGGCTGAGCCGCCCGCGGCTGCCCGGCCTTCTGCCGGGCAGCCCGCATGGCCGTCAGATCAGCTCGATGGCCAGCGCGGTGGCTTCGCCACCGCCAATGCACAGGCTTGCGATGCCGCGCTTGCCGCCCATGTCGCGCAGCGCGTTCACCAAGGTCACGACGATGCGCGCGCCCGAGGCGCCGACCGGGTGACCGAGCGCGCAGGCGCCACCACGCACGTTGAGCTTGGCATGCGGAATGCCGACGTCGTGCATGGCCGCCATCGCGACCACCGCGAACGCCTCGTTGACCTCGAACAGGTCCACATCGTCCACGCTCCAGCCGACGCGCTGCATCAGCTTCTTGATCGCGAACACCGGCGCGGTGGTGAACCAACCCGGTTCCTGGGCATGGCTCGCATGGCCGAGGATGCGCGCCTCCGGCTTGACACCGAGCTCGGCGGCGCGCGACTCGCCGAACAGCACGACCGCCGCCGCGCCGTCGGAGATGGAGCTCGAGTTGGCCGCTGTGACCGTACCGTCCTTGGCGAAGGCCGGCTTCAGGTGCGGAATCTTGTCGAGCTGCGCGCGGCCCGGCTGCTCGTCGGTGTCGATCACCATGTCGCCCTTGCGGCCAGCGATCTTGACCGGCTCGATCTCGTTCTTGAACAGGCCCTTGGCGATGGCGTTCTGGGCGCGCTTCAGCGACTCGATGGCGTAGGCGTCCTGCGCCTCGCGGCTGAAGTTGTACTTGCGCGCGCAGTCCTCCGCGAAGGTACCCATGAGGCGGCCGCGCTGGAAGGCATCTTCGAGGCCGTCGAAGAACATGTGGTCGAGCACCTCGCCATGACCGAGACGCAGACCACCGCGGCCCTTGGGCAGCAGGTAGGGCGCGTTGGTCATGCTCTCCATGCCGCCGGCGACGATCACACCCGCCGAGCCGGCGGCGATGGCGTCGTGACCGAGCATGATGGCCTTCATGCCGGAGCCGCACATCTTGTTGACCGTGGTGCACGGCACGTCGAGCGGAATGCCGGCGCCGATGGATGCCTGGCGCGCCGGCGCCTGGCCGAGACCAGCGGGCAGCACGCAGCCCATGATGGTCTCCTCCACGGCGTCCGGCGCGAGCCCGGCACGGTTCAGGGCGCCCTGGATGGCCACGGCGCCCAGCGTGGTCGCTTTGACGTCGGACAATTCGCCCTGCATACCGCCCATCGGGGTACGCGCGAGCCCGGCAATGACGGTCGCTTCGCTCATGAAATCACTCCTCGTGGTGTGCGATTCGGGACGCGAGAACGCGTGCCCGGTGGTGCGCGGATTCTAAGCCAATCGGCTCTCCGCCGGCAGCTTCGACGTCACGCCGGCGCCTCGCCCAGCAGGCGCGTCACGACGGCTTCCGCGATGGGAAAGGCCGCGGTCGCCGCCGGCGACGGCGCGTTCAGCACGTGCACCGAACGCGCGGTGCCGGCGAATGCGAAGTCGTGGATCAGTTCGCCCGCCGGACTCACCGCCTGCGCGCGAATGCCGCAACTCCAGGTCGCGAGGTCGTCGAGTACCAGTTCCGGGCAGTAGCGCCGCGCCGCCGTGAGGTAGGCACGCCGGCTCGCGGCGTGCAGCAGTTCAGCGATACCCGCGCGCGGATAGCGCGCGAGCAGTCGCCAGGTACCGGCGTAGCGCAGCGCGTCCACCGCGTCTCGTGCCTGCCACGCCCAGGGACGATAGATCTCGCGGGCGAGCGCGAGCATGGCGCTCGGACCGAGGGTCAGGCCGCCATCGGCGGTCAGGGTGAGATGCACGCCCAGGAAGGGCAGCGCCGGATCTGGCACCGGGTAGATGAGCGTCGACACCAGCGCGCTGCGCGCCGCCGGCAGGCGGAAGTAGTCGCCGCGGAACGGCACGATGGCGAGCGAGGTCTCGAGGCCCGCGAGGCGCGCCAGGCGATCGGCCTGCAGTCCCCCGCACACCACCAGCCGCGCGCCGCGTAGCGCGCCCTGGCTGGTCTCGACCACCGCTTCGTCGGCACGCTCCTGGATCGCGAGCACCTCGTGACCGAGCAGCAGTTCTCCGTCCCGCGCGCGGATGTCGTTCGCGAGCGCCGCGCACAGGGCGGGATAGTCGGCGATCCCCGTCTCGGCGACGTACAGCGCCGCCACGCCGCGCACCCGCGGCTCGCGTGCCGCGATGCCCGCGCGGTCCAGCCATTCCAGCGTGAGGCCGTTGTGCGCGGCGCGCGCCGCGAGGTCGCGGAGCCGCGCTTCGTCGCGCGCGTCGGTGGCGACGATCAGCTTGCCGCAACGACGGTGCGGCACGTCGTGCGCCGCGCAGAACTCGAAGGTCGCGCGCAGGCCCGCACGGCAATAGCGCGCCTTGAGACTGTCCGGCGCGTAGTACACGCCGGCGTGGATGACGCCACTGTTGTGCCCGGTCTGGTGCTGCGCGACGGCAGCTTCCTTGTCGATCACCGCAACCCGCGCGCGCGGGTTGCGGCGCTGCAGTTCGGCGGCGGTGGCGAGACCGACGATGCCGGCGCCGATCACCAGGAAGTCGAAGGCGCGGCTCACGGTTGCGGCGCTTCGACTGCGGGCAGCAGCTTGCCCGGATTCATGAGATCGCGCGGATCGAGCGCGGCCTTCACCTGGCGCATCAGCGCCACCGCCACCGGGTCGCCATAGCGCGCGAGCAGGCCGCGCTTCAGCTGCCCCACGCCGTGCTCGGCGCTGAAGCTGCCGGCATACCGGTGCGCGAGCGCGTGCAGGGCATCGCTGATGGCGCCGCCCGCGTCACGACGAAACGCGGCGGGGTCAGTCGCGGCGGGCGCCAGCACGTTGCAGTGCAGGTTGCCGTCGCCGACATGGCCGTAGAGCGACAGCCGCGCGCCAGGCCAGCCGGCGAGGATCGCGCGCGTGGCGTCCTCCGCATAGCGGGCGATGTCGTTGAGTGGCACCGATATGTCGTGCTTGACCGAGCCACCCAGGGCCTTCTCCGCCGCGGGAATGGACTCGCGGACTCGCCAGAAAGCCTGTCGCTGCGCCTCGTTCTGCGCGACCACCGCATCGGTCACCAAGCCGTCCGCCACCAACGATTCCAGGATGGCCGCAAGCCGTTCGCTCCCCTGCTCCCCCAGCACCTCGACCAGCACGTGGTGCGCACCCGCCAGTGGCTGGCGCAGCGCCGGCAGCGCCTCGGCCACCAGCGCCAGCGCCTCACCCGCCATGTACTCGAAGGACGATACGCCGTCGTCGGTGGCGGCGCGCAGCCGCGCGAGCACCGCCACGGCATCGGCGGCCTTCGGCACGATGGCCCAGGCGCAGTGTCGCGCGCCGCCCGGAAACAGCTTCAGCACCGCCGCGGTGATGATGCCGAGCGTGCCCTCGGCACCGATGAAGAGTTGCTTGAGGTCGTAGCCGGTGTTGTCCTTGCGCAGGGCGGTCAGCCTCTCCAGCACGCGGCCGTCGGGCAGCACGGCCTGCAGACCGAGCGTGAGATCCCGCGCCGTGCCGTACTTCAGCACCGCGAGTCCCCCCGCATTGGTGGCGAGGTTGCCACCTATCTGGCAACTGCCTTGCGAGCCCATGGCGAGCGGCAGCAGCCGACCGGCCGCCGCGGCGGCGGCCTGCGCGTCGGCCAGCACCACGCCTGCCTCCACCGTCAGGGTGTGTCCCACGGGATCCACCGCGAGTACACGATTCAGACGTTCGAGACTGACGACGACCTGCCGACCGCTCGCATCCACCGTCGCGCCACCGCAGTAACCGGTATTGCCGCCCTGCGGCACCACGCCCACGCCGTGCGCCGCGCAGCGCGTCACCACCGCGGATACTTCCGCCACGTTGCCGGGGCGCAGCACGGCCATTGCGCGACCGTGGAACAGCTGGCGCTCGTCGGTTTCGTAGCGCGCGCAATCCGCGCCGGTCAGCACGTGGGAGGCACCGACGTCCGCCACGAGTTCACGCAGCAGGGCAGCGTTCATCGCCAGTGAAGGGACTTGCAGAGGAAGGGATCAGGCGGCGCGCGCCGCTTCGACGGCAGTCTTGAAACTCGTGCAGCGCTTGAAGAAGTTCTCGGTGGTCTTCGGCATCGGCACGCGCGCGAAGGCGATCCACTCGATCAGGCGCTTGCCCTCGCGCACGAGCTTCACGCCCTGGTCGAAGACCGCGCCGCGTTCGTCACCGGGCCGACGCTCGGGCTCGAACTCCCACAGGTTGTCGCCCGTGACGACGAAGTCCGGCCACACGCGGAAGATCGCCGGGTCGGTCTTGATGGTCTCGCTCTCGAGCTTGGCCGCGCGACAGTAGGCGATGACCTTGGCGGCGACACCCTCGAAGCCCGGCACCACGGCGAATGTATCCAGCAGGCGGGCGGCGATGCTGTCGATCGCGGCCATGGTCTGCGCAATCTTGATGTAGCGCGATTCGTAGAACTCGGCGACAGGCATGTAGAAGACCTTGAGCGGTTCGCCCCACAGCTCGTCCAGGCCTTCCTCGCCGCTGTAGTGCTTGACCTGCTTGCCGAGATCGAAGGCCTCGAGGAAGCAGGACTCGCACTCCAGCATCAGTTCGTTGGACTGTGTGATCTCGATGCCGCGGCGATTCAGCTCGAAGATCATGGTGAAGATGTCGGAACCCCGGTTCAGCAGCGCGCCGGCGAGCATCGCGGCGTTCACGCGGCGGCGCTCCCTGTCGGTCTCGGTCTCGTAGGCGTGGCGGGCTTCGGCGAGGTTGTAACCGGGGGTGTTGATGCCCGGCTCGGTGTGATGGAAAACGCGCTTGGTCAGTTGGTCGATGAGTTCACGGCGGGCGGCGGCCTCGTCTTTCGGGACTTCGTAGCGTCGTATCCAGTAGCCGTCGTAGAACACGCAGGCCTTGCCATCGATCTCTCGCACGGTGCCATTGACGGGGGTGATGTCTGGAGAGCCGGGGCGGGAAGAAACGATGGAGGCGTCGGACGACAGCGAGGGCATTGCCATGCTTGTGTCACTCAAGTACTGGGGGCGCGACCGGAACCGGGCCGACCGCTGTCTGGGCGCGCATCATACTCGCTCGTTTGGAGGACCGGAACGGCCGTTCAAGCTTTTTTGCAATCAGACTTGACAACCTGCGCAGTCAGGCGCCGTCATCGCCCACGCGCACCATGCGCGTGCAGCGTCGTTCAGAAATTCACCGCCCGCGCAGCCGGCGGAGACCGCCATGCCGCCACCAGGACGGGCAGGTCGGCACGGTAGCGCGCCAGGCTGGCGCGTTTCACCGCGCCGTAGCCCCGCACGGTCCGCACCCGCGACAAGAGCGCCTCCGCGGCCGCGTGGTTGTGCGGCGTGAGTCCGGCGCTCACCTCGTCCAGCAGCGACTCGTAGGACGCGAGCAGCGCGCGCGCCTCGCGTCGCTCCTCGGTGCGGGCGAAGGGGTCGAGGCAGGTGCCGCGCAGGCCGCGGCACGCGGCCAGCAGGCGGAACACCGGCAGCATCCAATCGCCGTAGACCTGCTTGATCTCGCGCCCGGTACGCGGGTCGCGACGCGCCAACAGCGGCGGTGCCAGGTGGAAGCTGAGACGCGCCTCGGCACCGAACTCGGCGCGCAGCCGCGCGAGGAACGTCGGATCGGCGTGCAGCCGGGCCACCTCGTACTCGTCCTTGATGGCGAGGACCTGGTAGTAGCCGAGCGCCGCGGCCCGGCTCACACCGTCGCCCAGACCGAGCGCCTGTTCCCGCGCGACGAGCGCGTCGAGACGCCGCTGGTAGCGACGCGCGAAGCGTCGCCCGCCGTAGGCCAGGAGTTCCGACGCGCGGTGCGCCAACAGTTCGGCCAGCGGCGCCTGTTCACCGCCGACGACGGGCGGTGCCGCGACTGGCGCGTCGAATCTCGCGGGGTCGTGCGCCAGCGCCCGGCCCAGGCGGAACGCACGCTGGTTGAACTCGACCTTGACGCCATTGATGGCAATCGCCTGCTCGAGGGCCGCCGCGCTCATGGGTATCAGGCCACGCTGGTAGGCGAAGCCGACCAGGAGCGCATTGGCGCCGATGGCATCGCCGAGCAGGCGAGTGGCGAGGGCGTTGGCGGCGACGCAGTCCAGCGCCGCGTCCCCGACGATGTCGCGCACCGCGGCCACCATCGACCTCGTACCGAAATCCAGATCGCCGTCGCGGGTGAAGGCGGAGACGACCTGGGTCTCGGTATCCAGGATCACGTGACTGCGCGCCGCGGCCAGGCGTCGCAGGCCCTCGCGGCTGGCTGCCGTGACCAGGTCGGCCCCCAGCACCAGGTCCGCGCCGCCGTCGGTGATGCGCGTGGCACGCAGCGCGTGCGGGGAGTCGGCGACCTGCACGTGGGACATGACCGCGCCGTACTTCTGCGCGAGCCCGGTCTGATCGAGCACGCTCACGTGGCGCCCCTCGAGGTGCGCGGCCATGCCGAGGATGTTGCCGATGGTGACCACGCCGGTGCCGCCGACACCGGTCACCAGGATGTTGTAGCTGCCGCGCGCGCCGCCGGCGGCGGGACGCACCGGCTCGGGCGTCAACAGAGGTTCCAGCTGCGTCGGCGCCGCGGCCTGCAAGGTCGCGCCCTCGAGCGTCACGAAGCTCGGGCACAGACCGTTCAGACAGCTGTAGTCTTTGTTGCAGGTCGACTGGTCGATGCGCCGCTTGCGCCCGAACGCCGTTTCCAGCGGGCTGACGGCGAGGCAGTTCGATTGGGTGCTGCAATCACCGCAGCCTTCGCACACGCGCGGATTGATCACCACGCGCCGCTCCGGCTCGGCGAGCTTGCCGCGCTTGCGTCGACGGCGCTTCTCCGAGGCGCAGGTCTGTTCGTAGATCAGCACGCTGACGCCGTGCACCTCGCGCAGTTCGCGCTGCACGGCGTCGAGCTCGGCACGATCGTGCACCGTGACGCCCACCGCGAGCTGCGCGCGATCGGCGTGGCGCGTGACGTCATCGCTGACGATGGCGATGCGGCGCACGCCCTCGCCGTGCAACTGGTGGGTGATGCGCGCCACCGACGCCTGGCCGTCCACCGGCTGCCCCCCGGTCATGGCCACGGCGTCGTTGTAGAGCAGCTTGTAGGTCACGTTCACGCCGGCGATCACCGCGGCGCGGATCGCGAGCGAGCCCGAGTGCGTGTAGGTGCCGTCGCCGATGTTCACGAACACGTGGCGCGTATCGGTGAAGGGCGCCTGGCCCAGCCAGCTCGCGCCCTCGCCGCCCATGTGGGTGAAGGTCGCGGTGTCACGCTCCATCCACAGCGCCATGAAATGGCAGCCGATGCCGGCCAGGGCGCGACTGCCCTCGGGAACACGGGTGGAGGTGTTGTGCGGACAACCGGCGCAGAAGTGCGGCACGCGGTCGAGCACCGCCACGCGCTGTTCGAGGCGCGCCGCCTGCGCCGCGAGGCGCGCGAGGGCCGCGTCCACCTGCGGCAGCGTGCCTGCGCCCGCGAGCAGGCGGCCGATGAGCGGCGCGAGCAACGCGCCGGACAGTTCGCCATGTTCCGGCACCAGCGGCGCACCGCGCTCATCCTGCTTGCCGAGCACGCGCGGCCGACGCGCGGCGGCGAGATCGTAGAGCGCGGACTTGAGCTGCGGTTCGATCACCGCGCGCTTCTCTTCGATTACGAACACCGTGTCTGCGTCGGCGACGAAGGCGCACAGCGCGGCGCTCGCCAGCGGCCAGGTGACGCCGACCTTGTACACCGCGATACCGGCCGCCGCGGCGCTCGCCGCATCCAAGCCGAGCTCGGCCAGCGCCTGCATCACGTCCAGCCAGGCCTTGCCGGCGGTGACGATGACGAGACGCGGCGCGCGCGGCGCGACCACGGCGCGATCGAGCGGGTGGGCCGCCAGCACCGCGCGCACGGCGGGCAGGCGATAGCGGAACAGCCGCTCTTCCTGCGCGAGCGCCGTGTCGGGCCAGCGCACGTGCAGGCCGTCCGGCGGCAGCAGCACGTCGCCCGGCAGCGCGAGGTCGTAGACGCGCGTGGCGGCGTCGATGGCGCTCGCGCAGTCGGTGGTCTCGGGCAGCACCTTCATCGCCACCCAGCTCGCGGTCAGGCGCGACAGGGCCCAGGCATACAGACCGTACTCGATGAGCTCGCCGATCTCGGCCGGGTACAGCACCGGCATGTTCAGATCGATGAGACTCAACTCGGTGTGGCAGGCGACGGTGGAGGACTTCGCCGCATGATCGTCACCCGCCAGCAACAGCGCGCCGCCGCGCGGCGCGGTGCCGGCATTGTTCGCGTGGCGCAGCGCGTCGCCGCTGCGATCGACACCAGGCGCCTTGCCGTACCACAGCCCGAACACGCCCTCGACCTTTGCCCCGGGAAACAGCCCGAGCTGCTGCGAGCCCCAGATAGCCGTCGCCGCCAGGTCTTCGTTCAGACCGGGCTGAAAGTGAATGTCGGCGCGGGCGATAAACGGCGCCGCCTGCCACAGCTGCTGATCGAGGTTGCCGAGCGGCGAACCGCGGTAGCCCGACACGTAGCCGGCGGTGCGCCAGCCCCGCGCCCGGTCCCGCGCGCGCTGTTCGAGCAGCAGGCGCACCAGTGCCTGCGTGCCGTTCAGGTAGATGCGCCCCGTCTCGCGGGTGTACTTGTCGTCGAGGCCGACCTCGGCAAGCGCCGCTGCTTTCACCATTCCCCTCACCCTCTTTCGTCGCCTCAGCCCTGCCCGTCGGGAAAGCGATAGTCGGCGAGCGCGCGGCGCAGTTCGAGCTTGCTGATCTTGCCGGTCGCGGTGTGCGGCAGCGCGTCGACGAACAGCACGTCGTTCGGCGTCCACCACTTCGCGATCTTGCCCTCGAACCAGGCCAGCAGCTCGTCACGCGACACCTCGTGGGCCTTGACCACCACCAGCAGCGGCCGCTCCTGCCACTTTTCGTGGGGCATGCCGACCACCGCCGCCTCGCGCACCGCCGGATGGGACATCGCGACGTTCTCGAGATCGAGCGAGCTGATCCACTCGCCGCCCGACTTGATGACGTCCTTGGCGCGGTCGGTGATCTTGACGTAGCCGTTGCGGTCGATGGTCGCGACGTCGCCGGTGTCGAACCAGCCGTCGGCATCGTGCGCCGTGGAGGGCCCCTCCAGGCGGTAGTAACCCGAACAGATCCACGGCCCGCGGACTTTGAGCGCGCCGAAGCTCTCGCCGTCCCACGGCAGTTCACGGTTGTCGTCATCGACTATCTTGATGTCGACGCCGAACAGCGGCCGCCCCTGCTTCACCAGGTGCGCCGCGAGCGCCTCGCCCTCGAGGCCGATGGTCTCGGTGGTCGGCTGGTTGACCACGCCCACCGGGCTCATCTCGGTCATGCCCCAGCCGTGCAGCAGGGTCACGCCGTGGCGATCGCGGAACTCTTCGATCATGGACAGCGGCGCGGCCGAACCGCCGACCACGGTGCGATTCAAGGGCGCGAGACTGCGCCCGGTGTTGCGCAGGTAGTCGAGCAGTGGCAGCCACACCGTGGGCACGCCGCCGGCGATGGTCACGCCTTCCTGGTTCACCAGGTCGACCAGCAGTTCCGGCTGGCTCAACCGATGGCCGGGGAACACCAGCTTGGCGCCGACCATCATCGCCGCGTAGGGATAACCCCAGGCGTTCACATGGAACATCGGCACCACCGGCAGCACGGCGTCCAGGGCCGACAGCGCGGCGCTGTCGACCAGCGACAGGCCGTAGCAATGCAGCACCGTGCTGCGGTGGTTGTACAGCACGCCCTTCGGATTGCCGGTGGTGCCCGAGGTGTAGCACAGCGCGCTGGCACGACGCTCGTCGAGCTCGGGCCACTCGCACTGGTCGGACTCGTGGGCGAGCAGCGTCTCGTAGCAGTGCAGGTTGGGCAGGCTGCTCTTGGCCGGCATGTGCGTCTCGCTGGTCAGCGCGACGTAGCCCTTCACCTTGGGACAGGCGGGCGCAATCTGTTCGATCAGCGCGGTGAAGGCCACGTCGAAGAACACCCACTCGTCCTCGGCGTGGTTGATGATGTAGACCAGCTGCTCGGCGAACAGCCGCGGATTGACGGTGTGCAGCACGCGTCCGCTGCAGCTCACGCCGAAATACATCTCCAGGTGGCGGAAATCGTTCCACGCCAGGGTCGCGATGCGCGCGTCCTCGCTCGCGCCGAGCCGCGCCAGCAGGTTGCTGACGCGCCGCGCGCGCGCCAGGCAGTCGGCGAAGGTGTAGCGGTGACGCGCATGATCGGCGGTCACGGACACGATCTCGCGTCGGCCATGGTTGCGCTCGGCGTGACGCGCGATGGCGTTCAGCGTGAGCGGTGTATCCATCATCAAGCCAAGCATGGGGACTCCTGTGCGCGGTATGGGACGATGCCGGCCATTCTAATCAAGTCCCCGGCCCACGGTTCCGGGCCGCGCGACCCGCGTGCTAGAGTCCGGGCATGAACCCCGTGTGCCTGACCCTGCCCCGTCCCGACGACTGGCACGTGCACCTGCGCGACGAGGAGGTGCTCGCCGGTGTGCTCGCCGATACCGCGCGTCACTACGCGCGTGCCATCGTCATGCCCAACCTGAAGCCCCCGGTGACCACCACCGCGGCCGCGGCCGCCTACCGTCAGCGCATCCGCGACCGGCTGCCGCCCGGGCTGGCGTTCGAGCCGCTCATGACCTGCTACCTGACGGACGACATCGATCCCAGCGATCTGGCCGCCGGCGCGCGGGACGGCGTGTTCACCGCGGCCAAGCTCTACCCGGCCGGCGCCACCACCAATTCCGCCGCGGGCGTCACCGACGTCCTGCGCCTCGCGCGCGTGTTCGACACCATGAGCGACATCGGCCTGCCGCTGCTGATCCACGGCGAGGTGGTGGACAACGACGTCGACGTGTTCGATCGCGAGGCGGTGTTCATCGAGCGCGTGCTGATCCCGCTGCGCGCCCGGCACCCGGCGCTGCGCATCGTGTTCGAACACATCACCACCGCCGAGGCCGCGGCCTATGTCCAGGCGGCCGATCCCGCCCAGCTCGCGGCGACCGTGACGCCGCACCATCTCGCGCTGAACCGCGGGGCGATGTTCGCGGGCGGCGTGCGTCCGCATCTCTACTGCCTGCCGATCATCAAGCGCGAGACCCATCGCCGCGCGTTGGTGGCGGCGGTGACCAGCGGCGACCCGCATTTCTTCCTCGGCACCGATTCCGCGCCGCACGTGGTCCACACCAAGGAGACCGCCTGCGGCTGTGCCGGCATCTACAACGCGCCGGTCGCGCTCGCCGCCTATGCCGAAGTGTTCCACCAGGCGGGCGCCCTGCCCCGCCTCGCGGACTTCGCCTCGCGCCACGGTCCGGCCTTCTATCGCCTGCCGGTCAACTCGGACGAAGTGACCCTGGAGCGCGTCGCCCCCGAGCTGCGGGACAGCCGCCGCTCGACCGCCGACGGCGACGTGGTGGTGTTCGAACCGCCGGGCGGCGTGCTGTGGCGGGTGCGCGACGAGCCATGAGCGCCGCGCCGCCCTGGCTCGCCTACGATCGCGAGCACGTCTGGCATCCCTACAGCACGCTCATCGACCCCCCACCGGTGTTCCCGGTGGCGAGCGCCGCGGGCGTGCGGCTGCGGCTCAGCGACGGCCGCGAACTGATCGACGGCATGTCGTCCTGGTGGTCGGCCATCCACGGCTACGCGCACCCGGTGCTGAACGCCGCGATCGGCGCGCAGCTCGAACGCATGGCGCACGTCATGTTCGGCGGGCTGACCCACGAAGCGGCGGTGGAACTCGCGCGCCGGCTGGTGGACATCACGCCCGCGGGGCTCGAGCACGTGTTCCTGGCCGACTCCGGCTCGGTGTCGGTGGAGGTCGCGATCAAGCTCGCCTTGCAGTACCGCGCAGCGCGCGGCGAGGCGCGGCGCGCGCGGCTGCTCACCATTCGAGGCGGCTACCACGGCGACACCTTCGGCGCGATGGCGGTGTGCGATCCGGTGACCGGCATGCATGGGCTCTTCAGCGGCGTGCTGCCGCAGCACCTGTTCGCGCCACGGCCCGAGGTGCGCTACGGCGATGCCTGGCGCGCGGAGGACCTCGCGCCGCTGCGCGAACTGGCCGCCCGCCATGCCGACGAACTCACCGCGATCATCCTCGAGCCCATCGTGCAGGGCGCGGGCGGCATGTGGTTCTATCACCCGCGCTACCTGGCCGGCGTGCGCGAGATCTGCGACGAGTTCGGCCTGCTGCTGGTAGCCGACGAGATAGCCACCGGTTTCGGCCGCAGCGGACGCCTGTTCGCCTGCGAGCACGCAGGCGTCACGCCCGACATCCTGTGCCTCGGCAAGGCGCTGACAGGCGGCTACATGACGCTCGCAGCGACGCTGGTGACCAGCGCGGTCGCACACACCATCTGCCGGGCTGAACCGGGCGTGTTCATGCATGGTCCGACCTTCATGGGCAACGCACTCGCCTGCGCCTGCGCGCGCGCCAGCATCGACCTCCTGCTCGCGGGTGACTGGGCCGGCGAGGTGGCGCGCATCGAGCGCGCGTTGAGCCGCGGACTCGCGCCGGCGCGCGAACTGCCCCAGGTGGCCGACGTGCGCACGCTCGGCGCGATCGGCGTCATCGAGCTTCGCGAGCCGGTCGACATGCGCACCATCCCGCATGCCTTCGTCGCGCGCGGCGTGTGGCTGCGCCCCTTCGGCCGGCTGGTCTACGTCATGCCGCCCTACGTCACCTCGGACGCCGACCTGGAGACGCTCACCAGCGCCATGGTCGACGTGGTGGCCGGCCTGCCATGAGCCGCGAGCACGCCTCCTCCACCATTCCCTGGCCCGCCTTCGACGAAGGCGTGGTCAAGGCCATGGCGAAATGGCCGGACGTGCCGCAGGCCTACGGCTGGCTGTCTCTCGACACCCGCGGCGGGTGGCGCATCCAGGGCGAGACCATCAGCCACGCGCGGGCGCGCGACTTCCTCGCGCGGCACTACCGCCACGATGACCACGGCCGCTGGTACGTGCAGAACGGGCCGCAGCAGGTGTTCGTCGATCTCGACTACACCCCCTGGGTCTATCGCCTCGAACCCGGCGGCGCGTTCAGCACCCACACCGGGCTCATGACCGCCGACCTCGACGCCGCCGCGCTGGACGACGACGGCAACCTGCTGCTCGTCACACCGCTCGGCGTCGGCGTGGTGGACGACCGCGACCTCGCCGCGGTCGAGCCCCTGCTCGACTGGGAAGACGGCGACGAACCGCGCGCCCTGCGCTGGCTGCAACGGCGGCATGTGCTGACGCCCGTCGCGCGCTCGGAGGTCGCGACCCGCTACGGCTTTGATCCGCGCCCCAGGGACTGACGCGCCGCGCGACGTGGTGGTGTGCGCCATGACGAGCGAGGCGCACGCCCTCATCGCTCACTGGCGCGTGCCGCTCACCCGCCGCGCGCCGTTTCGCGTCTACGACGACGGCCGCCGCTGCGTGGTGCTGTCCGGCATCGGCTGCGTCGCGAGCGCGACGGCGGTCGGCTTCATGGCCGCACATGTGCCGGTCGCGCGCTGGTTCAACTTCGGCCTGGCGGGTCACGCCAGCCTGCCGCTCGGCACGGCCTTGCTGGCGGACCACGTCGAACATCGTGGGCGCGAGGATGCCTGGTATCCGGCGCCCCTGTCCGTTTCACGCCTTGCCCGCGCATCCGTACTGACCCATGACGAGGTGGTGTTCGACTATCCGCGCGACGCGTGCTGCGACATGGAGGCGAGCGCCTTCATGGCCGCCGTCTGTCGCGTCGCGCCCGAAGACCGCGCGCAGGTGGTGAAGGTGGTTTCGGACAATGCGCTGTGCGGTCCCGCGTCCCTCGATCGCGGCCGCATCGAGGCGCTCGCCGCGGCCGCGACGCCGACCTTGCTCGCATGCATGGCGGCGCCGCTCGCCGCCCCCGCGCCGCTCGC
>JAIEQK010000212.1 GCA_019747795.1 Gammaproteobacteria bacterium | reverse complement strand
CTGAACATGAGTCAGGAACCAGATGCTGGTCACGTCGACCTCGCCCCTCCATCAACAATCCGGAATCAGCCGCGCCCACAAAAATGGACTTGTTTGTGGACTTAAAAGTCCCGGCTGTAGGCGGATCGCAGTGGACTACGGCAGACCGTCAAAGAGAGGAAAAGTCTTTGTGCGGCAACGACTTGCAGACTCTCTTGGACTTCTGCGGAAGTCCGCAGATTGATACAGTGGAGCGGGTGATGGGAATCGAACCCACGTAATCAGCTTGGGAAGCTGATGTTCTACCATTGAACTACACCCGCGCGGACCGGGATTCTAGTGTGTCGCGCCGGCCTAGCAAAGCCCGCGGCGCGGGTGCCCGATGCCTTGGCACCGGTCGCAAAGCGCGCAATCGACCGCCCCTCGTCTCTTGGTTTTGCCTGGCGAATGGTTGACAATTCCCATTGTTCGAGGGGCGCTGGATGTCGCAGAATCCTGGGGCAGCAACCTCCATGGACTCATGGGGTTAGGGTGCAAGTCTAAAGCGGAACTTCACGGAATGGGCGGGCACTTGGGGATTCGGATCCGAACGGCGCATGCAAACAGGCAAACCCATCATCGTTCTCGTCGATGACAGCGCGGCCATGCGGGCGTTCTTCGAGCAGGTGGCTGTCGAGGCCGACCTGGCGTTCCACGCCTACGACACCGCCGAGGCCGCGCTCACGTTCCTGGGCACGCGCCAGCCGGATCTCCTCTTCATCAATGTCATGATGCCGAACCGCGACGGCTACTCCTTTCTGAAGGAACTGCGCCGCCAGCCGCTGCACGCCTCCACGCCGACCGTGATGATCAGCTCCAAGGACTACGCCCAGGATCGCACCGCCGCCAAGGAACTCGGCGTGCTGGAGTTCGTCGCCAAGCCGATCTCCAAGAAGGCGATCCGCTCGCTGCTCGAGAAATACCTGGACAGCGGCGCGGCGCGCGCATGAGCGAGCGCTACCTGCGGTTCTGGGGCGTGCGGGGGTCCTACGCGGCGCCCCACCAGACCCATCTCGGCGTGGGCGGCAACACCTCCTGCGTCGAAGTGTGCTGCGACGGACACCTCGTAGTGTGCGACGGCGGCACGGGCATCATCTCGCTCGGCGAGTCCCTGATGGCGCAGTCCGACACGGACGAACTGCTGGTGGTGTTCACCCACTACCACTGGGATCACATCTGTGGCCTGCCGTTCTTCCAGCCGGCCTTCTCGCCGAAGTGGAAAATCAAGTTCTTCGGCCCCGGCGATACCGCGGCCGACATCGAGCAGCGTCTCTCCGACCAGATGAAGGCGCCCTATTTCCCGGTCGACGTCGAGACCTGGATGGCCGACATCCAGTACCTCGAACCGAACGTCGCCGGACTGACGCACGGCCCCATCGGCATCAGCTACTACAACGTGCATCATCCCGGCGTGACCTATGGCTATCGCCTGCAGGTGGCGGGCAAGTCGGTCGTCTACGTGTCCGACAACGAAGTCGAATTCCTGAAGGGCTCGGTCGCGAAGCGCATCCACGAGTTCGACGAGGACGAACACGAGCTCCTCGCGCGCATGGTCAACGAACAACGCAGTTCGGAGGTCTCGGCCATCCAGGGCGTGGACATCCTCATCCACGACGCGCAGTACACGCCCCACGACTACAACCGCAAGCGTGGCTGGGGACATTCCTGCTACGTCGACACGGTGAACCTCGCGATCGACGCCGGCGTCCGCTGCCTGTATCTCTACCACCACGATCCGACCTACGACGACGAGCAGGTCGCGGCCATCCACCGCGATTGTCTGCAGATCATCCAGGCGCGTGGTTCGGCCATGGAATGCCACATCGCCCGCGAGGGCATGAAGATTCCCCTCTAGGTGGCGCCGTGACGAACACGCTTCGCGTCATGGTCAACGGCGCGCCGCGCGCGCTGCCGGCCGACACCACCGTCGCTGCCCTGATCGCGCTGCTCGACGTGCGGGGCCGCTACGCGGTCGAGGTGAACGGCGAAATCGTGCCGCGCAGCACCCACGCCGAGCACCGGCTCCTCGAAGGCGATCGCGTCGAAGTGGTGGCGGCCATCGGCGGCGG
This sequence comes from Gammaproteobacteria bacterium, assembly GCA_019747795.1. GTDB lineage: Bacteria > Pseudomonadota > Gammaproteobacteria > JADJYF01. The sequence continues at coordinate 23,023 of JAIEQK010000212.1, read as the reverse complement.
CTGAGCTCCAGCGGGTATACTGGCTCCTTGTTCCGCATCAGCGACACGGGGCTTCCGTCATGGCCACTAGCGCGACTTCCCTCGACCACGACGACGACCTGCTGCGGGTCGCCGGCCACACGTTCCGCTCGCGGCTGCTGGTTGGCACCGGCAAGTACCGCGACATGGAAGAAACCGCCGCGGCCATTCGCGCCAGCGGCGCGCAAGTGGTGACGGTCGCCGTACGCCGCACCAACCTCGGGCAGAATCCGGGCGAGCCCAACCTGCTCGATGTCATCTCGCCGAAGGAATTCACCATTCTGCCGAACACCGCCGGCTGCTACGACGCCGATTCCGCGGTGCGCACCTGCCGCCTGGCGCGCGAACTGCTGGACGGCCACAACCTGGTGAAGCTCGAAGTCCTCGGTGACAAGCAGACGCTCTACCCCGACGCCGTGCAGACGCTCGCGGCGGCCCGCACGCTGTGCGCCGAGGGCTTCGAGGTGATGGTCTACACCACCGACGATCCGGTCATCGCCAAGGAGCTGGAGAACATCGGCTGCGTGGCGGTGATGCCGCTCGCCGCGCCTATCGGCTCGGGCCTCGGCATCCAGAACCGCTACACGCTGCGCACCATCATCGAGAACGCCAAGGTGCCGATCATCGTCGACGCGGGCGTCGGTACCGCCTCCGACGCGAGCCTCGCCATGGAACTCGGCTGCGACGGCGTGCTGATGAACACTGCCATCGCCGAGGCGCGCAACCCGGTGCTGATGGCGTCCGCCATGCGCAAGGCCATACAAGCGGGCCGCGAAGCCTATCGCGCGGGGCGCATGCCGCGCCGCGCCTACGCCTCGGCCTCTTCGCCGCTCGACGGCACCTTCTTTTCCTGAGCGTCCGGCGCCGCGCCGTGGCTGAGACGAGCGGAGCGCCGCGCCGCGCGGTGCGCAGTTTCGTCATTCGCGCGGGGCGCATGACCGAAGCGCAGCAGCGCGCGCTGGCCGAGCTTCTTCCGCGGTATCGACTCGCGCTTTCCGACCTGCACGCGGGGCTGGGCCACGTCCTGCCGCGCGGCACGCCGCTGCATCTCGAGATCGGCAGCGGCAACGGCGACAACGCGCTGGCACTGGCCACCGCGCGGCCCGGCATCGACCTGATCGCGGCCGAGGTCCATCCGCCCGGCGTCGGTCACACCGTGCTGGAGGCCGCGCGCCGCGGTCTCGACAACCTCAAGGTCTTCGACGGTGATGCGTTGGAACTGCTGGCGGCGCTGCCCGCGGCGAGCTTGGACGCGGTCTACGTGTTCTTTCCCGATCCCTGGCCGAAGAAGCGCCACCACAAGCGTCGCCTGGTGCAGGGTGAACTTCTCGACTTGCTGGCCACGCGCCTCAAGGCCCACGGCGTGGCGCGGTTCGCGAGCGACGACGCCGACTACGCCGAGCAGGTGCGCGCCGCGCTGACTGCCGAGGCGGGCTGGCTCAATGTCGCGGGGGAGGGCGCCTGGGCACCGCGGCCCCACGCACGCATCGTCACGCGCTTCGAGGGCCGCGCGCGGCGCGACGGCCGCGCGGTGTTCGAACTCGCCTGGATGCGAAGGCCGACCGCCTGAGACTTCAGGCCGCCGCGCCAGTCAGCTCGGCGAAGCTCTCCAGGAGCCTGGCATCGTCGGCGCAGAGCCGCGGGCCGCGGCTGTCCGGCTGGGCGATGCCGTAGACGTGGGCGATGCCCCACGCGCGCGCCGCGCCGCGCACCTGGGCGTTGTCGTCGATGAACAGCGTACGCGCCGGGTCGAAGGGTGCCGCCGCGGTCAGCGCCTGCCAGAACTCCGGGTATTCCTTCGAGGCGCCCAGATCGTGCGCGCTGATCACGTCGGTGAAGTGCTCGCCGATGCCGGTCGCAGCGAGCTTGCGCGCGAGACTCGCGGGATGGGCGTTGGTCGCCAGCACCTGCGGCAGGCCGCGGGCGCGCACGAAGCGCAGGAAGTCCACCGCGCCGGGCCGCGCGCCGATCAGATGCCCGAGCTCTCGTTCCAGCGCGTGCATGTCCACGCCGAAAGTCTCGCTCCAGTGCTCGAGGCAGTACCAGGGCAGGGTGCCGTGACGCGCGGCGAGACGCGTCAGCACCTGCTCGCGGGCGCTGTCGAGGGAGAGTCCCGCGCGCTCGGCGTAGCGGCGCGGCAGCAGCTCGCGCCACAGCTGGTTGTCGAAGTGCAGATCGAGCAGCGTGCCGTCCATGTCGAGGATCACGCAGTCGACCTCACGCCAGTCGAGCGTCGCGTGCGCCGCGCTCATTCGCAGATCTCGCCGAATTTCTCGCAGCGCCGCTGGCACTTGTACACGCCGCGCGGATCGACGTTGCAGCTCTCGCCCCAGGTGATGCAGCCCTGGTAGCACTTGCCGCCGCCCTCACCGCCTTCGGCGCCCTTGGCGGAGGACGAGTCCTCGTTGGCTGCGGCAGGCGCCGGTGTCGGCGATTGCGCGCAGGCGCCAAGCGCAAGCAGTGCGGCGAGCGCCAGCGCGCGGAGAATCGAGGACGGGCGGGGGATCGAGGTCGGCATCGTCGCGGGTCGGTCGCTTGCGGGAACGGGAGTGTAGCAGCGCCGCCGCTTCATTCCGTGCCGGTCACCGTGCTCGCCTCGGCGACCTTCACGCGCAGGTCGGTCAGGCGCGCGTCCGCGTCGCTGCGCTCGCTCGGGCTGAGCTTGCCGGCGACCGCGTCCAGGGCCGGCCGCGCCTTCGGATCTTGCTCGGCGGCGAGCGTGAGCCAGGCGTAGGCCTCCGCCGGATCGGGCGTGATGCCGAGTCCGCGCGCATAGACCGCGCCCAGATTGACCTGCGCGTCGGCGAGACCCTGCAGCGCGGCCTGGCGCAGCCAGAACCGGCCTTCGTCCTCGTTCTTCGGCAGACCCTTGCCGAACAGGTTGAGCAGGCCGAACTCCATCTGCGCCTCTGGCTCGCCGGCATCGGCCAGTTCGCGCAGCAGGGTGGCCGCGTGTTCGAGCCGACCCGGTTCGTCGTTGTGGCGCAGGTCGAGCTTGGCGATGTGCAGCTTGGCGCGCCGGTAGTCCTGCTTGGCTGCGGCTTCCAGCCATTCCCGCGCGGCGGCTTCGTCTTCCCCGGGCTTCGGGTCGTCGAGATACAGCATCGCCAGGTTGAACTGCGCCGCCGGCAGGCCGGCCAGCGCGGCGGCCAGGAACAGCGCCTTGGCGCGGGTCGGGTCGGCGGGCACGCCGTCGCCGCGGGTCAGCAGCACGCCGAGAAAGAACTGTGCCTCGCGGTCGTCCAGCGCCGCCGCGCGACCGAACCAGTCGGCCGCGACGCCGGGCTGGGCCTGCATGCCGTAGCCGCGCAGATGCATCATGCCGAGATTGAACATCGCGCCCGGCAGGTGCTGGCGGGCCGCGGCCTCGAACAGTTCCCGCGCGCGCTCGTAGTCCTGGGCCACGCCCTTGCCGCGCAGGTAGAGCACGCCGAGATTGTTCTGCGCCGTGGCGTCGCCCGCCGCGGTGCCGGCCTCGAAGCGCGCGGCGGCCGCGGCGAAGTCGCCACGGCCGAAAGCCTCGGCGCCGCCCTCCGCCCGAACCGCCAGCGCGGTAGGCAGCAGGAGTGCAAGCGCTATCAGGGTCTTACACCGCATCGATGAATCAGTCCCTCACTTATGGTACGCGGGAAAAAATCCCGGTGACCCGCGCGCGCGGCGGGCTAACATTTGCCCCGTAGCGATAGCGTTACGCTCTACTTTGCGTTACCCCGCGGCAGCTTGCCTAGCGGGGTTTTTTTTGCCCGCGCGGCCCGGGCCTTGCCTGGACTTGTATTCTACCCGTCGATACCATCGGACCGGCTTCTCACGACGTGTCGGCGACAGCGCTACGCTGGATGCACGCGCCTGCCGCTCCAAGCACCCGCCTTGGGAGCCCTCGAACAAGCACAAAATTTTTTTTTGAGGAGGAAGTCCCATCATGAAGAAGAACAACCTGAAGCCCGTCGCGGCAGCGCTCGGCACCGGTGTGGTGATGGCTTTGGCCACGACGGCTCACGCGGCGGACAATCCGTTCCAGATGGTCGAGTTCGGGCCTGGTGTGAAGGTCGCCGGCGATGCGGTCGACATGCAGGGCAACAAGGTCACGATCAACGACGAGACCGGCTTCACCTACGGCGGCGATCAGAAGGCCGGCTATTCCGGCGGCAAGCTCGCCACCGGCAAGAAGGACCCGGCGGTGTGCGGCACCTTCGCCGGTTCCAGCTGCTCCATGCCCCATCTCGAGAAGAAGTAAGCGCGGCGCGCCAGCACGAGCGCCTGAGCCTGCCGGCCGTGCCGCGTCAGCATCGCGTCACGGGCGCCGGTCTCGGTCTGCGGCGGCCCCACCTGGGGCCGCTCACGGACCACGTCCCCGACGACATTGCCTTTTTCGAGATCGCGCCGGAGAACTGGCTGGACGTCGGCGGACGCCTCGGTGAAGCCTTCGAGCGCGTCTCCGCGACGCGTCCGCTGCTGTGCCACGGTCTGTTGCTGAACCTGGGCGGACCCGATCCCCTCGACCTGCCCTTCATCGAGCGCCTCGCGCGCTTCCTCGCCCGCCATCGAGTCGCCATCTATGGCGACCACCTGTCGTTCTGCGCGAGCGAAGGCCAGCTCTACGAACTGCTGCCCATGCCCTTCACCGAGGAGGCCGTTCATCACGTCGCCGGCCGCATTCGCGAGGTGCAGATGCGCCTCGAACGGCGCATCGCGGTGGAGAACCCGTCCTACTACGTGAAGCTGTCCGATGAGCTCGACGAAGCCAGCTTCATCAACGCCGTGCTCGCCGAGGCCGACTGCGATCTGCTCCTCGACATCAACAATGTCTACGTGAACAGCCAGAACCACGGCTACGACCCGCGCGAGTTCCTCGCGCGCCTGCCCGCCGAGCGCATCGCCTACGCGCACATCGCCGGCCATACCCGTGACGACGACGGGCTCATCATCGACACCCACGGCGCGCCGGTCATCGACCCGGTATGGGCGCTGCTCGAATTCGCCTATCGGCACTTCGGCGTGTTTCCCACCTTGCTCGAACGGGACGAGCGCATACCGCCCTTGGACGAGGTGCTGGTGGAACTCCGCCACGTCGCGGCCCTGCAGCGGCGCGCCGCAGAGGACGGCAGCAAGGCGGCGTGAGCGAGCACGAGCCCGCGTTTCTGCGTCTCCAGCGCGATTTCGCCCGGCATCTGCGCGACCCGGCCGCGGCGCCCGCGCCCGCGGGACTGCCGGAGCGCGGGCTGGGAGTCTATCGCTATGCCGTGCACGCCAACATCGAGCGCTTTCTCGCCGACAACTACCCGCGCGTGCGCGCGGTGCTGGACGAGGCCGGCTGGGATCGCCTGGTGCGCGACTACCTCGTCCGCCACGTCGCCCGCGCGAGCGCCTTCGTCGACCTGCCGCGCGAGTTCCTGGCCTACCTGGACAGCCTGTGGGCGCCGGATCCCGCGCTGCCCTTCCTGCGCGAACTCGCGCACTTCGACTGGCTGGAGACCCTGGTCGGCGCCGATACGCGCCGCCTCGACCTGGACGGCATCGACGCGCAGGGCGATCTGCTACGCGGCGTGCCGGTCGCCAACCCGCTGCTGGTGCAGGTGACCTACGTCTGGCCTGTGCATGCCATCGACACCGACTACCAACCCGTCGAGCCCCCGCCCCAGCCCACCCGCATCGCCGCCTTTCGCGACCGCAACCATGACTACGGCTTTCTGGACCTGAACGCCGCGAGCGCCCGCCTGCTCGACGCGGTGTGCGCCAATCGCGAACGCAGCGGGCGGGAACTCCTCATCCTGCTCGCCGGGGAACTCGGCCACGGTGGACTCGAGGCATTCATAGAGGCCGGCGGTACAATTCTTGCGAGAATGCACGCGCGGGACGCGATCCTCGGCACCGCGCGGCGCTGACGCACGCCCACGCGCACCACTCGGCTCGGAACCGGCCACCGTCCACTTGGCCGCAGGCAAGCAAGGCCCATGAAACGCATAAAGAAACTGCTCGTCGCGAACCGCGGTGAAATCGCCATCCGCGTGATGCGCGCGGCCGCTGAACTGGACATCGTCAGCGTCGCCATCTATTCGCACGAAGACCGCTTCTCGCTGCATCGCTTCAAGGTCGAGGAAGCGCACCAGGTTGGCGCGGGTTGCACACCGGTGCAGGCCTACCTGCAGATCGACGAGATCGTGAAGATCGCGAAAGAGTCAGGCTGCGACGCCATCCACCCGGGCTATGGGTTCCTGTCCGAAAGCCCCGAGTTCGCCGAGGCCTGCGCGGCAGCGGGGCTCACCTTCGTCGGCCCGCCGCCCGAGGTCATGCGCCTGCTCGGCAACAAGGTCGCGGCGCGCGAGCTCGCGGCCAAGAGCGGCGTGCCCCTGATGCCGGCCACCGCGGCGCTGCCGCGCGACCCGGCCGAGATCGAACGGCTCGCGGCCGGTATCGGCTATCCCCTGATGCTGAAGGCCTCGTGGGGCGGCGGCGGGCGCGGCATGCGCGTCATAGAGGGGCCGGACACGCTGCACGAGCTGGTCGACATCGGCCGCAAGGAGGCCGGGCTCGCTTTCGGCAACGACGAGGTGTACCTGGAGAAGCTGGTGCGTCGCGCGCGTCATGTCGAAGTGCAGATCCTCGGCGACACCCACGGCAACCTGGTGCATCTCTTCGAGCGCGACTGCACGGTGCAGCGGCGCAACCAGAAGATTGTCGAGCGCGCCCCCGCCCTGTACCTCGACGACGCGCAGCGCGCCGAGGTGTGCAACGCCGCGCTCGCTCTGTGCCGCAAGGCCCGGTACGTGAACGCCGGCACGGTCGAATTCCTGCAGGACGCCGACACCGCGCAGTTCTATTTCATCGAGGTCAATCCGCGCGTGCAGGTCGAGCACACGGTGACCGAGGCCATCACCGGCATCGACATCGTCAAGGCGCAGATCCGCATCGCCGAAGGCCACGCCATCGGCTCGGCCGCGTCGGGCGTGCCGGTGCAGGAGGACATCCACATGCGCGGCCACGCCGTGCAGTGCCGCGTGACGTCCGAGGATCCGGAGAACAACTTCATTCCGGACTACGGCACCATCACCGCCTACCGCTCGCCGGCCGGCTTCGGCATTCGGCTGGACGCGGGCACGGCCTACACCGGCGCGCGCATCACGCGCTACTACGACTCGCTGCTGGTCAAGATCACCGCCTGGGCCAACACACCGGAGGAAGTCGCGCAGCGCATGCTGCGCGCGCTCCGCGAGTTCCGCATCCGCGGCTGCAGCACCAACCTGCGTTTTCTGATCGGCCTGCACGAGAACGAGCGCTTTCGCCGCGCCGAGTACACCACCAAGTTCATCGACGAGACGCCGGAGCTGCTGGTCTTTCCGCGCCGTCGCGATCGCGCCTCGCGCCTGTTGCGCTACATCGCCGACGTCGCCGTGAACGGCAACGAGGCGGTCGCGGGTCGGCCGCGGCCGCGCGTGCTGCGCAAGCCGCGCGCGCCGGAGTGCGCGGGCCTGCCCATCGTGCCCGGCACGCGCAATCGTCTCGACGAACTCGGGCCGCGCGGCTTCGCGCAGTGGATGCTCGACCAGAAGCAGGTGCTCGTCACCGACACCACCTTCCGCGACGCGCACCAGTCGCTGCTCGCGACCCGCGTGCGCAGCCACGACATGCTGGCGGTGGCTGATGCCTACGCACGTCTCGTGCCGCAGCTCTTCTCGGTGGAATGCTGGGGCGGCGCGACCTTCGACGTCGCCATGCGCTTCCTGCACGAATGCCCGTGGCGGCGACTGACCGAGATCCGGCGCCGCATGCCGAACGTCATGACCCAGATGCTGCTGCGCGCCTCGAACGCGGTCGGCTACAAGAACTACCCCGACAACGTGGTCGAGTACTTCGTGCAGCAGGCGGCAAGCGCCGGCATCGACGTGTTCCGCATCTTCGATTCGTTGAACTGGGTCGAGAACATGCGCGGCGCCATCGACGCCGTTGCCGCCACCGGCAAGCTCGCCGAGGCCGCCATCTGCTACACCGGCAATCTCAGCGATCCGCACTGCACGAAGTACGATCTCCGCTACTACGTGAAGATGGCCAAGGAACTGGAGGCGGCCGGCGCGCACATCCTCGGCATCAAGGACATGGCGGGCCTGTGCCGGCCGGCGGCGGCGCGCGACCTCGTCACCGCACTCAAGCAGGAAGTCGGCATTCCCATCCACTTCCACACCCACGACACCAGCGGCATCTCGGCCGCCAGCGTGCTGGCCGCGGTGGAGGCTGGTGTCGATGCCGTCGACGCGGCCATGGACAGCATGAGCGGCCTCACCTCGCAGCCCAATCTCGGTTCCATCGTCGAGGCGCTGCGTCACGGGCCGCGCGAGACCGGCCTCGACCCGGATGCGATCCGTCGCCTGTCCCACTACTGGGAGGAGGTGCGCGGCAACTATCTCGCCTTCGAGAGCGAGGAGCGCTCCGGCGCGTCCGAGGTCTACGTGCACGGCATGCCCGGCGGGCAGTACACCAACCTGCGCGAGCAGGCGCGCTCACTGGGTCTCGGCGAACACTGGCCGGAAGTGGCGCAGGCCTATGCCGAGGTGAACGACATGTTCGGCGACATCGTCAAGGTTACGCCGAGCTCCAAGGTGGTCGGCGACATGGCGCTGATGATGGTGACGAGCGGGCTCACCCGCGCGGCGGTGGAAGATCCGGCGGTCGACGTCGCCTTTCCCGAGTCCGTGGTGTCCTTCTTCCGCGGCGATCTCGGCCAGCCGGTGGGCGGTTTTCCGAGCGCGCTCCAGCAGAAGATCCTGAACGGCGCCGCCCCCATCACGGTACGGCCCGGCTCCGTGCTGCCGCCCACCGACCTGGCCGCCGCGCGCGCCGAGGCCGAACACCGCGTCGGCCGCCACATCTCCGACCACGAACTCGCGTCCTATCTCATGTACCCGCAGGTGTTCGTCGACTACGCCGACGCGCGCCGCCAGTACGGCGATCTCACCGATCTGCCGACCTCGGTGTTCTTCTACGGTATGGAACTCGGCGAGGAGATCAGCGTGGCGCTCGAGAACGGGCCGACGCTGATCGTGCGCTACCTCGGGGTGAACGAGCATCACGACGACGGCATGCGCACGGTGTACTTCGAGCTGAACGGCCAGCCGCGGCCGGTGAAGATCGAGGACTGTACCCAGCCCGTGACGCGCGCGCCGCGGGTCAAGGCCGAGGTCGGCAACCTGCGCCAGGTCGGCGCGCCGATGCCGGGCCTCATCGCGCAGATCAACGTGCGTGCTGGCGACCTGGTCAGCAAGGGTGACGCGCTCATGACCATCGAGGCGATGAAGATGCAGACCAGCATTCGCGCCGAGCGCGACGGTCGCATCGCCGAAGTGGTCGCGCAGCCCGGCGCGCAAGTGGAGGCTAAAGATCTGCTGCTGGTGTTCGAGGCCTGAAATGAGCGGCGCGGCGCCGAACGCCGCGCTAGGACGGGGTCGGTGCGACCAGCCAGCGGCGCAGGAAACCGAGGCCGGCCTTGTGCACGCGCTCGTCGTCGCAGGAGTCGCCGACCAGCAGCCGGCCATCCGGCCCGTAGATCTCTACGTGCGGCGTGCCGCAGGTGCCGATGCGCGGACCGTCCTCGCCGGTCTCCACGTTGAAGGAGCGATAGCTGGCGAGTTCGTCTGCGTAGGCCTCCATCTGCGCGCGCAGGCTCGCCGCGTTGCCCGCCTGGAACTGCCGTCCGCCGTGCTCGTTGAAGCGCACGCGCCGCAGCAGCACATCCTCACGCGCTGACAGCAACTGCGGCAACTGCTTCTCGAGCGCGCGGCAGGCGCCGCAACTGTCGGTGTAGCCCTCGATGATGGTGTAGTAGCCCGCGTGGGCGAGGTCCTCGAAGCGGGTCTGCTCGGCGAGCAGCTTGTCGAACTCGAGGCGCCGCACCTGTGTGATTTCGTGTGTGGGCACGACCACCCGGGGCGGCTCGAAGCGCGGCGCGGTGCCGAACAGCAGCATGCTGCCGAGGGCCATCGCGCCAACCAGGATGCTCGCTTTACGCATCGTGACGTGCCTCCTTCACTGTGCCGGGCGCGTTGCGCTCACAGCACCTCGACCGTATCGACCAGCACCAGCTCGCAGGCGCCGGCACCCTGGTCGGCGCGGGTGGTGGAACTCTTCCAGCGCCAGCCGTCGTCGGCCGACACTTCGAGCAGGTAACCCTTGAAGCGCACGGTCTGCGCGGCGCGCACCGCGCGCAGTTCACGCGCGACGTCCTCGCTGGCCGGCACCAGATGCATGTTGGCGCTGTGCCGCGCGATCTCCTGCGCTGGAATGGGCAGGGCGTTGGTGCGCCAGCGGTAGAAGCGACCGCCCTGGCTGACGTCGATGGCGCGCAGCACGTCGGGATTGGTCATCGGTCCCCAGCCCATCGCGAGATCGACCGGCGCGAGCTCGGCCTCGCGATCATGGCTGTACTTCATCGCGCCCAGCACGCGGCCCGCCACCTGGAATGAAGCGATGGGCTTCAGCACGTAGCGCCCGACCCGCACCGACGGCGCGCCGCGCGCCGAGCCCTGCAGGGGATCGACCGCCGGCTCGAGTGCGTCGGAGAACTCGAAGCTCGGCAGTTCGCTCGCCGCGGCGGCGCTCGCCACCAGTGGCGCACGCGAGTCCCGCCACCATTGGAAGCACGCGGCGATGACCACGATGATGAGCAGCGAGCGCAGGGACACGGGCGATGACCGACAGAAACCACTGCCGGTAGCGGCCATCGTCGGCGAGTCTTGACGGGCGCCCGCGCCAGATAAAAAAACCCCGCACGGGGGCGGGGTTTCGAGCCGACGATTTGGCCTCGCTGAGCGAGGTCCTCATGGGGGGTGCCCGTACCGTGCGTACGGGCGATGTGACGCGTCACGGCGGGCGTTCGCGGGTGGTCTCGTCGGTTGGGCTCACCGAACTCGCGCCCTGGAAAAACTATAGCAGCCGATTGGCGGATTGCCAGGCGCGAAAACTGATCCGGCTCAATCCTCGAACAGCGCGTCGGCGACGAAGGGATTGCAGCGTCGCTCGAAACCAAAGGTGGACTCCGGTCCGTGGCCGGGCACGAACACCGTGTCGTCGCCGAGCGGCCACAGCTTGGCACGGATCGATTCGATCAGCTGGGCGTGGTTGCCGCGCGGGAAATCCGTGCGTCCGATGGAGCCCTGGAACAGCACGTCGCCGACGAAGGCCACGCCCGAGGCGTGGTGGAACACCACGTGGCCCGGCGTGTGACCGGGGCAATGCAGCACCTGCATCACCTGTTCGCCGAAGGTGACCGTGTCGCCATCCTCCAACCAGCGATCGGGCGTGAAGGCGGTGGCGGGCGGGAAACCGTAGCGGCTCGCCTGCTGCGGTATCGACGCCAGCCAGAAGTCGTCCTCGCGCTCTGGGCCCTCGATGGGAATGCCGTAGCGATCGGCGAAGTTGCGCGCGCCGGCGGCGTGATCGAGATGCGCGTGGGTCAGCAGCACCTTCTCCAGCGTCACGCCCGCCGCGGCGACGCGTGCCGCGATGCGATCCAGGTCGCCGCCCGGATCGACCACCGCGCCCTTGCCGGTGCGCGCGCACCAGACGATGGAGCAGTTCTGCTGAAAGGGGGTGACGGGCACCACGAGCCGCTGCAATTCCGCCGTCACGCGCGCATCTCCGAGCGTTGAAACCGCGCGAGTCTACTGAGCGTATACGTCCCGCACCAGCCCCGAGGCTCGGTCATAATCGATTCCGTTCCATCAACCCGGAGTACATCACGATGCCAGTGGAAGTCGGCAAGGCCGCACCCGCCTTCACCCTGCCCGACGCGGCGGGCAAGCCCGTTTCTCTGAAGGACTTCAAGGGCCAGGACGTCATCCTGTACTTCTACCCCAAGGACGACACGCCCGGCTGCACCAAGGAAGCCTGCGGCTTCCGCGACGCCTGGGCCGATCTCCAGAAGCGCGGCGTGGTGGTGCTCGGCGTGTCGCCGGACGGCGCGGCCGCGCACCAGAAGTTCGCCGCCAAGTACGAACTGCCCTTTCCTCTGCTCTCCGATGTCGACAAGAAAGTCATGACCGCCTACGGCGCCTGGGGCGAGAAGCTCATGTACGACAAGCCGGTCACCGGCGTGATCCGCTCCACGGTGTGGATAGGCGCTGACGGCAAGGTACGCAAGCACTGGGCGAAGATCGCCATCGCGGCGGAGCATCCTGCGAAGGTGCTGGAGGCGCTGGCGGGTAGCGGCTAAGCGACCGTCCTGCCCTTTCCTCATCTGCCTCCCTCTCGGCGGAACCTGTCGAGATCTCGCCGCCGGAGCCAGGCGCTGGCCGCCGAATGGGCGGCGGCTAGCGCATTTCGCTGAGGAGGTCTGCAGCCTCTTGCAGAGCTATCTGCTCAAAGCCCTCGGAGAAGCGGCCGTACAGGTCCGAAACCATCTTACGGCCCTCCGCTCTACGGCCATCTTTCGCGAGTAGGCGCGCGAGCGGCAGGATGGCGCGAAGCTCCCACGACAAGGCCCCTTGACTACGCGCAATGGCGATTGCACGCGTGAGGTATCGTTCCTGTTGCTGAGATTCATTCGGCGTAAGCGAAGCCAACGTGCCGCTCACCCGCACGAGCTCCGCCTCCCAGCATCGCTCTCGCGTTCGTGCCATTTCGCCGTGTGCGGCCTCGAGACATAGCGTGGCCTCGGGCATTCGTTGCGCGCGCGCATAGCCTTCCGCGAGCAGCGTCTGATAGAAGACCAATCGCAGGCGTGCTCCGCTCGCACGCATGCTGGCGAGGCCGGCGCTCATCTCAGCAAGCGGATCGGCGACGTAGTCGCCACCGCACCAGCCTCGTACAAATCGGCTCCAGCCTAGGTAGTATGCAAAACCCTTCTCATGGCACCAATTGCTCAACTGCGTCGCGAGCTGTGCTGCAGCAGTCACGCTCCCCAGTAACACGTTCAGGGTGGCTGCGTAGGCAATAGCTAGTGCCGAGCTGAACGCATGGTCCAGATCGGTCGAAAGCGCGAGTGCTGTTCGACTGAGAGTCTCGGCGCGATCGAGATTGCCCAGGCACCACTGGACATGTGATAGATAAGATAGGGTAAATATTTGACAGTTGACTCCTAACTGGACGACCTGGGCCGCGTGCTCAATACGGTCGAATCCACGGAGAGCCATCTCCAATAATCGCTCGGCATCGTGGAAATCGCCTCTGTGGAACGCACCCTGACCCAATGCCCAATAGGCTGCCGCCTGTTGCAATCCGTCGCCGCTTGACTCTGCATGCGCTCTCAGCTGCCGGCCAAGCTGCTCGTAGCGGACAAAGTCCCCGCGGACCACGGCACCCATGGCGGTACCCCAGAGGGGCAGGAAGGGAGGCGCTTGGGTAAGCTCGACTGCCAGTTGGTGGGCGCGAGCAAACGCTTGCTCTGCCTCGGGAGACGCCCATCCCTTCACGGCAAGCAAGGTCTGTCCTAGCGCCACGCATAGATTCCATTCAATTGCCGGCGGACACGCGTTGGCCGAGTGCTGGGCCGTGGTTGCGTACTCCAGTCCGCTTCGAAAGTGCCCCTCGGCCTCGCCATAAGCACCTCGCCCAAGAGCGTTGCGCCCGGCAGTCAGGGAGTGCCGGGCAGCCGCACAATACGCGAGTCCGCGGCCGAAGTGCATGGCAAGCTCGGACGCCACTGTGGCGCCTAGCGAGCCATAGGCTCGCTCAAGGCGCTCACCGATCAGGCGATGAAGCTGCGCTCGGCGCCCAGGTGGGATCCGTTCATACGCCACTTCGCGGTAGAGACTATGCGCGAACGCGTATCGAGAGGCGAGAGTGCCGTCAGGTAACGTGGTCGCATCGACATACTGAACGATGCGTCGCGTCTGTGCTAGGCGTTCACATTGACGTTCGATGTTGTCATCGGGTTCGCCGATCGCAGCCGATACTAGTGCGCTGGTAAATCCGTCCCCGACGACGCTGGCGGCTTCTATCAGTCGCTTCTCTTCATCCGTGAGATGCGTCATTTGCAGAGTGAGGAACTGCCGAAGACTCGCCGGAACTCCACCTTGGGCGAGCTGATCTAGCATTGAATCAACGTATGCAGAGCCACCGGTAGGGGGCGTAAAGGTCTCGAGAATGCTCACGAGATAGAGTGGATTGCCGCCGGTGCGCCTGTGCAGCAGTCGTGCAAAGCGTTCGAGTTTTTCCTCGGATAGAATCAGATCAGCCCACACGCGACGACCTTCGAGGTATCGTTCGACCGAAGCCTCACTAAGCCTATTGAGGGCAAGCAAGCGTGCATTTGCATGCAGAAGGAGATCGGGGAGCCGTTCCCGGACGAACTCGTTACCGCCGGCGAAGGTCATGTCTCTCAGGGTCACTACGATTAGCAGTCGGGCAGGGAGCCGACGCCGAATAACGAGATTCAGCCAGTCTAGGGTGGCCTGGTCGCTCCAATGCAAGTCTTCCAGGCACAGGACCACTATCTGGTCGGTGGCAAGCGCCTCTACGGCATCCGTGAGTTCTCGCACCATCCGCTCTGGCGTCGTCGGCAGCAGTTCACGATCTGAACCATTCGCTCTGACCCTTTCTGCGACCGAAGGCATCTGCGCCAGCCAAAGTGGTGCGTGCAACGACAGACACTGCAGGACACGATCTCCGTTCTTACCGCGACACGCACGGGCAAGCCCATCCAGGAGAGGGAAATAGGGTTCGCTAGGACCGAAGTGTTCCGTGCACTGGCCCTCAACGACTAGCATGCGCGGGGTGCCGCCCACGTGAAGCCGGAAAGCATCCAGCAATGTCGTTTTGCCGATACCTGGCTCGCCGACGATGAACACGGCCCGGCGTTGCCCGGAACCAACGTCAGCTAATGCCCGGCCGAGAGCCTCGAGCTCGGCTTCCCGTCCGACAATGGGTGGGCCCTCGCCATCGCGACCCGGAAGGCTGGCAGGGCCATCCCTCAGAGACACCGTCGCAATGAATCGATAGCCCCGTCGCGCGACGGTCGCCAAGTAGCGTGGCTTCCTAGCGTCGTCACCGAGGGCCCGTCGAACTTCTGTCATGCAGACAGTGAGGGCAGCATCGGTAACGATTACCCCTGGCCAGACCTCGTCCCAAATCTCACGCTTGCTGACCACGGCGCCCGCTTGCCGCACTAGCAGATGCAGCAGTGCCAACGCCTTGGGGGTCAGTTCCACTGGCGCCCCGCAGCGGCGCAACTCGTCTGCGAGTTCGAACTCGCCGAACAGCCATTTCTCCGTCATCCGCGCGCGCGTCGATTCCTTGGACATAACTTGGACTTTCCTTGCAACTCGGTCAGCCGCTCCGCCTAGAGTCCTGAGGTGGAGAGGCGCCGCGCGTAAGGCGCGCTGTTCCGGGGACCCAAGCCGGTTTGGCCGGGGGATGATCAAAGATTGGGCGGGTCCGTGCAAGACAGGGCGGGCAGACGCTCCACGGTGACTTTGGCGGCAACCAAGCAGCGCGGCGCGACTACGAATAGTCAAGATAAGCCATTGATGAATGAACAGAAACATGAGGTTTTGGTCGCCGGCGCGGGGTTCAGCGGGCTGGCTACGACCGCTGCCCTTCGCCGCTACGGCGTCAGGGATGTCCGTCTCGTCGAAAAGGGGGCCAGTTACGGGTCTTTCTGGACCAATACCTACGATCGCCTGGCGCTTCATTCTCCGTGGCACGGACTACCGGATGATGGGGGCCTCGTCGACCGCTATCCCATCTTCAAGACTCGTCTCGAAGTTATCGACTATCTGGAGCGGTATGCCTCGCGCCACGAATTGGACCAAGTGGCCGGCTTCAATGAGACTCTGTTAGAGACCGAGTACCTGCCATCGGACCATGCCTATCCCTGGCAGGCGCGGACCAGCCGCGGGCACTACCGTGCACGCCACGTGGTTATCGCGACGGGCTACTGTCGGCAACCCGCTTGGCCCCCCGTGCCCGGCGCTGCGACGACCCAGGGCGACATCCTGCACAGCGCTTCCTACCGCAATGGCCAGAGCCATCGAGGTCAGCGGATACTGGTCGTTGGCAGCGGAAACTCTGCCTTCGAGATCGCCTTGGACCTGGTCGAATGCGGAGCGTCACGCGTCTCTCTGCTAGTAAACGGTCCCCGCTGGGTCATCCCCATACGGCGATTCGAATCCGCCATGTTGGAAGCGCGAGCTTCTGGGGCATTCGATCCATCCATGATCACTGCCGCGCATTCTGCGGAGCGTGGCGGTGCCGCATACGCTACACACGTGGGGGCCTTCGACGCCCTGCTGCGAAGCCTGGCAGTCGACGTCTCCGACCTCGGCATCGATACTCCCATTGATGGTCCATGGCATACGGCGATCGAGACCGGGCGCGTCTGCGTATTCGATCACGGAGCCCTGGCACTGATGCGAAGTGGCGAAATCGAAGTCATCCACGATCGCGTGGTGACCTTCGACGGTGGCCGCGTAAGCTTCGCCGTTCATGCTCCTCGCACATTCGACACAGTTATCCTGGCCACCGGGTACCGGCCCGGGCTTGGTGACTTCATCTCTGATCCGACCATGCTCCATCTCGACCCCGCGCGTCGGGAGGTGTTTCCTCGAACGGACGGTCGCTGCCAGTCTCTGGTTGCGCCGGGTCTCTATTTCGTCGGTTTCGATATGTCGCCTTGGGGCGGCATGGCGCACGGGCACTGGGGCTTTGAGGTGGCCGAGAAGATAGCGACCAAGCTCGGTACGTTCAGCCCCGAAATGCGCCCCGCTGAGTTCTCACGTGCGCCATGGGAGCCATAACAAGCCGAGCGATACGACAACGGTTGCCGGACTTTCCGGGACCGCTCGCCTTCCTAGTAGCTGCGCGCCAGCTGGCTGACAGCGAAGATTTCAAGAAGGGACACCCATAATGATCTCGCAGAATCTCGAAACCTATGATCTTGGCAGTTTCCATTGGCCGATTACTACGGCGAACGCGGACGCCCAAGCTTGGTTTGATCGTGGCGTAAGATGGTGCCACGGCTTCAATCATGAAGCGGCCGTGGGCTGCTTTGAACGTGCGATTGAGCAGGATCCCGGCTGCGCCATGGCGTACTGGGGTATCGCCTACGCAATCGGGCCGAACTACAACAAGCCGTGGGCACTCTTCGACCCATTGGACCTGGGCCAGACTCTTGCGCGTGCCAACCACGCGCTGGATGAAGCGGACAAGGCCGCGGGTGGCGCCACCGACGCTGAGCGTGCGCTGATCGCCTCTCTGCGCTGCCGTTACCCGCAGGGCACACCAGCGCCCGACCTGGACGTATCAAACGCTGCTTACTGTAGCGCCATGCGCGCTGTGCGCGAGCGGTTCCCGGATGATCTCAACGTGCTCACGCTGTACGTGGAGGCGGTCCTGGATCGCACGCCTTGGCAGATGTGGGACCTGGAAACGCGGGCTCCGGCCAGCGGCGCGGGCACCCTCGAGATAGAGGCCCTGTGCAGCGCGGCGTTTCGTGACCATCCGGCCGCGAAGCAGCACCCCGGCCTCCTACATCTCTATATCCATCTAATGGAGATGTCGCCATGGCCAGAGCGCGCTCTACCTGCCGCCGAGTTGCTGCGCGATCTCGCGCCCGACGCTGGGCATTTGGTCCACATGCCGACCCATATCGATCTGCTCTGCGGAAACTATCAGAACGTCGTGCGGTGGAATCAGCGGGCAATCGCCGCGGATGAAAAATTCCTCGCGCGGGCCGGTGCGGGGAATTTCTATACCTTCTATCGCGTGCACAACCTGCATTTTGCCGCCTATGGGGCAATGTTCCTTGCCCAACATGCCAATGCAATGCAGGCGGCCCAAGGGCTCATCGATACCATTCCGGAGGCTCTGTTGCGCGTGGATTCGCCACCGATGGCCGACTATCTCGAGGGCTACATCGGCATGAAGCAGCACGTCATGATCCGCTTTGGCCGCTGGCATGAACTCATAGATCAGGCGGCGCCAGAGGACCGCGAACTCTATTGCATGACCTACGCGATGATGTGTTACGCGAAAGGCGTCGCACATGCAGCGCTTGGCAACGTCGTCGCGAGCGCCGCGGCGCGAGACGAATTCATGGAAGCCTGCAAGCGAGTGCCGGACACGAGACGCATCCACAATAATCTGTGCGTTGATCTGTTGGGTGTCGCGCAGTCGATGCTGGATGGAGAACTCGCTTATCGCCAAGGACAGTTCGAAGATGCGTTCGCCTGTCTGAGGGAATCGGTCCGACGAGCGGACTCCCTGCCTTTTGACGAACCTTGGGGTTGGATGCAGCCACCCCGTCATGCCCTTGGTGCACTTCTGCTCGAACAGAACCGGCACGATGAGGCCGAGGCCGTGTACCGCGCGGATCTCGGTCTCGACGACAGCCTGCCGCGTGCGCGACAGTTTCCTGACAACGTCTGGAGCTTGCATGGGTTGCACGAGTGCCTCGAGCGTCGCGGGGCAGTCGCGGAAGCGCAGTACATCAAGCAGCGTTTGACCCTGGCGAAAGCGCTCGCCGACGTGCCGGTAACGCGTTCCTGCTTCTGCCGTCAGGAGACGAACTGCTGCGGCGGCGCTTGAACCCCGTGTCGTGCTTCGAGTGCGGATCACCCACCAGCCGGCGGCGTGCGATCAGAACGTCGCGCGGTTCGGAGTCGTTCCGCCGCGTGAACAATCAGAAGTAACTTTGCCTTAATTCAGGGAGCGACACATGGCCACCATCACCGGCACCTCGGGCGCCAACACCCTCGTCGGCGACATCGACGCCAATGTCAATGACACTCTGCTCGGCCTTGGCGGTAACGACACCCTGCTCGGCCTGACCGGCAATGACCTGCTGGATGGCGGCACGGGCAACGACACGCTGGTCGGTGGGGCGGGTGACGACGAGTACATCGTCGACGCCGCGGGTGACCAGATGGTGGAAGCCGCCGGCGAGGGCAACGACACCGTGCGCGCGAGCGTCACGCGCACACTCGAGGCCAATGTCGAGAACCTGGTCCTGACCGGCACCGGCAACATCAGCGGCACCGGCAACGCTGGCGCCAACGTTCTCACCGGCAACAGCGGCGCCAACACCCTGAACGGCGGCGGTGGCGAGGACATCCTGCGCGGCGGCCTCGGCAACGACACCTACATCGTCGATTCCTTCCAGGACCTGGTCGAGGAGGACGCCGGCGCCGGCGTCGACCTGGTGCGGGCCTCGATCAGCTATGCGCTGACGGCGAACGTCGAGAACCTCACCCTGCTCGCCGGCGCCCTGGTCGGCACGGGCAACGAGCTCAACAACAGCATCACCGGCTCCGCGGACGACAACCTGCTGAACGGCGGTCTCGGCAACGATGCCCTGCGCGGTGGTCTCGGCAACGACATCTACGTGGTCGACGCGGCCGGCGACACCGTCACCGAGTTGGCCAGCGAAGGCACGGACACGGTCAGGGCGAATATCAACTATGTCCTCGGCGCCAACCTCGAGCGTCTCGAACTGCAGGGCCTCGCCAACCTGAACGGCACCGGCAACGCGCTGGACAACGTACTCATCGGCAACGGCGGCGCGAACACCTTGAACGGCGGCACCGGCGCGGACACCCTGATCGGCGGCGACGGCAACGACAGCTACGTGGTCGACAACGTCGGTGACCTCGTGCAGGAGACGGCGCTGCCCGGAGGCGGCATCGACCTGGTCACGAGTTCGGTGAGTTACGTGCTCGCCACCAACGTCGAGAACCTAACGCTCTCGGGCACGGCCGCGATCAACGCCACCGGCAACGCGCTCGCCAACGTGTTGACCGGCAATGCGGCGGCCAACCTTCTCGACGGCGGACTCGGCGCCGATACACTGGTCGGCGGCGCGGGCAATGACACTTACCTGGTGGACGACCTCGGCGACGTCGTCACCGAACTCGCGTCCCAGGGCACCGATCTCGTCACCGTCGCTGTGGACTACAGCCTCACGGCCAATGTCGAGAACCTGACCCTGGCCGGCGCGGCCCTGGTCGGCATCGGCAACGACCTCGCCAATGTCCTCACCGGCACCGCGGCGAACAATACCCTGTTGGGCGCGGGCGGCAACGACACCCTGAACGGTGGCCTCGGCGCCGATGCGCTCAGCGGCGGGCTCGGCAACGATACCTTCATCGTGGACGACGCCGGCGACACCGTGGCCGAGGGCCTGAACGAAGGCGTCGACCTGGTGCTCGCCAGCATCAACCACACGCTCGCCGCCAATGTCGACAACCTCACCCTCACCGGCGCCGCGCTGACCGGCTTCGGCAATGCGCTCGCCAACGTGCTGACCGGCAACGCGCAGAACAATGTACTCGACGGTGACGCCGGCAACGACACCCTGGACGGCGGCCAGGGTGCGGACACCCTGACCGGCGGGCTCGGCAACGACATCTTCGTCGTCGACGACCTGGGCGACGCGGTCATCGAACAGAGCGGTGGCGGTACCGACACCGTGCGCGCCGCCATCAGCTATACCTTGGGCGCGAATCTCGAAGGCCTCACCCTGCTCGGCAGCGCCGATCTCACCGGCATCGGCAACACGCTGAACAACACCCTGACCGGCAACGCCGGCGCCAATACCCTGCGCGGCGAGGCCGGCAACGACGTGCTGAACGGCGGCGCGGGCGCTGACATCCTGGTGGGTGGTCTCGGCAACGATGTGTACGTCGTCGATGCCCTGGACACGGTAATCGAGGACGCCAATGCCGGCACGGACACCCTCCAGTCCAGCGCGAGCTTCGACCTCTCGACCGTCGCCAACGTCGAGAATCTCACCCTGCTTGGCACGGCAAACATCGACGGCAGCGGCAGCAGCGCCAACAACACCCTCACCGGCAACAGCGGCAACAACCGTCTCTACGGCGGCGCGGGCGGTGTCGACACCCTGATCGGCGGCGCCGGCAACGACACCTACGTCATCGACAGCACGGGCGACGTCATCACCGAGGCCGCGAACGCCGGCACCGACACCGTCGAGTCGTCCATCAACTTCACGCTCGGCAACAACCTCGAGAACCTCGTGCTCACCGGCGCCGCCGCCATCAACGGCAACGGCAATGCGCTGGCCAACGTGCTGACCGGCAACGCCGCCGCCAACCTGCTGGACGGCGCCACCGGCGCCGACACGCTGCGCGGCGAAGGCGGCGACGACGCCCTGGTCTACGACGTGGCCGACCTCGTGATGGACGGCGGCGCGGACTTCGACACCCTGCGCGTGACCGGCAGCGGCGTGAGCCTGGACCTCACCAGCGACTCTCGCGTCCAGCATATCGAGCGGCTCGATCTCCAGGCCGGCAATCACAGCGTCACCCTGGACGCCGCGCGCGTCCTCACGCTCTCCGATACCGGCACGCTGCGCATCGATGGCGCCAACGGCGCGGTGAACGCCGGCGGCAGCTGGACTTATCTCGGCGACGCAGGCGGCTATGCGCGCTACAGCCAGGCCGGGGCCACGCTGGAAGTGGCGCTGGCGGTGAACCGCGCCGGCATCAATACCGCGCCGGTGAACTCGGTGCCCGGCGCGCAGGCGGGCAGCGAGGACGTCCCCCTCACCTTCAGCACCGCGCAGGGCAACGCCATCAGCGTGACGGATACGGGCGTGCTGACGGTTACCCTGAACGCCACGCTCGGCACGCTGACCCTGGCCCAGATCGGCGGGCTCGCGAGCGTGAGCGGCAACGGCAGCGCGGTGGTCACGCTGGCCGGCACCAGCGCCGCGATCAACGCCGCGCTCGACGGGCTCATGTTCACGCCCGACGCCAATGCCAACGGCAGCGCGCAGCTCTCCGTGTCCACCAGCGACGGCGTGCTGTCCGACACCGATGTCATCGACATCACCCTCGCGCCGGTGAACGATGCGCCGCAGGGTGGGGTATCGATCCTAAGTTCTGGTGCCAACGTCTTCTCGGCCGTCGAGAACGACACGCTCTCTGTGGACACGAGTGGCCTCTCGGACGCTGACGGCCTGGGGCCCTTAAGCTACCAGTGGACGCGGGACGGCGTCGCCATCAACGGCGCGACCAGTGCCACCTACCTGCTGAAGGACATCGACGTCGGCAGTGAGATCCGGGTGCGCGTCAGCTACGTCGACGCCGCGGGCACGCCGGAGTCGGTTACCAGCGCTGCCACCCCCCCGGTGGTGAACGTCAACGACGCGCCCCAGGGCGCGGTGCTGATCCAGGGCGAAGCCGCCGAGAACCTCACCCTCACCGCCGACACCAGCGGTATCGCCGACGAGGACGGCCTCGGCGCCTACAGCTACCAGTGGCTGCGGGACGGCGCGCCCATCGTCGGTGCCAACGCCGCGAGCTATGCGCTGGGCGCCGCCGATGTCGGTACGGCGGTCACGGTGCAGGTGACCTACACCGATGCCCACGGCACGGCCGAATCCCTCACCAGCGCGCCCACGGCCCTGGTCAACGACGCACCCCAGGGCGCGGTGCTGCTGGTCAATACCACCAGCGCCACGCGTGGCCTCACCGCGGCGGAACAGGGCGACGTGCTGCGCGTCAGCGACACGCTCTCAGACGCGGACGGCATGGGGCCCGTGACCTATCACTGGCTGCGTAACGGTGTCGACACCGGCCTGACCGGCGGCACCTACAACCTCCTGCAGGTCGACCTGGGCCAGGCGATCAGCGTGCGGGCCACCTATACCGATGGGCGTGGTCGGGCGGAGGCCGCCCTGAGCGGCGCGACGAACGCCATCGAGGACGTCGTCCTCGGCACGACGCCGCGGGTGTATTTCTCGGCGAATGATCGGGACAACGGCCAAGAGCTCTGGGTGAGCGATGGCACGAGCGGTGGGACGCGGTTGCTGAAGGACATCGCCCCCGGGGGAGGCTGGTCCTCTCCATCGAGCTTCACCGCATCTGCCAATGGCCAGGTGTTGTTCAGCGCAGTCGACCCCACGAACGGCCAAGAGCTGTGGGTGACGGATGGCACGAGCGCCGGCACGCAGTTGTTGAAGGACATCATGCCCGGGACGAATGGCTCGTCTCCAGGCGGCTTCACGGCGTTGCCCAATGGCCAGGTGTTGTTCAGCGCAGTCGACCCCACGAACGGCCAA
>JAIEQK010000120.1 GCA_019747795.1 Gammaproteobacteria bacterium | reverse complement strand
CGGCGCGTCCACCGCGCGCAGCGTGCGCCACGCGCCGTCTGCGTCGCGCGCCGCGAGCTGGAAACTGGCCGGCGGCGCGGCGGCGTCCCAGTGGATGCCGAGCCCGCCGAGCGCGCGGGGCATGTCGAATTCGAGCGTCAGCGATTGCTTGCCGCCGGCCGCGCTCAGCCAGCCGTCGTCACCGTTCAGCACGCGCGCCGCGTCGCGCTCAGGCGCGGCGCTGCTCGCGGTCACGCGTGGCGACCCGCGCGGGCTCAGATCCTCCAGCGCCAGTTCGGCCAGCCACAGGCGCCCCGGGCCGCTGCCTACCACCGCTATCTCGAGCGCGTCGGCGTGGGCCAGCACGGTCTGACGGCGCGCGCCCCAGGCGTACTCGATGTCCTGCGCGGCGATGCGCCACGGCGTCCAGTCGCGGTGATAGACGAAGCGCTCGTCGCGCAGTCGCCAGACGTTGCCGAGCGCCTCGTCCACCAGCTTGAACTCGACGATGCGCGCCGGCCCTTCGCCGCGGGTCTCGAGCGTGAAGGCGTAGTCCTCGGGCAGTGCCAGGTCGAGCGGGCGGCGCGCGATCACGAAGCCGTTGCCGCCGAGGTCGTAGTCCAGGCACAGCGCGTGGCCACGCGGTCCCGGCACGACGCGGAGTTCGAGGCGCGCGTCGCCGGGCGCGATGGCCTGCCACGCGGCGAGCGACGCGAAGTCGTCCAAGGTGCGCATGGACCTGGTCACCGCGCGCCGCCGACGGCGCCGTCGGCGCGGCCGCGCGTCACGCGTTCTGCATGCCAGGTGCCGCCCTCGCCGAGTTGCAGCACCAGGTCGAAGGCCGCGAGGTCGTCGCTGTCCGGTTCCAGCACCAGGTAGGTCACCTCGCGTTCGCGGAGCATCGCGAGCAGGCGGTGGATGGTCGCGCGTTCGAGCGTCACGCTCAGCCGTTCCAGCATGACGAAGCGCGGCCGCGCGAGCAGCACGCGCGCGCAGACCAAGAGCTGCTGCTCGCCGATGGTGAGCAGTGAACTCCATTTCTGATCGACGTCGACGTCGATGCAGCGCGCGAGGATCGACTCCAGCCCGACCAGTTGCAGCACCTCCAGCACCTCGTCGCGATGACCGACATCGAGCGGCGGATCACCGTTGCCGGCGTGCAGGAGATCGAGCAGGGTGCCGTCCGGCAGGTAGGGCTGTTCGGTCACGTACATCAGCTGGCGCGGCCCGGGCCGCACGATGCGTCCCGTGCCGCTGCGCCGCAGCCCGGCGGTGGTGCGCAACAGCACCGAGCGCACGTCGTTCGCGCCGCCGCGGATCAGAAGGTTCTGGCCAGGGTGGACTTCGAGATTCAGATCCGCCACCAGCACGCGATGGCGGTGCGCCGAATGCATGGTCACCTGGTCGTAGACGATGCGCGTGTCGTCCACCTCGGTGACGATGCCCTTGCCCGTGTCGTGGTCGCCGACGATGGCGTTGATCAGCGTGTCGAGCCGTGCGACCACCGCGGCCAGCGAGGACAGCGTCTGGATCTGGGTGACGATCAGCGAAAAGGCGCCGAGCAGGTGGGTGAAGGCCATCGCCGACTGGGTGATGACGCCGAACTCCACTTCGCCGCGGATGAACAGCGGTGCGACGATCAAGGCCGGAATGAGCTGGATGAGCCAGTTGTAGCCGGTGGTGAAGAAGCTCAAGTTGCGCTGGACGACGATCACCTTGCCGGCGTTCTCCAACAGCCGCTCGAGGCGGTGGTGCAGGTGATGGCTGAAGATCGCTTCGCGACCGGCCAGCGCGACCAGCGGCGCGTGCTCCTTGACGTGCACCAGCGCGCCACGGAAGTCCGCCTCGCGATCGAGCTGCTGGTAGTTGAGTCGGATCAGCGGGCGTCCGAGCAACAGGCTCGTGACGGTACCGAAGGCGGCGTACAGCACGCCCACCACGAACAGCGTGGGGCTGATGGTCCATAGCACGGTGGAGAAAGCGATGACGGTCAGCGTGCCGTTCAGCGCCATCAGGATGAAGGACAGCGTGACGGTGGTGAAGGACTTCACGTCTTCGGAGATGCGCTGGTCGGGATTCTCGATGCCGCCGAGCGTCGCGACCTTGAGATAGGTACGGCGTGCCATGTAGCGGTCGAGCAGTTCACGCGTGCCCCAGGTGCGCCACACGAGCCCCAGGCGATCCTCGGCATAGCGGCCCAGCACGGACACCACCGTGGCGGCCGCGAACACGCCTATCCACATCAGCGCCTGGGTGAAGAAGCCGAGGCGGTCGCGCTCGGCGATGGCGGTCATGAAATTGCGTCCGACGTAGCTGTTGACCACGTTCAGTGAATTGGTCGCGAGCGCGGCGGCGATGACCAGCGCGAACAGCACGCGCGCGGTGCGTCCGATGCCGGGCGCGAGCACGAAGCTGCGCAGCTGGGTCAGCCAGTTGCGCCAGGTGTCGCGCGTGAAGTTGAGGTCAGTGGAGAACATGGACGCGACGTGACTAGGTGGTCAGCGCGGCCAGGCTGGAGAGACGTCGTCCTGCGTCGCCGGCCGGCGGGCAGCCCGCGCGCGCCGGCGCGGGCGTCCGCCGCTCTGCCTACAAGGTGATGAAGCCGCGGCGCACCGCAATCGTCACGGCGTGGGTGCGGTCGTTGGCGTTCAGTTTCACCATGATGTTGCGCACGTGCATCTTCACCGTTTCCTCGCTGATCGACAGCTTGTGGGCGATCTCGCGGTTGCGGTGGCCGCCGGCGATGAGCCTCAGCACTTCGAGCTCACGCGCGCTCAGGTTCTTGTCGGTGAGATGCTCGGCGATGTGGGTCGCGACCCGCTCGGGGATGCGCGTCTTGCCGGCGTTCACCGCGCGGATGATGTCCAGCAGTTCCGACATCGCCATGCCCTTCAGCACGTAGCCCTTGGCGCCGGCGTTCAGCGTGCGCTGCATGGGCACGTCGCCCATCTCGGTGGTCAGCACCACGATGCGCGCCTCGGGAAACTCCGCGCGGATCGCGGCGATGGCCTCGGTGCCGGAGATGCCCGGCAGGCGCAGGTCCATCAGCGTCACGTCGGGACGCGCGGCGCGGAATTTCTCGATGGCCTCCTCGCCGGTGCCGGCCTCGGCCACCAGTTCGAAGCCCGGGTCGTTGGCCAGCACCGCGGCCAGGCCTTCGCGAAAGATCGGATGGTCGTCCACGCACATGACGCGGATGGCCGGATTCTGGGTGAGTTCTTGTGCCAACACGTGCTGCCCTTCAGTCGAGATATGCCGAGTTGCCCGGCAGGGTCAATCGTACCGCAGTTCCGCCACCGGGGCGGCGCTGGACCTGGAACTGCGCCCCCAGGGTGGCGGCGCGCTCGCGCATGCCGCGGATACCGTAGTGTCCGGGCCTGCCATTGTTGATGAAGTCCTCGCGGATCCCCGCGCCGTCGTCGGTCACCTCGACCACCAGGTCGTCGGTGAATATCGCGCGCAGGCGTATGACCCGCGCGTTGGCGTGGCGCACCGCGTTCAGACCCGCCTCGCGGCAGATGACCTGCAACTCGGAGGAGAGACTCGGGTCCAGGTTGCGCTCGAGGCCCTCGACCTCGACCACGCAGCGCGCGTCGGTCTCGGTGGTGAGTTCCGCGCACAGGTTGTCGAGCCGGGTGGAGAGATCGTAGACGCCGTGGGACGAGGAGCGCAGCAGCGACAGCACCTCGCGGCCCTCGGCCACCGCGTGCTTGGAGGCGTTCAGCGCGCGGGAGAACAGGTCGGCCGCCGACGGGTCGCCGGCCTTCACGCGGTCGAGGCCCGCCTCCAGCAGGAACTGCATGCCCTGCACGCTCTGCAGCAGCGTGTCGTGGAGATCGCGCGCGATGCGCAGCCGCTCTTCCTGCTGCGCGACGCGCGCGCGGGTCTGCAGCGCCTTGATGCGATCGTCTTCCTGCTGGTGCGCGAAGGCCTCGCCCAACGCGCGCATCACCTGGTCGGCGAGCATGCGGAAGAAGGTGATGTGGTCGTCGTCGAGACGCTTGTGCGGACTGATGCCGGCCACCACCACCGCGCGCGGCGCGCGCGTGTCGGGCGATACCAGCGACAGCACCGCGAGCTGCTGCGCGGGGATCTGCCAGGCGCCGAGCGGCAGGGGCTGCATGGCGGCGGTGACGTCGATGAACTGCAGCAGCGGCCGCGGTTCACGCGTTACGAAGTGCGCGAGTGGCGAATCGCTGTCGGCGCGCAGCACCTCAGGGCTCAACGGCGCGCCGGTCTCGATGTTGGCCACGGCGCACAGCTTGGCCTGTTCGCCATCCTCATCGCACAGGTAGAGCGAGGCGAAGGGCACGTCGTAGGGGTTCTCGGCGATGACCTCGGCCGCGACGCGCAAGGTCTCTTCGCTGTGGCGCGCGCGCCGGGTGCTCAAGCCGAGGCGCTGCAGCGTATGGAGTCGCCGCTCGGCGATGACGCGGGTCGAAGTTTCCGGCACGGTGATCAGCACACCCTCGATCGCATCGTACTCGTTGACGATGGGGGTGTAGCTGTAGGTGCAGTAGAACTCCTCGAGGTAGCCGCGACGATTGATGAAGCTCGGCGAGTCCTCCATGCCGGCGCTCTCGCCGTGGTAGTAGGAGGCGCGCAGCATGGGCAGCATCAGGTCGAAGATCTCAGGCCACACCGATTCGGCCGACTGCAGCAGCGCCCAGGGATGCTTGGTGCCGAGCAGCGAGGCGAACGCGTCGTTGTACAAGAGGATGTGCTGCGGTCCCCAGTAGATGCTGCTCGGCAGGCGCGAGCCTAAGCACAGGCCGAGCGTCGTGCGCATCGCGTGGGACCAGCTCTCCGGCGCGCCGAGCGGGGTGTTCTCCCAGTCGATCTGGCGCATGCGTAGCGCCATGCCGGAGGCGCCGCCGAACAGGCGCGCGCGCCAGGCGCCGGCCGGCGCCGCCGCGCGGGCGAACGGGAGACTGGTGCCGACGGCGCTCATGGTCGCCGCGCCGGGTGGCTGCTGGAACCGCGAACGGCCGGTCGAGACCGCGCGAGGACGGGCTGATGCATGTTGTTATCGCTCCCCTGAAACGGTACCGAGCGCTCGGTGACCGACCCTATGGTAGACCCGGACGCCACCCCGTGGCGACAGGGGAAGCGCCTGAAAATGCGAGCAATCGTGTCCCTTGCGCCATTGCGCCGCAGCACGGTAACGGCGGTTGACGCAGCGTGCCGCAAAGTGGGCCTGCTAGCCCGCATTTCTCACACGTCTTCTGCTGCGGCCGCCGATCTGCGCGCAAATTCGGGCCGTGCTCGCAGAACTCTCCTCGACATACTGTCAAGTATGCCTTCGTCGTCTTTTGCTCCGCGCGACCCGAATTTGCGGCATCTCGACGCCCTCGCGACGAACACGTGTGAGAAATGCGGGCTAGACTGCCGACCCCGTCACAGCCGGCCAGCCATGCGCACCATCGTCATCACCGCCGACGACTTCGGCTTCAGTCCGGCGGTCAACGAGGCCGTGGAGCGCGGCTATCGCGAGGGCGTGCTGCGCAGCGCGAGCCTGATGGTGTCCGCGTCGGCCGCGGCCGACGCCATCGCGCGCGCGCGCCGCATGCCCGACCTGCGCGTCGGCCTGCACGTGACCGTGGTCCGGGGCCAGCCGCTGCTGCCGGCGGCGGAGGTGCCGCACCTGCTGGCCGCCGACGGCCGCTTTCCCGACAACCTCCTGGCGGCCGCGCTGCGCTGGGCCTTGGATCCCCGCGCGCGGCGCGAGCTCAAGCGTGAGATCGCCGCCCAGTTCGCCGCGTTCCGCGCCACTGGGCTCGCGCTCGATCACGTCGACGTGCACAACCACCTGCAGCTGCACCCCGCGGTGCTCGCCGAAGTCCTGGCGAACCTGCGGCCGGACGAGCCGGCGGCGGTGCGCTTGCCGCGCGAGCCTCGGGCGCAGGCCGGCGTGGCGGGCGCGCTGCTCGCGCCCTGGCTCGCGCTCGTCGCCCGGCGCCTCAGGCGCAGCGGGCGACGCTGCAACGATTGGCTGCTCGGCGTGGCGGACAGCGGACGGATGGACGAGGCGCGCATGCTCGACCTGCTCGAACGCCTGCCGCCGGGGCGGGTCGAGCTGCATCTGCACCCGGCCGTCAGGCGCGACGCCGAGCTCGCCGCCGCCATGCCGGGCTATGCCAACGAGGCCGAGTTCGCCGCGCTGATCAGTCCCCGGCTGGCAACGCGCCTGCGCGAACTCGGGCTCGAGCCGGGCGGCTTCGCCGACCTCGCCTGAGGCACCCCGTTCGACGCGCGGGCCGTGCTCGGCGATGATCGCGCCCGCGGCACTTTCGCCCCACGTCTTCCTCACCCTTCATCGAGCACTCCCTGATGGCCGTCCATCCTTCGCCCGTTCCTCCCATTCGCATCGACTTCAGCGCCGAGGACCGCCGCTGGATCACCGAACGCATCGACGAGGTGCTGGCCAACGGCCAGCTCACGCTCGGCAAGTACGGCGAACAGTTCGAAGCGGAGTTCGCGCGCGCGAGCGGCGCGCGTCATGCCATCGCGACGTCCTCCGGCACGAGCTCGCTCGAGATTATCCTGCGCGTGCTGGACGTCGTGGGCCGCGACGTGCTGGTGCCGGCCGACACCTTCATGGCGACCGCCACCGCGGTGCTCGCCGCCGGCGGACGGCCGGTGCTGATGGACAGCGATCCGCGCACCATGTCGACCACGCGCGAAGAGATCCTGCGCAAGCTGACGCCGAACACGGCCGGCGTGATGATCGTGCACATCGCCGGCATCGTCACCGACGCGATGCCGGACATCGCCGCGTTGTGCCAGGCGCGTGGTCTGTGGCTGGTGGAGGACGCGGCCCACGCGCACGCCTCGCGGCTCGCCGGTCGGCATGCCGGCACCTTCGGCATCGCCGGCTCCTTCAGCTTCTATCCGACCAAGGTCATGACCAGCGCCGAGGGCGGCATGATCGTCACCGACGACGACCACCTGGCCAGCGAGGCGCGCATCCCGCGCGACCAGGGCAAGGCGAGCTTCCACCAGAACCTGCACGTGCGCATCGGCAGCAACTGGCGCATGTCCGAACCCCACGCGATCATCGGTCTGCGTCATCACACCCACCTGGACGAGATGGTCGCCGCGCGCCGTCACTGGGCGGCGCGCTATGACGCCGCGCTGCTCGGCACCGACCACGGCGTGTGCCCCATCGCGCCGCCCGCCGCGTGCCACGCCAACTACTACAAGTACCCGGTGATGCTGCCGGACGGCGTGGATCGCCAGGCCTTGAAGCACTGGCTGCGCGCCGAGCACGGCGTGATCTGCGCGGGCGAGGTCTACGAGAAGCCCTTGCACCAGCATCCCGCGCTCGAGCATCTCGCCACGCCGGACCTGGCGCAGGCCGAGTACCTGTGTGCGCGCCACCTGTGCCTGCCGATGTTCGCGAGCATGACCGAGGACGACGTGGCGCGCGTCCTGGCCGCGTTGGCGGACGCGCGTGGGCGCGGCCTGCTCGGCTGACACGCGGGCTCGCCGCGCGACGGTGATTCAGTCGCGCGGCGCAGTGCGCCACTCGAGCCGGTAGGCGGCGCCCACGCCGAGCCCGAGCGCCGCCCAGGCCAATTCGCGCGCGCGGCGCAGGGCGGCGAGCGCGAGCCCGCTCTCGGCCGAGCCGCCGAGCGCGGCGACCACCCATACCGTCACCGCTTCGACGGAACCGAGCTGCGCCGGCAGGAAGAAGGTCAGCGAGCGGATGGTGACGATGGCGGCTTCCGCCACCCAGCAATGGGCGAAGGGCAGGGCCACGTTCAGCAGTTCGAGCATCAGCCACACCTCGGCCGCGCCGCCCAGCCAGTTGACGAGGTAGAGAGTGGTGCTGGCGACGAGTCGTCGACGCTCGACGCGCGCGAAGTCCGCGAGTGCAATCTCGATATCACCGAGCGCCGCCAGCCAGCGGCGATGGCGCGCCCGCGCGAGACGTGACTCGACGTGGCCGAGCAGTGCGCGCAGCCAGCGCAGGCGCAGGCCGAGGAGGGCGATGGTCATCGCCACGGTGAGGC
Organism: Gammaproteobacteria bacterium; assembly: GCA_019747795.1. Classification (GTDB taxonomy): domain Bacteria; phylum Pseudomonadota; class Gammaproteobacteria; genus JADJYF01. The sequence goes on along the minus strand of JAIEQK010000120.1, from coordinate 17,061 downwards.
AGGCGGCGGCGAGGTAGAGCAACTGCGCCATGGCCGGCGGCAGCAGGCCCAGCGCCGCGGCGAGCGCCGCGCCGACCGCCACGAACAGCGCTTCGGCGATCGCCAGCAGGGTCTGCATCAGCACCAGGGTCGTGCCGGCTTCGCGGTAGCTCACTGCGTGGTGGCGTTTCAGCAGCCAGGCCTTGACCGGTTCGCCGCCGAGCGCGCCGAAAGGCATCACGACGTTCAGCGCCTCACCGACCATGTTCACCAGCCACAGCCGCGCGTACCAGTGGGGTGTGACGGGACGCGTCGTGAAGGTCAGCGCCCAGGCCTGGATCTCCGCCGCCCAGGCCAGGGCGAAGAGCGCGAGCACCCACAGCGCCGCGCTGGGCGGCAGGGTCGCGAGCAGCGCGATGGCGGCGCGCGGATCGCTCGCCTCGATGACCAGCGCGAGCAGCGCCAGGCCGACGGCCAGCGCCAGCGCCGAGCCGAGTTTCACGCGGTCTCGTCGCGCGGAATGATGCGGCCGCCGGGCGCGAGGCGAAAGCGATGGCCGCGCCACACGAAGCTGCGACGGGTGAGCGCGAGCGCCCACGAGACCAGCGCCAGCAGATCGCGCAACGGCAGCCAGGGCAGTGCGCGCAGGGTCTCCTCGTCTTCGAGCTGCAGCGCGACCAGCGCGCAGGTCGCGACTCGCAGCACGATGGCCGCGGCGAGCACGCCGACCGCGGCAGCGGACAACCCCGCGGCCAGCGCGTACAACGCCGCGAACGGCACCGCGCGGGTCAGGACGGTGAGCGCGAAGCCGACCGCGTTCGCGGCGCGGGTGTTCTGGTCCCAGTAGACCTGGTGCGTCCACCAGGCGCCGAAGCTCGCGTAGTCGGCCAGCAGGTCGACGCGCAATGGCACCAGGCACACGCCGAGACCGCGCGCATGCAGTCGCCGGCCGAGCTCGTGATCCTCCACCAGGTAGTCGGCGAACGCCGCCATCCCGCCCACCGCCTCGAGATCGCTGCGCCGAAAGGCGATGGACGCGCCGAGGCAGAAGGTCGCCGCGTGGGTCAGGTAGGTGAAGATCACGCTCGGCATGAAGTCGGCGTTGATCGACAGCTGTTCGAGCTTCTCCGCGACATTGCGCGCGCCGCTGACGCGGTACAGGCTGCAGACGAAGCCGAGGCGCGCATCGGCGAGTGGCGCGACCATGGTGCGCAGGTAGTCGCGCGGCGCCCAGGCATCGGAGTCGCTCACCACGAGATACTCGTGCCGCGCGGCGCCGAGACCGATCACCATGTTCTGCACCTTGCCGTTCATCGAGGGCGCGCTGTCCGCCACCACCACCGTGACCCGCTCCGGGTAGCGTGCTTCCAGTTCGCGCAGCAGCGGCAGCGCGGGGTCCTGCGGACGCTGCAGCGACAGCACCACCTGGTAATCGGGATAGTCCTGGGTGCAGAAGCTCTCGAGGTTGTGGCGCAGCTCGCGATCGACGCCGTAGATCGGCTTCAGCACCGTGACCGGTGGCTGGAAGTGCGGGCGCGGCGGCGCGCGGCGCACGAAGAGCCACGTGGTGACGACGGTGAGCAGGCTGAAGATAGAGCCGCTCACCACCGGGATGAGCAGCACGTGGGTCAGGCTCGGCGCGACCGTCACGGGCGCGCCTCGCGCCAGGCGGCGCGTCGCTCAGTAGCCATCGTCGGCCGACCAGTCACCGCGCCAGCGCGGGTCGTAGTGCGTGCCGGCGCGCAGGTAGCGGATGTCGGTGGACAGCCGCATCTCGGCGCTGTGGCAGTCGAGCGAGGCATGCACGATGTGCGGCGTGTGGACCACGACGTCGCCGGCCGCGTAGTCCGCCACCAGCCAGCGCCGGCCCGTGAAGTCCGCCATCCAGCGCAGATCGTGCGTGAGCGGTCGCCGATCGTCGGCGCGGTCGAACGGCGCGATGTCGCGCGTGCGCCGGCCGACGTCCGCTTCGACGTGCGAGTCCTCGAGGTAGACCAGTCCGCCGCTCGAGAGCGGGCAGTCGCCGAGCGGCACCCAGAAGGTCAGCAGGTCAGCCTGCGCCGCCTCGACATAGGTGCCGTCTATGTGCGCGCGGGAGGAGATCTCGCGGCCCGGCACGAAGTGGCGCACCGGCGTGCGCCGCAGGCGTTCCACCGCGCCGCCGAGCAGACGCTCGCTCGCGGCCCGCAGCAGCGGATGCTCGGCGAAGGCCAGGAACTCGTCCGAGCGTACGAAGTGATGGGCGGGATGCCCTTGCGTGCCGTGCGCCGGTAGCCCGGGCGACGCGGCGCCGAAGGCCCCGCGTCGGCAGTCGCCATCGGCGACGAAGCCGGCGGGGAACAGTTCGAAGAAGCGTTCACGCATCGCCATCACCAGTTCACGCGGCAAGAGGCCGCGCAGGAACACGTAGCCATGCGTCACCAGGCGGGCGGCGGCCCGGCCGTCGTCCAGCGCGGCGAGGGGCGTGGTGGCGAGCGCGCCGACGTAGCGCTCCGTGAGGGGAAGAGGGAGGCCGTTGGAACGCAGCGCGGGGTAGGACATCGTCACTCCGGCAGGCGGGAGCGGCGCGCAGAATACACAAAAATCGTGACGAAATGGGGGCCGCGGAAGACGCGTCGCGGATGCGACGCAGCGACGTCGCGAAGGCGGAATAGCTCAGCGGCGAGGTCGATTGTGGGGTCGTCGGGCTGGCGCGGCTGAGGGCGCGGCGGAGGGTGACCAAGGCCGTTCAGTACATCGATCCAGCCGACCTGTCGCGCCCGCCCACGCAGGGATTGCTCTACTTCGATGTTCGCCCATGGAGCCCCGCTTTCGCGGGGGTGACGGTGTAGTGAGGGCGGGGCGAGACTGCTCAGTTCATGCAATCCCAACCCCGTCATTCCTGCGAAAGCAGGAATCCATCGGCTTCAATGTTCGCCCATGGACCCCCGCTTTCGCGGGGGTGACGGTGTGGTGAGGCGGGGCGAGACTGCTCAGTGATGCAATCCCAACCCCGTCATTCCTGCGAAAGCAGGAATCCATCGGCTTCGATGTTCGCCCATGGAGCCCCGCTTTCGCGGGGGTGACGGTGTGGTGAGGGCGGGGCGAGACTGCTCAGTTCATGCAATCCCAACCCCGTCATTCCTGCGAAAGCAGGAATCCATGGGCTCAGCCGATCTCCGCCGTGCTCTCACCGAGCCAGGACAGCGGTGCTTCCAGCGAGATCAGAACACCACCGGCAGCTCGAGATGACGCTTGTAGACCATGTCGCGGTGCGCGAGCAGCGCCGGCGTGAGCGCCTCGGCGACACCCGCGTGATCGTTGCCGTAGAGGCCGCCGCGGAACGAAGTCGCCATCGGGCAGAGTTCCGGCGGCAGCGGGCTCAGCAAACCGCAGAAGGTCGCCCAGTAGATGTCCACCGCGGTGAAGCCCGTGCCGATGAGATACTCACGGCCCGCCTGTTTCTGGCGTGCGAGCTGCGCGTCGAAGACCTTGAGTATCTCGATGATGCGCAGCGCCGCCGCCTCGGCGGCGGCGGGCGAGTAGCCGTACTTCTGGCCCAAGAACTCGAAGAAGGCGCGGCCCTCGGCGCCCGGCGGCATGCTGGACAAGGGACCGTGGCACATCAGGAGACGCTTCTCCCAGGCGATGCCGTTTTCGCCGGCGAGTTCGTTGATCATGCCGAACATCTGCATGCGTTCGTGGATGTCGGTCGGGATCAGGCGCGGTTCGGGCTGCAGGCGCTCGGCGAGATTCAGCTGGTCTACCCAACTCGACCGCGGCCGCTCGTCGTTCCACACGGCGACCGGCGCGCTGGCCTGCGCGGTCCAGGCGATGAGCTCGCTCTGCGAGCCGTCCATGCCGAGCGCGAGATCGGACTTGCCCTCGTCGGCGGTCACCACGTTGGTGAAGGGAATGCCCTTCACGTGGAACAGGCCCTTGCACGCCTCGCGCCACGGCCCCGGCACGGTGTACTTGCCGAGCACCAGGCGCAGGCCGCTCATCTTGCGTGCCTGGGCGATGCTCACGTATTCGAGCCGCGTGTCGTAGGGCTGGATGGTCTCGCTCATGGTGAAGTCTCCCTCGTGGTGGTGGGCCGGTGCCTGCCGTCGAGCGTGGACGCGGGGCAGGGCGGTGCCGGACCCGCGCAGGGGCTGGCGCCGCGGTTCGCCTCCCCGAGAACCGCAATCGAGCGGGATTATTGCAGGTCGCCGCGCGCCGCGTCAGGGTGCGGCGCAGCGCTCACCAGAGGTGATAGAAGCTCGGCAGCCAGCCTTCGAGATGGGCCACGCGCACCGCCTCGCAGAGCGGCGTGGCGAGTAGCAGGAGCGTGATGTCGCGTATGCCGTTCAACACGTAGCGCGGTTTGCACGGCGCTTCGTCCGGCAGTTGCAGTCGCGCGCCGGGTTTCGGCCACCAGCGCGGCACGTCGCGCTTGTAGCTCGCGTACTCGGCGCCGAAGGTTTCTTCGAGGAAGGCCTCCTCGCGCGCCACCGTGCGGCTGTAGTAGGTCATGATGAAGGCGAACAAGAGCACCGTCAGCGCGAAGCTCGCGGTGACCAGGCCCACGCCGACGGTCGCGATCAGCGAGCCGACGTAGAGCGGGTTGCGCACCAGGCCGTAGGGACCGTTGGCGGTCAGGCGCTGGTTCTTCCAGCCGCCGATGAAGAGCGACGCGTACACCCTGATGAGCCCGCCGCCGACGATGAGCAGCGTGCCCGCCGCCACCAGGCTGCGCTCGATGGCCAGGTGATCGGCCGACAGCGGGTGGGCGAACAGGAACAGCGCGAACACCGCGAGCGCGAACCAGCGCGTGTGGCGGCCGCGCGCACGCAGCAGCGCCACCTGCGAGGTCGTGGGTGCGGCGCCCTCAGCCATTGCTGGTCTGGAACCAGCGGGCGCGCTTCAGCCGCCACACCACGAAGAACACGGCGGTCAGGGCCGCCAGCGCGGCGAGCGGCGCGGTCGGCGCCTGGCCGGCGTAACCCGCGTCGCGTAGTCGTTCCACCAGCAGCAGCACGGCCGCGCCCGCCAACCAGAAATAGGCGGTGCCGTAGTCCTTCTGCACCATGCGCTTCCAGTTCATCTCCATCGACGCCAAGGTGTCACCGAGTCCCCGCCAGCGCAGCGTCCAGCGCGGCACCTCGGTGCAATAGCGGGTGAAGTCAGCGCCGAATTTCGCGGCCAGGTAGTCCTCTTCCGCCGCGACGATGGCGTGGTAGGCGGTGAGATAGAAGACGCCGCCCAGCAGGTAGACGAGCGGATGGTTGTGGATGACGAACAGCCCCGCGAGGATCAGCAGGTTGCCGACGTAGAGCGGGTTGCGGCAGTGACCGAACATGCCGCCGGTGACAAGCTTGTCGGCATGCGGCTGCTTGTTCACGCCGCCGCGCTTGATGTACTCGAGCCCGATCACGGCTGCGCGCAGCGCCTGGCCGCTGGCCGCGACCAGGAAGCCGAGCAGGTCGAACCAGCGGTCGATGCGCCAGTCACCGCCCACCGTCACCGGCGGCAGCCCGAGCAGCAGCGCCAGCATGAAGGCGGTGAATACCTTGTTGCGATGCTTGAACAGCCAGCGGCCGTAGCGCACCGCGAGCGGGGCGGCGTCCTGCGTCACTTCACCGCGACCAGGCCGTTGAAGTTGTACCAGCGGAAGAATTCCTCGACCTGGGAGAAGCCCGCGTCGCGCAGCAGCTTGACGTTCTCATCGGGCCTGTAGGGGATGAGGACGTTCTCCAGCGCCTCGCGCTTGTGTGCGATCTCCGATTCGGAATAGCCGTTGCGGCGCTTCATGTCGTAGTAGTGGCGGATGAACAGGCGGTTGAACATGCCGTTGTCGACGATGATCTTCTCCACCAGGATCAGCGCCGACTGCTCGCGCATGCCTTCGTAGATGCGGCGGATGACGTGTTCGCGATTGAGCGGGCGGATGAACTGCAGGGTCAGCAGCAGGATCACCACCGAGGCGTCCTCCACCACGCGATCGCGCTGCAGGTCGGCGGCGATGAACTGCACGTCGCGATGCGTGCCGCGCGCGGCGAACTTGGCGCGCGCCTTGGCGAGCATCTCCGGCGCGTTGTCGATGCCGACGAAAGCCACGCCGGGCGGTAAGGTCGCATCGAGGTTCAGTAGCGTGGTCGCGGTCGAGCAGCCGAGGTCGTAGAGACGCGAGCCCGGCACCGCGAAGTCGCCGGCCAGTTCGGTGGTTAAGCGCTGGATCTCGCCGTACATCGGCACCGAGCGTTCGACCATGTCGTCGAACACCGCGACGGTCTTGCCGTCGAACTGGAAGTCGACCTCGGTCGAGGCAGGATCGACGAACACGCGATCCTGGCCGCCGGCCACTTCGAGACGGGGAGGCTTGGCAGTATCACTCATGGTTGTCCTCGCGCCCGGGCCGAAGGGCTGCCGTGGGCGCCGGCATTATGCCCGAAGGCCGGCGCCATGGGACTGTGCCGACGCGGGCCAGGGCCGATGCGCACGGGGCCGCGTGCCATAATCCGGACTCGGCCGTCGCTCGGGGACCAGGTGACGGCGGCCGTCCGCCCATCGACCTTAGGGGAGTCCTGACCATGACCATGCTCGACCAGAGCCTCGCCGGCCTGCTGGCCCGCGAAGCCATTCGCGATCTGCCGAACCGCTACTGCGACTGCGTGTGGCGCGGCGACGCCGCCGGCATCGCGCAACTGTTCGCCGTCGACGCGCACTTCACCGCGGTGTCCGACAAGGGCGAGGTGACCATCACGGGCCGCGATCGGCTCGCCGAGTTCTTCGGCGGCGCGCTCGATTTCAAGCCGCGCCCCTACATCCACAACCACGTGCTGGACAGCCAGGACGGACGCGTGGCCCGCGGCCGCTGCTACCTGGACCTGCGCTGCGCGACCCAGGACATGGGATGGATCGGCGCGGGCTATTACGAGGACGACTACGTGTGCACCGCCGATGGCTGGAAGTTCCAGTCGCGGCGCTTCTACGCGCTGCGCATGGATGCGTGGCCGGAAGCCCTGGAGCGCTGAGCAGCGACGCGGACGGCGCGTCGCGCGCCGTCCGCGACGCGCACGTTCACTCGTCGATCATCACCACCAGCTTGCCGAGCGCCTTGCGCGCGGCGAGATCGGCGATCGCCTGGCCGGCCTTGGCCAGCGGATAACGACCGGAGACGTAGGGCTTGATCTTGCCCTGGCGATAGAACTCCACCAGTTCGCGGTTGTTCTGTTGGTTGGCGGCCGGGTCGCGCTCGGTCCACGCGCCCCAGAAGATGCCGACTATCTGGCAGTTCTTCAGCAGCGGCAGGTTGAGCGGAATGCGCGGAATGCCGGCCGGGAAGCCCACCACCAGGAAGCGGCCCTCCCAGGCGATGGCGCGCAGCGCGGGCTCGGCGTAATCGCCGCCGACTGCGTCGTAGATGACGTCGGCGCCGTTCGCGCCGCAGGCGTCCTTGAACAGCGCCGACAACGCCTTGATGCCGTCCTTGTCGAACGGCCCGGCGGGGTAGATCACGCCGGATTCCGCGCCGTGCTTCTTGGTCAGCGCGAGCTTCTCCTCGGTCGACACCGCGGCGATGACCTTGGCGCCCATCGCGCGCCCGAGTTCCACCGCCGCGAGCCCCACGCCGCCGGCCGCGCCGAGCACCAGCAGGCTCTCGCCGGGCTTCAACTGCGCGCGCTGCTTCAACGCATGGTAGGACGTGCCATAGGTCAGCACGAAGGTCGCGGCCTCGTCGAAGGGCATGTTGTCCGGCATGTGGAAGACCTTCTGCGCGCGCGCGACGACCTGCTCGGCCATGCCGCCGTGGCCGAGCATGCCGATCACGCGGTCGCCGACCTTGAAGCCGGTGACGCCGTCGCCGACCTGGTCCACCTCGCCCGCCACCTCGCCGCCCGGCGCGAATGGCCGCGCCGGCCGGAACTGGTACTTGTCCTCGATGATCAGCGTGTCGGGATAGTTCACGCCGCAGGCCCGCACGCGAATGCGGACTTCGCCCGGGCCGGCGTTCGGCGCGGCGATGTCGTCGAGCACGAGGGTCTCCGGACCGCCGGGCGCGGTGCTGAGCATGGCTTTCATGGTTGGTCTCCGTTGGTCACAGCGAGGCGCGCGGCCCGCGGCGCGCGCGCATGGATTCGGCCCGAGGCTCGGGGTATGGTGCGCGCTCGCCAAGCATCGAGCACAGCGGGCCGCATGATGTCCGACAAGAGGAAAACGGCGCAAGCCGCGCACGAGGACTCTCGACCATGAGCGCGCACGCGGACGAGTTGGCGCTGCCCGCTGTGCCGTGGCGGGTCGACGCGCTGATCGTCGGCCTGGTGGCGGGCGCGCACGCGCTCAGCCATTTCTTCCAACTGCTGTTGGCGCCGCTCATTCCCTGGTTGCGCGCTGAGTTCGGCTGGACCTTCGCCGAGATCGGCTTCGTGCTGAGCGTCCTGTTCACGGTGTCGGGATTCGGCCAGGCCGCGGCCGGTTTCGCGGTCGATCGCTTCGGGCCGCGCGCGACCCTGTGCGGCGGGCTCGCCAGTCTCGCGCTCGGCGCGGCGGTGTTCGCGACCAGTCACAGCTACGCGGGCTTCCTGCTGGGCGCGATGTTCGCCGGACTCGGCAACAGCGTCTTCCACCCGGTCGATTTCTGGTTCATCAACCATCGCGTCAGCGTGCCGCGCCTGGGCCCCGCGTTTTCCGCCCACGGGCTGTCCGGCAGCCTCGGATGGGCGCTGGCGCCGCTGTTCCTGGTGAGTCTCGCGGGTCCGCTCGGCTGGCGCGGCGCACTGCTCGCCGCCTCGGCTCTGCCGGTGGTGATGATCGTGCTGGTCTGGCGTCATCGCGACGTGCTGGACGCGCCGGCGTCGGTCGCGCCGCGCGCCGCCCCCGCCAGGCCCGCGGAAGACGGCACGGCGACGGGCGAGTCGCTGTTCGCCTTCCTGCGCCTGCCGGCCATTTGGCTCTGCTTCGGGTTCTTCTTCTTCGTGGCCGCGGCGCTCGGCGGCGTGCAGAGTTTCGCGCCGACGCTGTTCATGGAGGCCTACGGCCTCGCGCGCGGCCCGGCGGCCATGAGCATCACCATCTACATGCTGGCGAGCGCGGCCGGCATGCTGGCCGGCGACTGGCTGGTGGCGCGCAGCAGGCGCCTGGAACGCAACATCACCATCGCGCTCGCGCTGTCGGTGCTGGCGGCGGTGCTGGTGGCGCTGGAGTGGCTGCCGGTGGCGCTGGCGCTGGCGCTCATGGCGGTGATGGGCTTCGGCTCCGGGCTGTCGGGCCCTTCGCGCGACATGCTGATCCGTGGCGCCGCCCCGCCCGGCGCCACCGGGCGCGTGTACGGCGTGGTCTATTCGGGGCTCGACGCCGGCATCGCGCTCGGGCCGCTCGTGTTCGGCAAGATGATCGACCACGGTCTCGCCAACGAGGTGTTCTTCGGCGTGGCGCTGTGCCTGGCGGGCGGCGTGCTGTTCGCGTGGCGGGTGGCGCGGTTGGGGTCGACGCCGTAGGTCGGACTTCAGTCCGACATTCAATTCCAGAGCGTCGCCTTCCAGTACCTCGTCAAAAGGCCCGCAAGGAATGTCGGACTGAAGTCCGACCTACAACGGGTCAGCCGCTACGGATTCCCGCAGTTGAAATGCACCGCGCCGTCGGCGTCTTCGTCGGGCCAGGCGCCGAAGCCGATGCGGCCCCTGCCCTGGAGCACGTCTTCTTCGCGGCGCAGGTGCTTGCGCGAGCCATCCTCGGCGATGATGTAGCTGCCGTTGGTGCTCTCGTCGCGCAGCACGAAGCGGCCGTTGCGCAGGCTGATCTCGGCGTGCTGGCGCGAGGTCAGGCGGCCGTTGACCTGCAGCGTGGCCTGCTTGCCGCGGCCGATGACGCAGGACGAGTTGCGCGCGTTGATGCGCAGCGACTGGCCTGCGTAGTCCAGCACCAGGGTGACTTCGCTGATCGTGCTCGAGATGCGCGGGCGGGACGAGATCTGCGTCTCCTCGCCGGTGCGCTCCCACGGCATCTTGAAGATCTCGAGTTCACCGTTCCACGCCTCGGCCTGCACGCGGTCGATGGCGTGGAGATCGGGGAACAGCGGGCCGGGCAGGGCGTCCACCGCCTGGCGGCTGGTCAGGATCTCGTCCGCCTTGGCGAGCTTGATGACCTGCTGCGCGGTGGTCGGGGCCTCGCCCAGCAGGTCGTCGTCGCGCCAAACCACCGCACCGAAGTGCCAGCCGATCTTGATGTGCAGGATGCCCATCTTGAAGCGGCCTTCCTCGCCGGCGCGGCGCAGCGCCGCCTGCATCTCGGTGGCGGCCAGCGCGGCCTTCACCGGCTCGGCGAAGGCCACCATGATCTCGTCACCGATGGTCTTCAGCGTCTCCCCCGACAGGCCCTTGGCGACGTCCTGCAGGAGATCTATGCATTGCGCCATGTCGGCGCGCGCCACCGCGTCGCCGTACTGCTCGTACAGCCGGGTGCTGCCCGACACATCGGCGTACAGCACGGCGAGCTTTTTCAGGGATTTGTCCATGGGCGGTGCGTGCAGTCTAGCCTAAGGCGCGCTTGCGGCCCATCCCGCGCGGGTGCTCATCAGAAGCGAGTGCCCGGGTTGCGCAGCCACACCGCGTTCGGCGCCAGGATGTCGATGTCCACCGGGTTGTTCAGCCCCGCGTGTTCCTCGAACCAGTGCTTGAGCGGTCCCCCGCCGACGATGCGCGGCGAGGCGTTGGTGTTGCTCGAGCGGTCGATCAGACCGTGGATCGGCGCGCGTTCCTGGCCGCACAGGATCTTGATGCGCTCGCGGTCCTTGCCGAACAGCCGCGAGTAGCGCAGCGGCACGTTGAAGAAGCCCTTGTCCATGTACAGGTAGCCGACCAGGAAGCGATAGCTCGGCCGGTCGGTATTGGTCAGCGAGGCGTCCGGGTCGCCGCTCGCATGGTGGCGGCGGCGACGCGGCGGGAGCGCGGAGCGGTGCGGCGTGACATCTGTGGTCGACAGCCCGCCGCCGGGGCGGTTCCAGGGCGGGTCGAGGGCCGCGATCAGGCTGTGCTGGAGACCGGCGGCGATGTTCACGCGGAACGAGCCGTAGAGCAGGCTGCCGGGATCTGGCATGGCCAGCAGCGAGACCTCCTGGTCGAGCATCAGCATGGCAAGGATGCGCTCGCGGTTGCGGCTGCGGGCCGAGCGTTCCGGGCCGCCCTGTTCGTAGCCCTGCATGCGCAGCGCCAGGCTGCGGCTGGAACGGCCGACGTACAGCAGCTCGCGTTCGCTGGCGAAGGCATAGAGCACGTTGCTCGCCGCCGCCAGGCGGCGCACCTCGATGCGCGGCTCACCGTCGTCCAGCAGCCATTCACCGGCGCGTTCGAAGCCGATCTCTTCCAGGCGCTGGAGCGCGGAGGTTTGCCTGTCCGCCGTCATGTTCGCAATGTGGCTCCCAGCCGGCTGCGGCCGGCCGCCCGATTGTAGAGGATGGGGCCAGCAGCGCCCACCGGGCGGCGGTTGGACAGGCGCGGTGAATGCCCCCAAGATGGCACCCGGCGTAGCGGAGCGAGCGCGTGGTGCGTGCCGTCCGGCGTCCCGAATCCGCAAGCCCACGCGCAGAGCCAAGCCCTTGCCCTCCATCGTCTTCCTTCTCGGCGCCGCGAGCTTCGTGGTGGTGGCGGTCATGACCGTGACCGCGCCGCTCTTGCCGCTCATCGCGCGCGATTTCGCCGTCAGCGTGGGCGCCGCCGGCGTGGTGGTCAGCGCCTTCGCCGTACCCTACGGCGCCTTCCAGATCGTATTCGGCCCGCTCGGCGACCGACTCGGCAAGCTCAAGCTCATTGCCGTGTCGCTGGCGGTCTCGACTCTGTTCGTGCTGGCCTCGGGCCTGTCCGGCGGACTCGAGAGCCTGGCCGTGATGCGCTTCCTGTCCGGCGCGACCATGGCCGGCACGGTGCCGCTCGCGATGGCCTGGATCGCGGACGAAGTGCCCTACGAGCGGCGCCAGCTGGTGATCGGGCGCTACATCAACGGCCTGGTGCTCGGTCAGATCGCGGGCGGCTGCATCGGCGGGCTCGCCGCCGAATACCTCGAGTGGCGGCAGATCTTCCTGGTGTTCGCGGTGCTCTGCGCACTGGCGTCCGCGCTCCTGTGGCGCGCGGCGCTGCAGGTCGGCGAGCGGCCGCCGGCCGAGCGACGCTCGCTCGGCGCGATCCTCGCGGTGTGGGCGGCGGTGCTGCGCAGGCCGCGCAGCCGCGCGGTCATCGTGGTCGGCACGCTGGAGGGCATCTTCATCTTCGGCGTGGCGGCCTACTACGGCGCCTTCCTGCGCCAGACCTACGGTCTGGGCTACGCGCTGATCGGGCTCGTGCTCAGCATGTACGGGGTGGGCGGGTTGATCTACAGCGCGCTGATTCGCCACGTGGTGCGGCGCCTCGGCGAGCGGCGCATGATCCTGGGCGGCGCGCTGCTGCTCGGCAGCTGCTACCTGCTGCTGCCCCACGCGCCGCACTGGTGGCTGACGCCGCCGCTGCTGCTCTTCGCCGGATTCGGCTTCTACACCCTGCACAACACCCTGCAGACGCTCGCCACCGAACTCGATCCCAACGCGCGCGGCACGGCGCTGTCGCTGTGGGTGTTCATGATCTTTGTCGGGCAGGGCTTTGGCGTCACCGCGGTCGGCGGCCTGGTCGACGCGCGCGGCTACACCCCGGCCTTCACCATCGCCGGACTCGGCATCGTGGGGCTCGGGCTGTGGTTCCACCGCCGCCTGGTGGCGACGGCCGAGACCTGAGCGCGGCGTGGGCCGCGCTCAGGGCGCGCGTCGGCTCAGAGGTTCTGCAGGAAGAAGTCCCGCGCCACGGCGCTGGTCTCGTCGAACTTCTCGACGTAGGCCTCGTAGTGGTCGGACTGGATGATGTGCAGCTGCTTCGGCCCCGGCACCATGGCGTAGTGATCGAGCGCGATATCGGTCGGCGTGCAGGTGTCGAACTCCGAGACGATCATCAGGAGCGGCGTCGGGCTGATGAGCTTCATGTAGCCGCTCACGTCGTAGGCCAGCATGTGATCGATGGAGCGCAGCGTGACGCGGTTCTCCCAGGTCGACTTCTTGCCCGGCCCGACGTAGCGGTGGATGAAATTGTAGGTCTGCTCGCCGGGGAAGAGATGGGGCTCGTTGGGGTCCAGCGAGCACATCTTCATGTACATCGACGGCTTGCCCTCGACGCGCCGCTTGCGATCCTCGTCCAGCATGGCGAGGAATTCCTTCATCTTCACCACCGGCACGAACTGCTGCAGGTTGCGCACGCCGTTCATGAAGGGCACCTGGCTGACCACCGCCTTGACGCGCTTGTCCAGGCCGGCCACCGCGCACACCGTGCCGCCGGTGTAGCTCGTGCCCCAGATGCCGATGCGATTCGCGTCGCATTCCTTCTGCATCTGCGCGAAGGTGATGGCGCTGCGGTAGTCGCGCATCTGCGCCACCGGATCGATGTCGGCGCGCGGCTTGCCCTCTGATGCGCCGAGGCAGCGGTTGTCGTACACCAGCACCGCCAGCCCGGCCTTGCAGAAGGCGTCGGCGTAGTCGTCGAGGCCCTGTTCCTTCACGCCGGAGAAGCCATGCGCCATGACCACCGTCGGGAACGGTCCCTTGCCCTTGCTCGGCTTGTACAGCCAGCCCCTGAGCTTCAGGCCTTCGGAGCTGAATTCGATATCGCGACGCATGTGTTTCCCCTCGAGTGTTCAGTGGATGGAAGAGTCGTTCGGTAAAGATAAGCGCCCGCCCGTGGCCCTGGCCACGGGCGTCACAGGTTGCCGAGCACCGGGTGTGGCTTGTAGGGCGCGGTGAGCGCGGCCTGTTCCTCGATGCTGAGCGTGATCTCGAGCGCGGAGGCCGCGTCGGCCAGGTGATGGGGCTTGGTCGCGCCGACGATGGGCGCGGTGACACCCGGCTGGGCCAGCAGCCAGGCGAGCGCGACCTGCGCGTTCGGCACGCCCCGTGCGCGGGCCACGCGGCTGACCGCGTCCACCACCGCGAAGTCGTCGTCCTGGTAGTACATGGCCTGCGCGAAGTCGTCGCTGGTCGAGCGCAGCGTCTCGCCGCCCTTGCCGTCGGCGCTCCTCTGGCGATTGCCGGCCAGGAAGCCGCGCGCGAGCGGGCTCCAGGGAATCACCGCCACGCCCTCGGCGCGGCACAGCGGCAGCATCTCGCGCTCTTCCTCGCGGTAGACCAGGTTGTAGTGGTTCTGCATGGAGACGAAGCGCGTCAGCCCGCGACGGTCGGCGAGATTCAACAGGCGGGAGAATTCCCAGGCGTACATGCTGGACGCGCCGAGGTACAGCACCTTGCCGGCGCGCACCAGCAGGTCCAGGGCCTCGAGCGTCTCTTCCATCGGCGTGCTGCGTTCCAGCCGGTGGATCTGGTAGAGGTCGATGTACTCGGTGCCGAGCCGGCGCAGGGACTCCTCGACCGCGTGCACGATGTGCTTGCGTGACAGGCCGCGGCTGTTCTCGCCCGGGCCCATGGGGAAGTACACCTTGGTCGCGATGACCACGTCTTCCCGCGCCACGCCGCGCGCGCGAATGGCCTTGCCGAGCAGGCGTTCGCTCTCACCGAGGGAATACACGTCGGCCGTGTCGAAGAAGTTGATGCCGAGATCGAAGGCCTGCTCGAAGAAGGGCTGCGAGGCCGCCTCGTCCAGCACCCATTCGCGCCAGGTCGGCGAGCCGTAGCTCATGCAGCCGAGGCACAGACGCGAGACCTTGAGGCCGGTGTTGCCGAAGTTGGTGTAGTTCATGTCGAAGGACTCCGGTTACGAGGCTGGTCTGTAGGTCGGACTTCAGTCCGACATTCCGTCGCAGGACTTCGCCTTTCGCTCTGGGAACGAATGTCGGGCTGAAGCCCGACCTACACGCCGGCATTCCGTCGCAGGGCTTCGCCATTCGCGCTGGGAACGAATGGCGGGCTGAAGCCCGACCTGCACGCCGACATTCCGTCGCAGGGCTTCGATATTCGCTCTGGGAATGAATGTCGGACTGAAGTCCGACCTACAGTCCGACCTACAGTCCGAGCTACGAATCAGGCCGCCAGCCCCGGCGCGTTCAGCGCGCTCTCGGTGCGCGGATCGCCCTTGATGCGGGTGTGCATCATGATGCGCGTCTCGTTGTAGTCGTAGGGCCGCGCGCGATGCAGCAGGCAGCGGTTGTCCCACACCACGAGATCGCCCACCTGCCAGTGATGGGTGTAGACCCTGGGCGGCGAGGTGATGAATTCGTTCAATCGCGCGATCAGCGCCTCGGCCTCGTCATCGGGCAGACCGACGATGCTGGAGGCGTGACGCCCGACGTAGAGCGTCTTGCGGCCCGTGACCGGGTGCACCTTGACCAGCGGGCGCAGCGGCTTCTCGCCCGCGAAGAAGCCATAGCCCGAGCCCACTTCCGCCTGGTGGCCGATCTTCGCCTGCGAGCGGAAATAGTCGTGGCAGGCGACGAGATCCGCGATGCGCGCACGGGTCGCCTCGTCCAGCGCGTCGTAGGCCGCGCGGGCGTCGGCCCACTGGGTCTCGCCGCCCGCGCTCGGCAGCACGTGGGCGGACAGCACCGCGGCCTTGGAGGCGAGGTGCATGTAGGAGCTGTCGGTGTGCCAGCCCTCGTTGCCCTTCAGCAACTGCATGCGCTGCGAGTCCTGCGCGAGCAGCTTGCCCTGCGGATCGAGGTTGGCGATGGGCACGGTGGTCATGCCCTCGGCCAGCACCTCGATGTCGCCGAAGCGCCGCGCGAAGGCCAGCTGTTCCTCGTGGCTCGGATGCTGGCCGGGAAAGATCAGCAGGCCGTGTTGGTGAAAGGCGTCCTCGATGGCGCGCCACTCGCCGTCGGCAAGGGCGGCGATGCGCACGCCGGTGACGACCGCGCCGAGCGTGGCCTGGGTGGGCTCGATATGTATGGCCATGACGTTCTCCCCTGTGAAGCTCGCACGCTTGCCGCGCGTGCGAGCGGTGTTCAATCGTTGCCGCCGTGCACGTACAGGCGCTCGCCGCTCAGGTAGGTGTTGGCGGGCGAGACCAGGAAGCGCACCACGCGCGCGATGTCCTCGGGTTCACAGATGCGGCCGAAGCCCGCGCTGTCGTTCAGTTCGTGGATGTCCTGCTTGACGCCGTAAACCGCCTTGGCGAGGCGCTCGCCCATCTCGGTCGCGGTCAGCGGCGCGCACACGGTGTTGACGAAGATGCCGTCGCGATTCACTTCCTTGGCGAGCGTCGCGCTGAGCGCTTCGAGCGCGGCCTTGCCCATGTTGTAGGGCGCGCCGTTGGCGCTGAAGTACTTGGTCGCGATGCTGGAGATCATGACGATGTCGCCGCGCGGCTGGGTGCGCATCACCGGCACGGCGAGATGGGACAGATAGAACGGCCCGAAGGCGTGGGTGCGCACCACGCGCTCCATCTCCGCCGGATCGGTGTCGGCCACGCCGCGTCCGCGGCTCGCGATGCCGGCGTTGTTGACCAGGATGCTGAGCGGCCCGAGATCGCGGCCGAGGGCGTCGAGCGCCAGGCGGCAGGCGTCGAAGTCGTCGACCGAGGCGCAGTAGGCGTGCGCGCGGCGGCCGAGGGCCTCGATGTCGGCCACGGTCGCGGCGGCGGCGGCCTCGTCGCGACGGTAGAGGATGGCGATGTCGGCGCCGTCCTCGGCGAGACCGAGCGCGATGGCGCGGCCGATGCCGCGACCGCCGCCGGTGACGAGTGCAAGCCTGCCGGCCAGGGACATCATTCCGCTCCTCGAGGATGGCGCAAGTGCATTCGATTGTAGCCTGCGATGGCCGGGGGCCAGCCACGGCCAAGTGGGTAGGTCGGGACTCGCGTGAAGCCGCGGGTCGCGCAGGCCGCGCATTGACGTCGCGCGCCGCGCGTGTCCCGATAGCATACCCACGCTGCCGCGGAGCACCGAGCCATGGAATCCACCGCCGACGCCGACGTTCTCGCCGCGCACCTGGTCGCCTGGCTGGACGCCCTGCGGCGCGCGTTCGAGACCCTGGACCTGCGCCAGCCGGAAGTCGCGCGCGCGGCGCTGCTCGCCGCCCGTCGCAGCGAGGGCGAGGCGCTGCGTGGCGCGTGCGCCGCGCTGGCCGCGAACGACGAACCCCTTGCGCTGGCCTTGCGCACCGCG
>JAIEQK010000236.1 GCA_019747795.1 Gammaproteobacteria bacterium | reverse complement strand
ACACCAGCATCACCGCCACCATCGATCTCGGCGACGGCGAGGACCTGCTGGTCATCGACGCGAACGGCACCACCCTCGCGGGCGCCACGCTGACCGGCGTGGAGACCATCGCGCTCGCCACCGACGTCGACGCGACGCTCACGCTCGCGCAGAACGCGCTGCTCGGCGGCGCCGATGGCGACAACACCGTGACGCTCGCCACCGCCGGTGAGACGAGCGGCGCGGCCGAGATCGAGACCTATCGCCTGGCGAACGGCACCAACGATTTCACCCTGGGCAGCGAGACGCAGAACGTGATCGGCGGCACCGGCGCCGATGTCGTGCGCAGCGGCGAACTGACCTCGCTCGGCGGCAGCATCGCCCTCGGCGGCGGCAGCGACGGCCTGGTGCTGGAGGCAGACGGGATCGATCTGTCCGGCGCGACCCTGAGCGGTGTCGAGAGCGTCACCTTGGCCGAGGACGTGAGCGCGACCCTGACCCGCGCGCAGAACGCGCTGCTCGGCGAGGCCCTCGGCACCAACACCGTGACGCTCGCCGACGCGGGCGTGGCGAGCGGCGCGGCGCAGGTGGAGAACTACCTGCTGGCCGACGGCGCCAACACCTTCACCCTCGGCGCGAGCGCGCAGAACGTCACCGGCGGCACAGGCGACGATCATTTCAAGAGCGGTTCCCTGTCCAGCATCGAAGGCAGCCTGGACGGCGGCGACGGCGACAACACGCTGACCGTCGAGCAGGACGCGAGCCTGACCGCGACGCTCGCCAATATCGCCAGCATCGCGCTCGGCAGCGGCGTCGACCTCACCACCGATCTCGCCACCGCGAGCCTCGTCACCAGCGCGAGCGGCGTGAACACCGTCACCGTGACCGACGCCGGCGTGCTGGCCGGCGCGGCCGAGGTCGAGAGCTATGTGCTGGCCGACGGTGGCAACGACTTCACCCTCGGCGCCGCGGCACAGAACGTCACCGGCGGTGACGGCAACGACCTGTTCCTGAGCGGCGCGCTCACGACCGTGATCGGCACGCTGGTGGGCGGCGAAGGCGACGACACCCTGCTGGTGCAGAACGATCTCACGCTGACCGCGAGCCTCGTCGACATCGAAGAGATAGTCCTCGACGCCGACGCTGATCTGACCGTTGGCCTCGCCGGCAACGCGCTGCTCGGTGCAGCGGCCGGTGACAACACCGTCACGCTGAGTGCGGCCGGCAGCGCGAGCGGCGCGGCCGAGGTGGAGCACTACGTCCTCGCTAACGGCGCAAACAGCTTCACCCTCGGCGCCGACGCGCAGAACGTCACCGGCGGCACCGGCAGTGACACCGTGCACACCGGAGACGTGCTGAACCTGAGCGGCACGCTCGCGCTCGGCGCGGGCGCCGACACGCTGGTGATCGACGCGAGCGGCGCCAATCTCGGCGCGGCGACGCTGACCTCGGTGGAAGCCATCCAACTGGCGACGGACGTCGCCGCGAGCCTCACGCTCGCGCAGAACGCGCTGTTGGGCGTCGCCGACGGCGACAACAGCGTGACCCTGCTGGACGCCGGCGCCGCGAGCGGCGCGGCGGCGGTCGAGCACTACCAGCTCGCCGACGGCGCGAACGTCTTCACCCTCGGCGCGGGCGCGCAGGACGTGACCGGCGGCGCCGGCGACGACGTCGTGCACACCGGTCCCCATACCAGCATCAGCGGCACGCTCGCGCTCGGCGACGGCTTCGACACGGTTATCGTGGACACCACGGGCAGCGATCTGTCCGCCGCCACCCTGACCGACGTCGAGACGCTCGAACTCGCGACCGATGTCGATGCGACGCTGAGCCTCGCGCAGAACGCGCTGCTCGGCCAGGCGGCCGGCGCCAATACGGTGACGCTGGCCGAGGCCGGCGTCGGCACGGGCGCGATCCACGTCGAGGACTACCGGCTCGCGGACGGCGCCAACGACTTCACGCTCGGCGCGGTCGACCAGGACGTGACCGGCGGCAGCGGCGACGACCTGCTGCGCTCCGGCGCGCTCGGCCAGGTGAGCGGCGCGCTCGCCGGCGGCGCGGGCGACGACACGCTGCTCGTCGAGCAGGACGCGACCGTGGATGCGAGCCTGACCGGCATCGATCACCTGGCGTTGGCCACGGATGTCGACATCATTACCAGCCTCGCCAACCACGCGCTGCTCGACGCGGCCGATGGCGACAACACCGTCACGCTCAGTGAGGCGGGTGTCGTCAGCGGCGCGCAGTCGGTCGAACACTACGTGCTGGCCGATGGCGCGAACACCTTCACCCTGGGCGACGTCGCGCAGGACGTCACCGGGGGCACCGGGGACGACGTGCTGCACACCGGCGCGGCCGGCGCCCTGACCGGTAGCCTCGCGCTCGGCGCGGGCGACGATCGTGTGATCGTCGACGCGAGCGGCACCTCGCTGGCCGGCGCCAGCCTGTCGGGTGTCGAGGCGGTGGATCTCGCCGAGGACGTCGCCGCGACCCTCACCCTCGCGCAGCACACCTTGCTTGATGTAGCCGCGGGCGACAACACCGTCACGCTGGCCGAGGCCGGCACCCTCGAAGGCCATGCCGACGTCGAGCACTACGTGCTCGCGGACGGCGGCAACAGCTTTACGCTCGGCGCGGCCGCGCAGGACGTGACCGCCGGCACGGGTGACGACGTCGTCCTGAGCGGGGGGCTGGCCAGCGTCAGCGGCACGCTCGACGGCGGCGCGGGCGCCGACACGCTCGTGCTCGAGAGCGACGCCGTGCTCACTGCGACGCTGTCCGGCTTCGAGGCGGTGGATCTCGCGAGCGGCGTGGATCTCACCACTGGTCTGGCCGCGAACGCGCTGATCGACGATGCGCTCGGTACCAACACCGTGACCCTGACCGAGGCCGGCGTCGCCAGCGGCGCCGCCCAGGTGGAGAACTACGTGCTGGCGGACGGCGCCAACACCTTCACCCTCGGCGCGAGCCTGCAGAACGTCACCGGCGGCAGCGAGGATGACGTGGTGCACACCGGTGCAATCGTCACCGTCGGCGGCACGCTCGCGTTCGGTGCGGGTGACGACACGCTGGTGATCGACGCCGACGGCGCGAGCATCGCCGCCGCCACGCTCACCGGGATCGAAGCCATCGAGCTCGGCGAAGACGTCGCGACCACGCTGAACCTCGGCCAGAACGCGCTGCTCGGCGCGGCCGCGGGCGACAACACCGTCACGTTGAGCGAGGCCGGCAGCGCGAGCGGCGCGGCCGAGGTCGAGCACTACGTGCTGGCCGATGGCGGCAACACCTTCACGCTCGGCGCGTCCGGCCAGGACGTCACCGGCGGCAGCGGCGACGACGCGCTATCGAGTGGCGGTCTCAGCCTCGTCAGCGGCGCTCTTCATGGCGGGGCCGGCAACGACTCACTGGCCATCACGCAGAACGCCACGCTGTCCGCGACGCTCACCGGCATCGAGACGGTGACGCTGGCGAGCGACGTGGATCTCGTCACGAACGTCAGCAACCACTCGCTCATCGGCGCCGCGGCGGGCCACAACACCGTCACGCTCAGCGAAGCGGGTATATTCTTCACCGGCCTCGCCGAGGTCGAACACTACGTGCTGGCCGACGGCCCCAACACCATGGCCTTGGGCGCAGCCGACCAGGACGTCACCGGCGGCAGCGGCGACGACGTCGTGCAGAACTTCGCGTTCAACAGCCTGAGCGGCGAGTTCGATCTCGGTGGTGGCTTCGATACCCTGGGGATCTACGTCGACGGCGCGCAGCTGCAGGCCGCGAACCTGGTGTCGGTCGAGCTGATTGAACTCGACACCGATGTCGACGTCACCGTGACCCTCGCCCAGAACGCGCTGATCGATGCCGCGCTCGGCAACAACACCGTGACGCTGTCCGAGGCGGGCACCGTGACCGGCAAGTCCGAGGTCGAGGCCTACGTGCTGGCCAACGGCACCAATGATTTCACCCTGGGCGCGGACGGCCAGGACGTGACGGGCGGCAGCGGCGACGACACGCTGCGCGCGACCACCGGCCAGCTCGCGGGCGCGTCGCTCGCCGGCGGTGCCGGCAGCGCCGATACGCTGGTGCTGACCTCCAACGCGGTCTCGACCGTGACGGTGGGCGGCACGCTGTCCGGCATCGAGGTGATGGACTTGGACGCCATCAACGTGGGCGTCGACTTCACCGCGAACGCCGACGTGCGCCAGGTGCTGGCGGGCAGCGGCGCCGACACGCTCAACCTGGCGGCGGTGGCCGCCGGCGCGACCGTCAGCGCCGGCGCGGGCGCCGACACCGTCACCGGGGGCGCGGGCAACGACAGCATCGACGTCGGTGTGGATGGCGATGCCGACCTCGTGAACGCCGGCGGCGGCAGCGACACCGTGCTGAACTTCGGCGCGGGCGACACCATCAACCTCGAAGGCGGTGCCGACACCGCGGCCTATGCCGCGGTCAACGCAACCGTCGACGGCGGCACCGGCGGCGGCGCGGACACGCTCGAGATCGCCGCCACCACCGGCGCCATGACCTTCGACTTCTCGCAGACCAATGCCCAGCAGGTGACCGTCGGCGGCACCGGCACCTGGCGCAACTTCGAGAATCTCGCGGCGGGCGGCGCGAGCCATGCGCTGACCGTGACGCTCGCGAGCGGCTCGACCTCCGTCGTCACCGGCAGCGGCGATGACCGCGTGGGGCTGCGCGTGCAGAACGTCAGCGTCGACGCCGGCGCGGGCATCGACACGCTCGCGGTCAGCGGCGGCGGCGCGCTGCTGATCGATCTCTCGACCGGCGGCGATCAGCTGAGCGGTCTCGGCGTGTACACCAATTTCGAGAACGTCGATGGCGCAAGCGCCAGCGCGACCATGATCGTAATCGGCGGCGAGAACACCGCCTTCATCCATACCGGCAGCGGCAACGACACCATCTCGGGCGGCGTCACGGTCAACGCGGGCGGCGGCTCGAACAACATCGTGGCCGATGCCCGCACCACCATCGTGACCGCCGGCGCGGGCGCTGACTCGCTCGACGCGACCGGCGCGGCACAGGGCGTGACGGTCAACCTGGGCGACGGCGCCAACGCCGTGCTCGGCAGCGCGTTCGATGACGTGGTCACTCTCGGCGCCGGCGTCGATACGCTGGCGCTGGACGGCGGCAGCGATACCGTCATCGGCACGCTGTCCGCGGGCGACACCGTGGACCTGGGCGCGGACGATGACAGCTTCACCTTCCAGGCGCTCGGCGACGCGGGCATGGTGGTCGACGGCGGCGCGGGCAGCGACACGTTGGTGATCGCGGCGACCAGCGCGCCGATGACCATCGATTTCTCGGACGCCAACGACAATCTCGCCGCGGAGAGCGGCAGTTATCGCAACTTCGACAACCTGGACGCGGCGGCCGCCATCGACGCGCTGACCGTGACCACCTCCGCGGCAGGCGGCACCGTCGTCACCGGCAGTGGCGACGACCTGGTGACACTCGGCGCGGCGTCCGACGAGATAGCGACCGGGGCGGGCGACGACACCGTGGTGGTCGACGCCACCACCATCGCGGCCACCATCGACGGCGGCGCGAACACCGTCACCGGCGATACCTTGCAGGTCACGGGCGGCGGGACGGTGCTGATGGGCGCGAGCGTCACGGGCATGGAGCACGTGAGCCTCGCGAGCGCGACCGACTTCACCGCCAATGCCACCGCTGGCCTCGTCATCGCCGGCTCCGCTGGCGACGATCGCATCACGGTTGGCGCCGCGGACCAGGTCGCGCAGGGCGCCGGCGGCGACGACGTCATCGTCGTCACCGACGCGCTGCTCGGCGCCGCGCTGACCGTCGACGGCGGCAGCGCGACTTTGGCCGACAGCCTGGAAGTCAGCACTGACGCCGATGTGGCGGACGCGGTCTTCGCCAACGTCAGCGATATCGAACGCCTGGTGCTGAGCGGCGAGGCGGACGACGACGCGCAGCGCGTCGTACTCGCCGCGAACGCCGCCACGGCGGGCATCGCGGTGGTCGACGCCGATGGCATGGGCGCGGACGATGCGCTCGAACTCGACGCCAGCGCCTTCAACAATGCGCTGCAGGTCGCGAGCGGCGAGGGCGACGACGTGCTGGTGCTCGGTGCCGGCGGCAGCGTGGTCACCAGCGGCGACGGCGACGACACGGTCACCGTGGGCGCCGTCAACAACGGCACCGTCGATGACGACCTGAGCCTGGGCGATGGTGATGACCGGGTGCTGGTCAGCAATGCGCGCCTGACCGGCAACCTCACGGTCGATGGCGGTGACGGCCTGGACGTGCTCGAGGTCACCACCGACGCCAACGTGGTCGACGGCGACTTCGCGCAGCTCAGCAGTCTCGAGGTGCTGTCGCTCCGCGCGTCGAACAACCCGCAGAACGTGACGCTGGGTGCGCAGGCGGTCAGCGCGGGACTCACCACCATCGAGATGCTGGGCGCCGACGGCGACGATGCGCTGCTGCTGAACGCGAGCGGCTTCACCGCCGCGCTCACGGTCACGGCCTCGGGTGGCACGGATCAGATCACCTTGGGCAGCGGCGGCAGCGTCGTCGCCACCGGCGGTGAGGAAGACCTCATCACCGTGGGCGCGGCCAACGACGGCACCACCGACGACAGCATCGACGCCGGCGCCGGCGCCGATCGCGTGCTGATCACCGATGCGCAGTTGAGCGCGCATTTCACCCTGGACGGCGGCGACGGTACGGACGTGCTCGAGGTGAGCACGGATGCGGACGTGGTCGACGCTGATTTCGCCGGTGTGAGCCATGTCGAGACCCTGACCCTCGGCGCCGACGCGGCGGACAACCTGCAGAGCATCGTCCTCGGCGCGGCCGCGTCCGCGGCCGGCCTGACCACCCTCGACGCCGACGGCGCGGGTGACGACGACATCCAGGTGGACGCGACCGCCTTCGCTGGCGCGCTACACATCACCACCGGCGCGGGCGTGGACCAGATCCTGCTCGGCAGCGGTGGCAGCGTGGTCGACGCGGGCGACGGCAACAACAGCGTGGCTCTCGGCGCCGATGGCGACGAGGCCAGCGACCACGTCACGACCGGCAGCGGCGACGACCTCTTCTTCCTCGACGCCGCGCAGCTGAACGCCGGCCTCTTCATCGACAGCGGCGCCGGCGCCGACCAGGTAGAAGTGAGCGGCGATGCGGCGCTGGTCGACGCGGATTTCGACAACCTCGCCAACCTCGAGAACCTGGTGCTGGTCGGCGATGCCGCCGACAATGCGCAGAGCGTGGTGCTGGGCGCGAACGCCGTGACGGCGGGCATCACGCACTTCGTCGCGACCACCAACGGCGGTGACGCCATCAGCGTGGACGCCGGCGCCTTCATCGCGGCGCTCGACATTCAGACCGGCGCGGGCGACGACGTCATCACCCTCGGCAGCGGCGGCAGCGTGGTCAACGCCGGTAGCGGCGACAACCTGGTGGTGGTGGGCGCGGCCAACGATGGCACCAACGACGACCAGGTCACGACCGGCGGCGGCGACGACCGCGTGGAGCTGACCGGCGCGCAGTTGAGCGCGAACCTCGTGGTCAACGCCGGCGGCGGTGACGACGTCTTGGCGGTCACGACCGATGCGAGCGTGGCCGATGCCGACCTGGCGGGGCTCAGCGGCATGGAGACCTTGAGCCTGCGCGGTGATGCGGGCGACGACGCGCAGAGCGTGGTGCTTGCCGCGAACGCGGCCAGCGCCGGCCTGCGCGCGGTGGACGCGAACCTCGCAGGCGCCGACGACGCGCTCACGCTCAACGCCAGCACCTTCGCCAACGCCCTCGAGGTGCTGAGCGGCGCGGGCGCCGATCACCTCACGCTTGGCGCGGGCGGCAGCGATGTCCAGAGCGGCGCGGGCGACGACGTGGTCATCGTCGGTGCGGTCAATGATGGCAGCACCGACGATACGATCGACGCCGGAGCTGGCGACGACCGCATCGAACTCAGCGACGCACAGTTCACCGCCCACCTGGTGGTCGATGGTGGCGCGGACCAGGATAGCCTGCTGATCACGAGCGACGCCGCGGTGGTCGACGCCGACTTCACCCTGGTGAGCAATCTCGAAGTGCTGAAGCTCGGCGCCGACGCGGGCGATGACGCACAGTCGGTGGTCCTTGGCAGTCTCGCGGTCGACGCGGGCCTCGCGCGGGTCGACGGCAGCGCCGCGGGCGGCGACGACGCGCTCACCCTCGACGCTGGCGCGTTCAGCGCGGCCCTCGAGGTGCTGACCGGTGGTGGCGATGATGACATCACCCTCGGCAGTGGCGGCAGCGTGGTCGATGCGGGCAATGGCGACAACACCGTGGTGGTGGGCGCGGCCAACGATGACGACGCCCACGACGACATCACCACCGGCGGCGGCGCGGACCGCATCGAGACGACCAGCGCTCGCCTCACCGCTGCGCTGGCGATCGACGCCGGCGGCGGCAGCGATACCCTGGAAGTGGTCGACGACGCCGACGTCGTGGATGCCGACTTCGCGCAGCTCGATGATCTCGAGATCCTGGAACTCACCGGCGATGCGTCCGACGATGCGCAGCAGGTGACGCTCGGCGCGGAGGCGCTCGCGGCGGGCATCGCACAGGTCGACGCCGACGCGGTCGGCGCGGACGACACCTTCTCGCTGGATGCGTCGGCCTTTGCGGGCGCGCTCAGCGTGTCCCTGGGGGACGCGACCAGCACCGTGCTGCTCGGCAGTGGTGGCAGCGTGGTCACCGCCGGCAACGGCGCCGTCACCATCACCGTCGGCGCGGCCAATGACGGCACGACCGACGACAGCCTGACGCTCGGTGGCGGTAACGATCGCGTCATCACCAGCGCGGCGCAACTCACCGCCACGCTCACGCTGAACGCCGGCAACGGCAGCGACGTGCTCGAGGTCAGCAGCGACGCGACGCTGGTCGACGGGCAGTTCGCGGGTGTGAGCAACCTGGAGACCCTGCGCCTGGCGGCGGACGCGGACGATGACGCACAGAGCGTGACGCTCGGCGCCGCCGCGGCCGCGGCCGGCCTCGTCCTGCTGGACGCGAGCACCGCGGGCGCGGACGACGACGTGAGCGTCGATACCACGGCGTTTGCCAACACGCTGCAGATTGCACTCGGCGCCGGTGACGACGAGGTGGTGCTAGGTACAGGCGGCAGCCAGGTGAACGCCGGCGACGGTGACAACCTGTTGGTGGTCGGCGCGGCCAACGATGGCAGCGAGGACGACGTGATCGTGTCCGGCGCCGGCGACGATCGCGCGCGGCTCACCGATGCGCAGCTCAGCGCCAATTTCAGCTTCAGCGCCGGCGCGGGTGACGACGTGGTCGAGGTGACCAGCGATGCCTCGGTGGCGGATGCCGACCTCGCCGGTCTCGGCGGCGTCGAAACGCTGGTGTTGAGCGCCGATGCGGGCGACAACGCGCAGAGCGTGGCGCTGGCGGCCAACGCCGCGAGCGCCGGTATCGGCGCGGTCGACGCCAGCGGCGTGGGCGCGACCGACGCCATCACCGTCGATGCGTCCGCCTTCACCGCGGCGCTCGACATCACCACCGCGGGCGGCGATGACGACATCCTGCTCGGCAGCGGCGGCAGCACGGTGGACAGCGGCGCCGGCGATGACAGCGTCACGGTCGGGGCGGCCAATGACGGCGTCAGCGATGACGATATCTCGACTGGCGCGGGCGACGATCTCATCAAGGTCGAAGACGGTCAGCTGAGCGCGCATCTCACCGTCGCGGGTGGCGATGACGACGACGTGTTGGAGGTGCAGGACGACGCCAGCATCGTCGATGCCGATCTCGCGGGTCTCACCGGCATCGAGACCCTGCGTCTCATCGCCGATGCGGTCGACAACGGCCAGAGCGTGGCGCTGGGCGCGGAGGCGGCGGAAGCCGGGATCACGACCATCAACGCCGGTGCGGTCGGCGCCAACGACGCGCTGAACATGGACACCACGGCCTTCGACAATGCCTTGACCCTCACGACCGGCGCCGGTAACGACGTCATCGTGTTGGGTGCGGGCGGCAGCCAGGTGACGAGCGGTAATGGCAACGACACCATCACCCTCGGCGCGGTGAACGACAGCATCGCGTCCGGCGCGGGTAACGACACCCTGGTGGTCGACGCCGACACCATCGGCGCCGCCATCGACGCCGGCGCCAATACCGGCGCGGGTGACCTGCTGCAGGTCGTCGGCGGCGGCACAGCGGTGATGGGCGCGAGCGTGGCGAACGTCGAGCGGGTGCAGTTGGTCACATCGACCGACTTCACCGCCAATGCAATCAGCGCGCTCGACATCACCGGTTCAAGCGGGAACGACCGCATCACCGTCGGCGCCGGCGACCAGGTGGTCGATGCGGGGGGCGGCGACGACACCATCGCGGTCACTGATGCGCTCCTCAGCAACGGACTGGTGGTGGAAGGCGGTGCGGCGAGCAGCGGCGATACACTCGAGATCACCACCGACGCGGCGCTCACCGACGCGGACTTCGCGCAGGTTACCGGCATCGAGATCCTGACTTTCACCGGTGCGGCGCTGGACGGCGCGCAGTCGGCGACGCTGGCCGGTAATGTCCAGTTCGCCGGCGTGACGAGCATCGACACCAGCGCCGCCGAGGACGACTTCACCCTCGACCTGAGCGGCTTCACCGCTGCCCTGAACGTCATCGCCGGCGCCGGTGATGACACCCTGCTGCTCGGCAGCGGCGGCGGCAGCGTGCAGGGCGGAGAAGGTGACAACACCGTCACCGTCGGCGCCGCCAATGACGGCGTGCACGACGACAACATCACGCTCGGCAGCGGCGACGACCGCGTGCTGGTCAGCGATGCACAGTTGAGGCAGCACCTCGCCGTGGCCGCGACCACCGGCACGGACACCCTCGAGGTGACGACCGACGCCGCGGTGGTCGACGCGGACTTCGCCCAGCTCACTGGTTTCGACCGCTTCGTGCTGGGCGCGGATGCGGCCGACAACGCGCAGTCCGCCATCCTCGGCGCGAACGCCGCGGCGGCGGGCTTCAGCGTCGTCGATGCCGCCACTCTGGTGGGCGGCGACGACATCACGCTCGACCTCTCGGGCTTCACCGCGGCGCTCGCCATCACCACGGGTGATGGCGACGACGAGGTGGTGCTCGGCAGCGGCGGCAGCGTGCTCGTCACCGGCGCCGGCAGCGCGACGGTCACGGTGGGTGCGGCCAATGACGGCCTCACCAACGACGACATCACCACCGGCGGCGCCGACGACCTCGTCAAGCTCACCGACGCACAGCTCACCGCGGAACTGCGGGTCGCCGCCGGCGGTGGGGCGGACACGCTCGAGATCACCACCGACGCGAACGTCGAGGACGCGAGCCTGGCCGGCCTGGAGGACCTCGAAGTATTGAGCCTTGCTGCCGATGCCGCCGACGACGCGCAGAGCGTGACGCTCGGCGCGACGGCGCTCGCGGCCGGCCTCACCACGGTCGACAGCACCGGCGCTGGAAGCGACGACGCGATCACGATCGACGCCACCGCGTTCACGGGTGCATTGGAGATCTCAGGCGGTGCTGGCGACGACGTCCTGCTGCTCGGCAGCGGCGGCGCCCAGGTCGACGCGGGCGCGGGCGACAACACGGTCACCGCCGGCGCGGCCAACGATGGTGTGCACGATGATGCGATCACCACCGGCGCGGGCGACGATCGCTTCCTGCTGACCAGCGCGCAGCTGAGTGCGAACCTCACCATCAGCGCGGGCGCGGGCAGCGACGTGCTGGAGATCACCACCGATGCGACGGTGCTGGACGGCGTGCTCGCCGGCATCAGCGGTGTCGAGATCCTGAGGCTCGCCGCCGACGCGGCGGACGGCGCCCAGGGCGTGCTGCTTGGCACCAACGCCGCGGCCGCCGGCCTTACCACCCTGGACGCGAGCGGCATGGGCGCGACCGACGCGCTGGTGCTGGATGCGACCGCCTTCGCCGCGGCGCTCGCGATCACCGCGGGCGCCGGTGACGACGTCATGCTGCTCGGCTCGGGTGGCAGCGTGGTCAATGCGGGCGACGGCAACAATCACATCACCGTGGGTGCCGCCAATGACGGCGTCGACGATGACGACATCACCACCGGCGGCGGTACGGACGAGATCCTGGTGGACGCGACGCGCCTGACCGCCAATCTCACGGTGAACGGCGGCGGCGGCAGCGACACGCTGCTGGTCGGCGGTGACGCGGCCATCGTCGACGCGGATCTTGCCGGGATCAGCAACGTCGAGATACTGATGCTGGAAGGTAACGCCGTCGACAATGCGCAGAGCGTGGCGGTTGGACTGAACGCCGTCGCGGCCGGCATCCGCACGGTGGATCTGAGCGCGCTGAACGCCGGCGACGCCGTGACTCTCGACGCCAGCGCCTTCAACGCCGGCCTGACGGTCAAGCTGCACGCGGGCGTGGACAACATCACGCTCGGCGACGGCGACGACGTGCTGCTGGGCGGCGTGAGCGCGGGTGACGACATCGACCTCGGCGCGGGCGACGACGCCTTCTCCATCACCACTTTGGCGGCGGTGACCATCGAAGGCGGCACCGGGCTCGACACCCTGGTGATCGGTGCCGGCGCCGGCACCCGCCAGGTCGACTTCTCCAATCTCATCGACCAGCTGAGCGGCGACGGCACCTACCTCGACTTCGAGAACCTGAATGCCGCCAGCGCCACCGGCCAGCTGTCGGTGATCGCCGGCAGCGGCACCACGTCCATCTCCACCGGCAGCCGCATCGACCAGGTCGACGCGGGGCTGGCCGCGCAGGGCGTGACCATCTCCACCGGCGCGAGCGGCGACGCGATCATCGCGAGCGACCACGACGACATGGTCAACGCCGGCAGCGGCGACGACCTCATCGCCGGCGGTCTCGGCAACGATCAGCTGACCGGTGGGGCCGGTGTCGATACCTTCGTGTTCGACAGCGCGCTGAACGGCGCGACCAACGTCGATACCCTGGGCGACTTCCTGAGCGGCACGGACCTGTTCGAGCTCCATCTCGACATTTTCGCCGCGCTCGAGTCCACCGACGGCGTGCTGAACGCGGACAACTTCATCGCCGGCGCGGGCGCGGTGGCGACGACGACGAGCGAGCGCATCATCCTCGACACCGACACCGGCTCGCTCTACTACGACGCAGACGGCAACGGTGCGGGAGCGTGCATCGAGTTCGCAAGGTTGGACGGTCCCCTGACCGCGCACGCGGGCGATTTCCTGGTGGTTTAGCGTCGCAAGCCAAGAAGCTCCTGCTTCGAGCCATCGACGCTCGAAGTCCAGGCCGGGGCGTCGGGTCGCGTCACGCCACGACGCGAATGGCGGAGCTCGGAGCGGGCGAGCGAAGCATGCGGCGCTGCCCGGCGGACTGCGCGACCCGGACGGGTAGGGGCGATGTCCGAGGCCGGCCTCGTTCGTCCCGCCAGTGACGCGGTTACCGACGAGCCATTCGACTCACGTGCCGCCGAGCGCGGCGCTGCTTGGCCCCGAAGAAACCCGAAGAAATAAGCCACGTGAGATCAGCGACTTCGGCATCCCAGATGACTTGACCAAGGTCGCCCAAATGGCTCTAATTCCCGCGCTGCGCATGGAGGAAGGGTACATTGTCGAGCGTCTGGAACGATGAAGCCATCGGGCAGATCGTCGCGGCCGTGCTCGCCGTCTGGCCGGAGCACGAGCGATACATTCGCGGCAGCTTCGCGAGCCGGTCATCCGCACTCATGGCCAGCTCGGAGATGTGCGCCAGACGAGTGTTGCGGGTCGCCAAGCACAACGCTCTGCCGCTCGAACGACTGTGTAGCGATTACCGCTTCCTGTGTGGCGTGGTTCTCGAGGAAGAGCTCCATTTCCGCAGAACCGGCGCTTATCGGCTGTCGAAGTTCGAGGATGCCCTGAGAACGGTGTACTCCGACAGAGAGTTCATGGACCGCTACATGAACTTTCTGCTGCTCAGCCACGTCCTGTGGTCGAATCACGCCCAAGCGATCCATCACTTCGAGCACGTGTACCTCGCGGGCCTGCAGACGAGCACGCGGCATCTGGAAATCGGACCCGGCCACGGGCTGCTGCTGTCCTGCGCGGCCGAGCACCCCTTGGTCGTGGAAACCGTGGGGTGGGACGTTAGCGAAGCGAGCATCGAGCAGACGCGACGATGCCTGGCGTCCTTGGGAACGCCGAGACCCACGCGCCTGGTATTGCAGAACCTGTTCGACGCCCCGGATTCCGCCGAACGCTTCGACAGCGTGGTACTCGCCGAAGTCCTCGAGCATCTCGAGGATCCGGTCGCCGCCCTGCGCTCGGTTCGACAACACATGGCTCCCGGCGCGAGACTTTGGGTGCATGTCCCGATCAATTCGCCGGCGCCCGATCATCTCTACCTGCTTCGCAGTCCGGGCGAAGCGCGGCACCTGTTAGAGGCGGGCGGCTTCCGGGTGGTCGAAGCGCAGTCGTTTCCCATGAGCGGCGTGACTCTGGAGCGGGCGCTCAAGCAGCAGCTCACGATATCGGCCGTGATGACGGCAGAGCTGGCCGCTTGAGAACCGTCTGATGGATCTCGCCGCGCTCCCGTGGCTGCCGCGTCCACCGGCTGATTTCCGCTCGCGACTCAGGGAGCTCGACCTTCGGGCACCGGATGCCCTGCCGGGGTTGCAGGAGCTGGCCAGCACCGCGTTGTCACCGGCGCAGGCGCGGGCCGTCGCCACGGCGCTGGGCGCGAGTGGCGCCACGTCCATCGCGCCTCCCGGTTTCACCCCGGTGCGCGTTGCCGTGCTGGGGAGCGCAACCCTCGATTTCATGCCGTCTGAACTGACCGTGGCGGGACTACGCAGAAACCTGGTCGCGACCGCCGAAGTCGCTCCGTATGACCAGGTTGTTCAGGTAGCGCTCAATGCGAGTACTGGATTTCTCGCGGCCGGCTTCGACTTCTGCCTGCTGGCGGTCGATAATCGGTGGCTGGGCTTGCAACTCCCCGTGCCTGATCTGGAGGACGCAGAGCGACTGGTTGCACAGGCCTGCGCCAAGCTGCAGATGGTATCGCAGGCAATCGCCGAGGCCGGCGGACCGCGGCTGATCTTGTCTACCATCCCTCAACCACCGCTACCGGTGCTGGGTAGCTACGACTGTGGCATGCCTGGCTCAATGGCCAGCCTAGTCGCGCGCATCAATGCTTATATCGTGGACCTGGCGCGTGTGACCAAGGGCTACGTGTTCGACGTCGCCGGGCTGGCCAACGAGATCGGCACCCAGCGCTGGTTCGACGAAGCCCAGTGGAATCTCTACAAACTGCCATTCGCACACGAGTTCAATGCCATCTACGCAGAGCGTCTGGCGAACCTCGTCGGTGCAATCAAGGGCAAGTCGCGCAAGTGCCTGGTGCTGGACCTGGACAACACCCTGTGGGCCGGCGTGATCGGCGATGACGGCCTGGAGGGAATCAAGATCGGTCAAGGATCCGCGGAAGGCGAGGCGCATCTCGCGCTCCAACGCTACGCATCCATGGTGCGACAACACGGCATCGTGCTCGCCGTGTGCTCGAAGAACGACGAAGAGAATGCCCTGCTGCCCTTCCGTCATCACCCGGATATGGGGCTGCGCGAGAGCGATATCGCGGTTTTTCAGGCTAATTGGACCGACAAGGCCAGCAATCTGCGCGCGATTGCGGATGCCCTGAACCTGGGACTCGACAGCTTGGTGTTCGTCGACGACAACCCTGCCGAGCGCGCGCACGTCCGCGCTGCACTGCCCGGCGTGGCCGTGCCCGAACTCGGCAGCGAACCGTCGGACTATGTGCGCCTGCTGGCCTCGGCCCGGTACTTTGAGTCGGTGGTCTTCTCCTCGGAGGATCGCGCTCGGGCGCAGAGCTACGCCGACGAACAACAACGCATCACGGTCATGAAGGCCAGCGGCTCGGTGGCGGAGTACTTGACCTCTCTTGGGATGGTCATAGGCTTCGCGCCCTTCGATCATCTCGGCATCGCGCGGGTCGCGCAGCTGATCAACAAGTCGAATCAGTTCAACTTGACGACCCGGCGATATACGGAGGCCGAGGTCTCGCAACTGGCGCAGGACCCAGCGGTATTCACCCTGCAGGTTCGTCTGCGTGACAGCTTTGGTGACAGCGGCATGATCGCGGTCGTCATCGCGAGGCCGCTGGACGAGGATGGGGTGCAGCTATGGTCGCTGGACACCTGGTTGATGAGCTGCCGCGTTCTCGGTCGGCGTGTGGAGGAAGCCATGCTGCGCGAAATCGTGCGTCGAGCGGAGGCTGTAGGCGTGCGCGGTCTCATCGGGCACTACATCCCGACGCCGAAGAACGGCATGGTCGCGGAGCATTACGACAGACTTGGCTTCGAGCGGGTGACGAGCGTCGCGGGGTCGGACAAGATTTACCGTCTCGACCTCGAGCGCTATCGGGCGGCGAACCTCCCATTCACCGTCGAACGCACGGGATAGCGGTGTCCTTTCTCAGCACCAAGGTTTCATTGGATCGCGAGGGGCGAAGTTGGCTGATGCCGGCCTTCGCTTCGCGACTGCACGCCGCGCTGTTTGCTGGCCTGATCGCGCTGGTCATGCTCGCCCCCCTCCTGACGGGAACCGCGACCGATGAAGATCGGGCCCTGGTGTACAAGAGCGTTCCGCTTCGGTATCTGAACTACTTCACCGTCGGCGAGCTGCTCCGCCGGCCCGAGAACATCGATATCTTGTTCATCGGCGGATCGGAGACCCAGACGTCGATAGACGTGGGCATTGTGAGCCGGCTCCTGTCGGAGAACCTGGGCCGGCCGGTCAACGCCGCCAATCTGGGGACCAACTGGGCCGGATTCGATCGCAGCGCGCAGATTCTTAAGGATGTCATCGAGCGCAAGAAGCCACGACTTGTCGTGCTCGGCGAAACGGTGACCTCGTACCAGGCACCGCACTATCTCGCCAAGTTCTTCTGGGATGGAACGGTTGCCACCGGTGACTGGACCTGGCTGGAGAAGCTGCCGTTCTACTACGCCAGACTCCTGGGCGTTCCGCGGTGGGCCTGGCGACAGACGATGGCCGCGGAGCCTCGCCCGCGGAGCCGCATTGTAGGGACGCGGGTCGGCAAACTGATCGATGCCCATGGCTTCATGGGCGTGAGCGCGGGCTGGCGTGACAGGAGCAAGGGGCGCGCGGCGCTCAGACCATTGCCTGAAGTGGTAGAGGGTCGGTCCCCACATTCGTTCGACTTCCTGACCTTGAGACCGGGTGAGAGGCAGGCGCAATTCTCTCGCGCGACGCAGCCCTATACGTGTTTCCAGACCAAGCTCCTGCTTCGCATCCGCCAAATGGCGACTGACGCCGGCGCACGTTTCGCCACGCTGGTCCCCCCGACAGACTTCAAGGCGGACGGCAAGATGCTCGATTCTCTGCGATTGCGTCCCCTGTGCGGTAGTGTAGAGCGAGCATGGCCTACCATCGGGATATCGATGGCGGATCTGTTTCCCGGTCTCGACCTTGAAGCAGCCAAGTCGTTTTATCGGAATCCGGGCCATCTGAACAGAGCGGGCGCCACTAGTTTGACCATGGCGCTAATGCCTGCCGTCCAAGGACTTTACCGTGAGTAGCCGGCTCGCAGATGTTGTAGTCGTGGTCATTCTACTGGCCGCGCTGGCGTTCGAGCTTCTGACGCTTGAACGCATGCCCAGGCATGCGCTGCGCGCCCTGTTCCAGGATAATGCGGTCTACCAAGGCTTTTGATGTTCGCGCCGGATCAGGTCGGATTCGACACCCAGGTCGGGGTGGCGGGCGCTTGCGCATACACTTTGATCATGGCGCTCTGGAGAGCGCTGCCGCGCGGCGCGGGACGGGACTGGAGCTTCACGCTCCTGAATCTCGGTTTCGTGTATCTTGGGTTCTTCGCGCCGGATTGGACGAGGCCGCTCAAGTACTCCGTCGAGAGCTTGGTCACGATTCTCGTCTACCTTGCCGCGGTCACCGTGCACTACCGCTTGCTGGCCGAGGCGCGCAAGGGCAGACAACAACTCTGGCTGCTGGCTATCTGGCTCCCGATTGCGACTCTGTTCGCGGTGAAGGTCCAGACGGCGTGGCAAGCGATGGGATTGTCCTATCTGTCATTTCGCATGGCACTGGCGAGCATGGAGATCCGCGATGGCCGGGCCAGCCTGGGAAGTCTCGCTCAATATCTGGGATTCCTGTTCTTTTTACCGACCTTTTCTCTGGGGCCCATCAGTCCCCTCTCGATGTACGATACCGGCATGGCATGCGGGAGCGTTTCCCGTGCCGGTCTGCTGCTCGGCGCGGGGCGCATTCTCACGGGCTATCTGATGTTCAAGGTGCTGGCGCCGTTTTTTCAGCAGCTCTCGTTCACCAATCTCCTCAATGACGGGTTCGTGCATGGGCGCTGGACTTCCTCCTGTCAGCCTACTGCAGCCTCGCATACTTGTATTTCAACTTTTCAGGGGCGTGCCACATGGCGATTGGCCTGGCCGCGCTGATCGGTATCCCGGTATTGGAGAACTTCAACGAGCCGATATTTTCACGCAACCTGAAAGACTTCTGGAATCGCTGGCATATTTCACTCTCGCAACTTGTGCGTGACCTGGTGTTCACACCTTTGAACCTGGCGCTCATGCGTCGCCTACCTCCTCGCGCGGCCCTGGTGGCGCCCATGGTAGCGGCCATGGCAACCTTCGTGCTGATCGGCCTGTGGCACGGGCCCAATGGCTACATGCTGGTCATGGGATTGGTCTATGGGCTGGGTTTCTGCGTGAATCTGGGTTTCGACGAGGTCGTGAGAAGGTTCAGGTGGCAGAAGAAGTCGCTGTTCAAGTCGCGCACCTGGCATGTTTTTGCGGTTTTCCTTACTCTGACCTTCGTGGCGCTCACCAACGTCTGCTTCGACCTCGCCAATTTGGACGCGTGGCAAGCATGGAGCGGGACCGCCAGATGATCCGGCCATTGAACGGTGGCTGGGGGCGAAACGCGCTTCGCGCTCAAGGCGGGCCGCGCGCCTGATGTTTCGATTGAAACTTCATTGCAAAGGAAGACATGAGCAAGCAAGAAGCAGAACTCATCGCGCGGCTGACCGAAGTCTTTCGAGAGACACTCGACGTCGAGGATCTGGTCGTGACGCGTGAACTGACGGCTGACGAAGTGGAGGAATGGGACAGTCTGGCGCATGTTCGACTGATGATCGCCGTGGAGCGCGAGTTCGGCTGTCGATTCCCCACAACGGAGGTGACCAAGCTCAGCAACGTTGGTGACCTGGTCGACCTGATCTTACGGTTGACCTGAAGGTTGAGCGGGCTGGCGCAACCCACTGGCATGACCACGAGCGATGACCTGCAGTTCCATCATGTTGGGATTGCGTGTGTCGACTTGGCCCAAGCCCGGGAGCAGTGGCAGAGTCTCGGGTATGTGTCGGAGTCTGCGGTGTTCGAGGACCAACTGCAGGGAATCCGCGGGCAGTTCCTGGTGCTGGGCTCGAACAGGATCGAACTCCTCCAGGATCTCGATGCGGGTCGTCCTGTGGTGACGCCGTGGCTCAAGCGGGGGACCATCTTCTATCACCTGGGTTTCACTACCGCGAACTTCGATGGCGCGGTTGCCGCACTGCTGGACCGCGACTATCGGATGGTCAGCCATCCACAGCCATCGGTGTATTTCGCCGGCAGGCGAATCTGCTTTCTGTTTGACCCTTCAGGCAGCCTGCTGGAGCTCATTGATCAGCCCTGAGCGGTGTGCCGAATCGCCGCGTCGGCTTTGTACATCCGTTCGCACTGATCCTCGGGGTGCGATTTCACCTGAATCAGTCGAATACAAGGCAGACGCGGCACGCGGTACTTGAAGGCGAAGCTGTGCTCACTCCAGGTTCTGCACCTGCTCGCGCATCTGCTCGATCAGCACCTTCAGATTCACCGACGCGTTCGCCGTGTCGACGTGCGCCGACTTCGACCCCAGCGTATTGGCCTCCCGATTCAGCTCCTGCATCAGGAAGTCGAGCCGCCGCCCCACCGGTTCATCCAGTTCCAGCACGCGCGCCACCTCGTCGACGTGGGCGGCGAGTCGGTCCAGTTCCTCGGCGACGTCCAGCCGCTGCACGAGCAGCGCGCACTCCTGTTCGACGCGGGACTCGTCGAGCCCATCGGCGAGATCCCGAATGCGGGTCTGGTAGCGGTCGCGCACCGCGTCGATGATCTCGGGCACGCGCGTCTCCAGCACCACCAGCTGATCGCGCACACCGGCGAGGCGCGCGAGCATGATCTGCTTGAGCTTGTCGCCCTCGCGCTTGCGTCCGTCGAGGAACTGGTCGAGCGCATCGTCCAGGCCGTTCAGCACCAGGCGGGTGGTGGCGTCGAGATCCACTTCCTCGACCTCGGTGACCCCCGGCCAACGCAGGACGTCGAGCGGGTTGATGGCGATGTCGTCGCCGAGCAGGTCGGCGACGTGGCGCACAGCGCGCACCACGTCGGCCACCGCGCGCTCGTTCACCTTGAGCGCCTTGAAGGCGCTGCGCGCGGCGTCGAAGCGCAGCGTACAGTCGAGCTTGCCGCGCTTGACCGAGGCCGCGATGCGTTCGCGCACCGCGCCTTCGAGGCTGCGGAAGTCGTCCGGCAGGCGCACGAACACTTCGGCGTAGCGGTGATTGACCGAGCGCAGCTCCCAGGCGCCGCGGCCATAGGCGGTGTCGAACTCGACGCGCGCGAAGGAAGTCATGCTGAGTGGCATAGGCGCTGCTCCGGATCGGCGGACCCGGCGCCCGCTGTAGTCCGCGAATCTTAGCCTCGAGGCCCCGCCCGGCAAAGCGCGCGCCTATAATGACGGCCCGAGACCTGCCGAGAGCTTTCCATGAGTGCCCGACCCAGCGGCCGCGCGGCCGACCAGATGCGCGATGTGCGATTCACCCGCGGTTTCACCCGCCACGCCGAGGGCTCGGTGCTGGTGGAATTCGGCGACACGCGCGTGCTGTGCACGGCGAGTTTCGAGCCGCGCGTGCCGCCCTTCCTCAAGGGCTCGGGGCGCGGCTGGGTCACGGCCGAGTACGGCATGCTGCCGCGCTCCACCCATTCGCGCATGCGCCGTGAGGCGAGCACCGGTCAGCAGGGCGGCCGCACGCTCGAGATCCAGCGTCTCATCGGCCGTTCGCTGCGCGCGGTGGTGAATCTCGCCGCGCTCGGCGAAAACACGCTGACGCTCGACTGCGACGTGCTGCAGGCCGACGGCGGCACGCGCACCGCGAGCATCACCGGCGCCTACGTCGCGCTCGCCGACGCGGTGGACAGCCTGCTGAAGGCGCGGCGCATTCCCGCCAACCCGCTGCACGGCGCGGTGGCCTCGGTGTCGGTCGGCATCGTCGGTGGCGTGCCGGTACTTGACCTCGACTACGCCGAGGACTCGAACGCCGAGACCGACATGAACGTGGTGATGAACAACGCTGGCCACTTCGTGGAGATCCAGGGGACGGCCGAGGGGCACGCCTTTCGTCGCGACGAGATGAACGCCATGCTCGACCTTGCGGCGAGCGGCATCACCCGCCTGTTCGAACTGCAGGACCGAGCGCGCGCCGGCTGATGGACTGGGTGCTCGCCACGGGTAACGCCGGCAAGGCGCGCGAGATCGGCGAACTGCTGGCGGGGCTCGACATGCGCGTGCGCGCGCAGTCCGAGTTTTCCATCGTGGGCCCCGAGGAGACCGGCACGACCTTCGTCGAGAACGCCATCCTGAAGGCGCGCCACGCAGCGCGCGAGAGCGGCTTGCCGGCGCTGGCCGACGACTCCGGCATCGTGGTCGACGCGCTCGGTGGCGCGCCGGGCGTGTACTCGGCGCGCTATGCCGGCGCGGACGCGAGCGACGCTGACAATCTCGCGAAGCTCCTGGCCGACATGCGCGACGTGCCGGAAGACCGACGCGGCTGCCGCTTCGTGTGCGTGATGGTGGCGATGCACTCGGCCGCGGATCCGCTGCCGCTGATCGCGACCGGCGTGTGGGAAGGACGTCTGCTCACCGCCGCGCGCGGCACGGGCGGCTTCGGCTATGACCCGATCTTCTGGGTGCCGGACGAGGGCCTCTCTTCGGCGGAGCTGCCGCCCGCGCGCAAGAACGCGCTCAGCCATCGCGGCCAGGCGCTCCGCGCGCTGTGCGCCGGGCTCGCGGCGCATCGGCCGTGGTGAGCGACGGCCAGGGGCTCTACCTGCACCTGCCGTGGTGCGTGCGCAAGTGCCCGTACTGCGATTTCAATTCCTTCGAAGCGCGCGGGACTCTGGCCGAACAGGCCTACGTGACGGCGCTGCTCGCCGATCTCGACGCTGAACTGCGCGAGCGACCCAGGCCGCGCGTCGCGAGCGTGTTCATCGGCGGCGGCACGCCGAGCCTCTTTAGCGCCGAGGCCATCGCCCGCCTGCTGGATGGTTGCGCGGCGCGCACGGACTTCACGCCCGACGTCGAGATCACGCTCGAGGCCAATCCGGGCACCGCCGAGGCCGCGCGCCTGCGCGGTTACCTCGCCGCGGGCGTGAATCGCCTGTCGCTCGGTATCCAGAGTTTCGACGACGCGATGCTCGCGCGCCTCGGTCGCATTCACGGCGCGGAAGAAGCGCGGCGCGCCGTCACCATGGCGCGTGAGGCCGGCTGCGCCAATCTCAATCTCGATCTCATGTTCGGCCTGCCAGAGGCGCGACCCGGCGACGCGCTTCGCGATCTCGAACAGGCCATCGCGCTCGCGCCTGAACACCTGTCCTGGTACCAGTTGACCCTGGAAGAGGGCACGGCTTTCGGCCGGCGGCCGCCGCCGCTGCCGGAGCACGATCTGATCTGCGACGACTACGACGCCGGCCTCGCCCTGCTCGCCGCGGCCGGCTATACGCAGTACGAGATCTCGGCCTACGCGCGCGAGGGACGTGCCGCGCGCCACAACCTCAACTACTGGCATTTCGGCGACTACCTCGGGATCGGCGCGGGCGCCCATGGCAAGCGTACCGATGCCGAAGGCCGAGTGTGGCGCACGACGCGCATACGTCACCCTGAACGCTACATGCGCGCGGCGCTCGCCGGCGATGCGGTCGATGAACGCTCGCAGGTGCGAGGCGTCGAGCTCGCCACCGAGTTCATGCTCAACGCGCTGCGCCTGGCGGAAGGCTTTCCCCTCGCGCTGTTCGAACAGCGCACCGGGCTCGCGCGCGAGGTCATCGCCGCGCCGCTGGCCGAGGCGCTGGCGCGCGGCTGGCTCCTGCAGCGCGCGGACTGGCTGCAGCCGACCAGCGCGGGCTTTCTCTTCCTGAACGATCTGCAGCTGCTCTTCACCGGGCTCGATGACTCCGCCGTCGCCGCCTGAGTCGATGCAGGCGCAGCGCGCCCACGGGCCCGGCCAGGCGCTGCGCTGGGAGACCGTGCCGGTGCCGCGCCCGGGCGCGGCGCAGGTGCTGGTCGAGGTCAGCGCCTGCGGCGTTTGCCGCACCGATCTGCACCTGGTCGACGGCGAACTGCCGCAGGCGCGCTACCCCGTGATTCCCGGGCACGAGATCGTCGGCACGGTGGTGGCCCGCGGTGCGGACGGGGGCGAGCTGGTGCCGGGCATGCGCGTCGGCATTCCCTGGCTCGGCCATACCTGTGGCACCTGCTTCTATTGCGAGCAAGGTCGCGAGAACCTGTGCGACGCGGCGGCCTTCACCGGCTGCTCGCGGGACGGCGGCTACGCCGAATATTGCGTGGCGGACGCGCGCTACTGCTTTCCGCTGCCGGCGGGCTTCGACGATGTCGCGGTCGCGCCGCTCCTGTGCGCCGGGCTCATCGGCTACCGCAGCCTGCGCATGGCGGGCGACGCGCGCCGCCTCGGCGTCTTCGGCTTCGGCGCGGCCGCGCATCTGATCGCTCAGGTGGCGCGCTGGCAGGGGCGCGAGGTCTACGCCTTCACACGCGCTGGCGACATGGCGGCCCAGGATTTCGCGCGCCGCCTGGGCGCCGTGTGGGCCGGTGGATCGGACGAGCGACCGCCGGTCATGCTCGACGCGGCGCTGCTCTTCGCGCCGGTCGGGGCGCTGGTGCCCACCGCGCTCGCGCTACTGCGCAAGGGCGGACGCGTGGTATGCGGCGGCATCCACATGAGCGACATCCCGAGCTTCGCCTATGAACGCCTGTGGGGTGAGCGCGAGATCGTGTCGGTCGCGAACCTGACGCGACAGGACGCGGTGGAGTTTCTCGACCTCGCCGCGCGCGTGCCCGTAGCGACGAGCACCCAGACCTATGTTTTGGCAGAGGCCAACCTGGCGCTGGATGATCTGCGTCAGGGCCGCCTGCAAGGGGCGGCGGTATTGATCTGCCGTCCTTCCGCGCCAATGGCGCAGCAACTCGGAGCCCAGCCATGAGCCGCGAACATCTGCAAGACCTTCTCGACCGCCTGCGCGGCGAACTCGCCGAGCTGGAGGATCGCGACTCGCGGCCGCGTCTCGAAGCGCTGGTGGCGGATCTCGAGCGCGAACTCGCCGCCGATCAGGCGGAAGGCGCGGGCCTCACCCAGGAACTGAAGCGCCGGGTCGAGAGCTTCGAGGTCGAGCATCCGCGCGTCACCGCCATCCTGAACGACGTGATGGTGACGCTCAGCAACCTGGGTATCTGAGCGGCTTCAGTCCTCGGGCGGGGCGCGGCGCAGGCTTTTCACGCCGCCGCGCCGCTTCTTCTCCTCCAGGCGACGGGTGCGCGAGGCGTGGGTGGGCTTGGTCGCCACCCGCGGCTTCTCGCGCTCGCCCGCGCGGCGCACCAGTTCGACCAGGCGGAGGATCGCGTCCTCGCGATTGCGTTCCTGGGTGCGAAAGCGCTGCGCCTTCAAGATCAGCACGCCTTCGCGCGACACGCGCCGGTCTTTCAGATCCAGCAGGCCCTGCTTGTAGCGCGCCGGCAGCGAAGAGGCGGCGATGTCGAAGCGCAGCGCGATGGCGCTCGCGACCTTGTTGACGTTCTGGCCGCCTGGACCCTGCGAACGCACCGCGGAGAGTTCCACTTCCTGTTCGTCGATGCTGAGCGTGGCGGTGATGGCGATGCGAGCCATGGGAAC